>JANNQT010000176.1:0-64037 GCA_031400895.1 Alphaproteobacteria bacterium | reverse complement strand
CCATCGACCGCGTCGTCCTTCTGCTTCAGCATCTGCGGCAGATCGAGCGACAGACCGGTGATGCGCACGCCCATGGATGGGAATGTCTTGGTCGCCGCCTCATAATATTCGCTGGCGTGCAGCAGCGCTTTCGATGGAATGCAGCCCATGTTCAAGCAGGTGCCGCCGAGCTTACCGCGCTTCTCGACGATGGCGGCCTTCAGCCCCAGCTGGCCGGCGCGGATGGCGCAATTATAGCCGCCGGGTCCGCCGCCGATAATGACGAGATCATACATGCCTGCTCCGCTGGAATCGTGCGGAGCTTATGGACCGTCAGCGCCCTTGCCGGCAACTCGGGCGCTTAGCCCTCCTGGCGCTTCCAGTGCGAGCGGTCGGCGATGTCCACGATCAGCACGATCAGGCCGAGCAGCAGCAATACGCCGAAGCGCCCCACTTGCACTTCCGATCCGTAAATGTCCAAGGCGGCAGGCTGGAGGTACAAGCCGGGATCGATCTTGCGAACCACGGCCAGCGAGGCATCAGGCCCGCCCTGCGACAGCACCCAACGCCCGGCCAGGCAGGCAAAGCCGCAAAGCCAGAGGAACCAGCCCTGCGTGCGGCGCATGAGGCGAATGGCGGCGATCAGGAAGAACAGCCCCCCTGCCCCCCACAGCGCCGCCTCCAGCCAGCCTATCCCGGCCACGACCTCCAGCTTCTCGTCGCCGAGCACCGCGTCCAGATCGATCGGCAATTGGGCCAGATTTACCGTCACCGCGAAGGCGGCGGCCAAAACCAGCAGCGCCACCGCCAGCAGCGCCAGGATCGCCAACAGTCGCAATAAAGTTGTCATCGTCCCGTCCCTCTTCACCGCCCTCCCCAGGGCGACCGATGGACCCTACACGCGGATAGGGCGCGGAGTCAGCCCTCTTGAAGAGTGTTTCGAAATTTCGGCAGGTTAGCGCCCATTCTCCCAACGGAGCGCGCGGGTGCCCGCCCTGCAGCGCGCCGGGGCTCCCAACGACAACCGCCAGCGCCACTCGGACTGCCACTCCCTCCTTTGGGAGAGGTTCAGCGCGGTCCCGTGAACCGGGAGCGATTGCACGGCAATCGCGGCACCGGACGGCCAGAGCGGAGCTTACACAAGCTCCGGCGGCAGCGTCAGCCCTTTTCGCCTGGGCCGGGGGCAGCTAGGCCTCGCACCATTTGGGGGCAACACGGAATGATGGGAAAAATCAGCGCCTGGGGTGCGGCGGCCTTCGGGCTTCTCTTTGCGGCGCTTGCGGCCTTGCAATTTGGCTGGGGCCTGACGCCCTGGCTCGTGGCCGGGACCGCCGTGCTCTTGCTCCTGGGCAGCCTGCGCACGCTGAGGCAGATGTCCGGGGGGCTGCGGCTGCTCTCTGGCGCGTGGGGGTTGGCGGCGGGCGTCTTGCTGCAGTCCTATTCGACGCTGGCGCCGCCGAGCCCGACGCTCCACGATAGCTATTACGTCGTCTTCGATCCGTCATGGACCGCTTGGCTGTTCGCCGCACTGCCGTTCATCGCGCTCGCCGGTCTTGCGCTTACGGTGCTGCACAAGGAGCAGAAGCGCTAAAGATCCAGCAGCATCCGCTCGGGATCCTCCAGCCCTTCTTTCACCCGCACCAGGAAGGTCACGGCTTCCTTGCCGTCGACGATGCGGTGATCGTAGCTGAGCGCGAGGTACATCATCGGCCGGATCACGATCTGCTTGTCGACCACGATCGGGCGCTCCTGGATCTTGTGCATGCCGAGGATGCCGGATTGCGGGGCGTTGAGGATCGGTGTGGACATCAGCGAGCCGTAAATGCCGCCATTGGAGATGGTGAAGGTCGCGCCCTGCAAATCCTCGATCTTCAGATGGCCATCGCGCGCCTTGAGGCCGAGCTCGGCAATCTCGCGTTCGATATCGGCCATGCTCTTGTGATCGGAATCGCGCACCACCGGCACCACGAGGCCGCGATCGGTGCCGACGGCGATGCCGATATCGTAGAAATTCTTGTAGATGATGTCCTCGCCGTCGATTTCGGCATTGACGTTGGGAATTTCCTTCAACGCGGCGATGCACGCCTTCACGAAGAAGCTCATGAAGCCGAGCTTCACTCCGTGCTTCTTCTCGAACGTGTCCTTGTACTTGCCGCGCGCCGCCATCACAGCCGACATGTCGGCTT
The DNA here is from genome assembly GCA_031400895.1 of Alphaproteobacteria bacterium. GTDB lineage: Bacteria > Pseudomonadota > Alphaproteobacteria > Caulobacterales > Aquidulcibacteraceae > Vitreimonas. The sequence continues at coordinate 61,872 of JANNQT010000176.1, read as the reverse complement.
CGTTGAAGGTGGTGAGCATAGCGGCGTTGTTCTGGGCTTCCTTCAGCCGCCGGGCGATGGTGGTGCGCATGCGCGTCATTTTCACCCGCTCCTCGCGCGGCCCGAGCACGCGCGGGGGCGCGATTGGCGGCTTGGCCACCGGCGCGGTGGCGCGTTGCTCGATAATGGCGAGCGCGTCGGACTTGGTGAGCCGCCCGTCCCTGCCGGCGCCGGACATGACGGAAACGTCGATGCCACTTTCGGCGGCGATGCGTTGCACCGAAGGCGGGGCTTGCTTGGCGGCGCCGTTTGACGGCGGCGGCGGCGCGGGCTTAGGCGCGGCGACGGCCTGTGGCGCGGCTTGCGCACCCATGCCGCCCATGCGCCCGAGCAATGCGCCGATCAGCACGGTGTCACCTTCGCCGGCAACGATATCGGTCAGCACGCCCGCTTCCGGCGCGGAGACCTCGACCGAGACCTTGTCGGTCTCCAGTTCCACCAGCGTCTCGTCCTTGCGCACATTATCGCCGGACTTTTTCAGCCATTTGGCGACGGTGGCTTCGCTGACGCTTTCGCCGAGGGCTGGCACTACGATGTCTGTCATCTCTGCTCCGTTGCGCTATCGCGCACTGTATTTGCACACCTCTTACTCCGTCATTCCGGGGCTCGGCGAAGTCGAGAGCCCTGAACCCAGGGGCCTCAAGCACCGCGCTCTACGATCCCCTGGGTTCCGATCCCTAGGGTTCCGGATCGCGCTTCGCGCGTCCGGAATGACGGACTAATCCATGGCTTCGTTGAGAAGCCGCTCCAATTCTTTCACATGCTTGCTCATCTGCCCCGCCGCGGTCGATGCCGTCGCCGGGCGGCCGGCATAGCGCGCGCGCTTGGCGCTGATGTGAATTTTCTCCAGCGTCAGCTCCAGCCATGGATCGGCGAAGCTCCAACCGCCCATGTTCTTCGGTTCTTCCTGGCACCAGACCAGTTCCGCATTGGGAAACCGCGCCAGCTCGGTCATCACCGATTTCATCGGCCAGGGATAGAATTGCTCCAGCCGCAGCAGATAGACATCGCCGCGCCCGCGCTTCTCGCGCTCATCGAGCAGGTCATAATAGACCTTGCCGGCGCTCATGACCACGCGGCGGATTTCCGCGTCTGGCTTCAGCTTGATCGCGGTATTGCCGTTTTGCGTCTGCGCATCGTCCCAGAGCACGCGGTGGAACGAGGAGCCCTCCGCCATTTCCGCCAGCGTCGAGACGCATTTCTTGTGCCGGAGCAGCGATTTTGGCGTGAAAACGATCAGCGGCTTGCGGAATTCGCGGTGCAGCTGCCGGCGCAGGGCGTGGAAATAATTGGCTGGCGTGGTGCAATTGACCACCTGCATATTGTCCTCGGCGCATTGCTGCAGAAAGCGCTCGACCCGGGCCGAGGAATGCTCGGGCCCCTGCCCTTCGTAGCCGTGCGGCAACAGCATCACCAAGCCCGACATGCGCAGCCATTTGCGCTCGCCGGAAGAGATAAATTGGTCGATCACCACCTGCGCGCCGTTCACGAAATCACCGAATTGCGCTTCCCACAGCGTCAGCGTTTTCGGCTCCGCCAGTGTGTAGCCATACTCGAAGCCGAGCACAGCTTCCTCCGATAAAAGCGAGTCGATCACTTCGTAATGCGCCTGGCCGGGGCCGAGATTGTTGAGCGGTGTGTAGCGCGCCTCTGTCGTTTGATCGATGAAGTGCGAATGGCGCTGGCTAAACGTGCCGCGGCAGGAATCCTGACCCGAGAGACGCACGTTGAAGCCTTCGTCGAGCAACGTTGCGAACGCCAGATGCTCAGCCAGCGCCCAATCGACGCCATGGCCCTCCTCGATCGCCTTGCGCCGGGTTTCGATCACACGCTGCACGGTCTTGTGCATGTCGAAGTCGCGCGGCAATTCGGTGACGCGCCGGCCGAGCGCGCGCAGCCTGTCGCCCGCCGCCTCGGTCTTGCCGCGGCGGTCGTCGTCCTCGGGCAGCACAAAGCCCGACCACACCCCGTCCAGCCAATCGGCCTTGTTGACGCGGTAATCGCGGCCGGATTCGAATTCCTTGTCCAGGAAAACGCTGAATTCGGCGTTCCAGCCATCGACTTCCGTTTGTGTCGCCACGCCGCCCTGCACCAGGCGCTCGGCATAGATCGAAAGCGCGCTCGGTTGATCCTTGATGCGCCGATACATGATCGGCTGCGTCATGGTCGGGTCATCGCCTTCGTTGTGGCCGAAGCGGCGATAGCAGAACATGTCGATGACCACGTCCTTGCCGAACAGCTGGCGATATTCGGTCGCCACCTTGGCCGCGTACACAACAGACTCAGGGTCATCGCCGTTCACGTGGAAGATCGGCGCCTGCACCATCAGCGCGACATCACTGGGGTACGGGCTGGAGCGCGAGAAGTGCGGCGCGGTGGTGAAGCCGATCTGGTTGTTGATGATGAAATGCATGGTGCCGCCGGTGCGATAACCGCGCAGCCCCGAGAGCGCGAAGCACTCGGCCACCACGCCCTGCCCCGCGAACGCGGCGTCGCCATGGATCAGCAACGGCATCACCTTCGCGCGCAGATCGTGCAGGCCCTGCGCGTCCTCGCTCCAAGTCGCGTGCTTCGCCTGCTTGGCGCGCGCCTTGCCGAGCACGACGGGGTTGACGATTTCCAGGTGGCTGGGATTGGCGGTTAGCGAGAGATGCACATTGTTGCCGTCGAAGGCGCGGTCGGAGGATGCGCCGAGATGGTATTTCACGTCGCCCGAGCCCTGCACGTCATCGGACTGGGTCGATCCGCCGGAGAATTCATGGAAAATGGCGCGGTACGGCTTGCCCATCACCGCCGCCAGCACGTTAAGCCGCCCGCGATGGGCCATACCGAGGATGATCTCCTCAACCCCGAGCGCGCCGCCGCGCTTGATGATCTGCTCCAGCGCCGGCAACATCGCTTCGCCGCCGTCGAGCCCGAAGCGCTTGGTTCCCGGGTGGCGCTTGTGCACGAATTTTTCGAAGCTCTCGCCTTCGATCAACTTTTTCAGGATCGAGCGCTTGCCTTCGGGCGTGAACGAGACGCCCTTGTCGGGGCCTTCGATGCGCTCCTGAATCCAAGCCTTCTCGGCCGGATCGGTGATGTGCATGAACTCGACGCCGACATTGGCGCAATAAGTGCGGCGAAGGACCGCCAGCATTTCGTTGATGGTGGCGCTCTCCAGCCCCAGCACGCCGTCGATGAAAATGGGACGGTCGAGATCGCCGGGGCCGAAGCCGTGTGACGCGGGGTCGAGTTCCGCCGGCAACGGCCGCACTTCGATGCCGAGCGGATCGAGCGTCGCCGCCAGATGCCCACGCGTGCGGTAAGCGCGGATCAGCATGAGCGCCCGCACGCTGTCGCGCGCCGCCTGCTGCACGTCCTGGCCCGAGGCCGCCGGCAGACGCGCGGCGACCTTGCGTTCAAGCGATTGCCGCAGACCGTCCCAATCGCCATCCAGCAACCGCGTGGTCTCGGTGGTCTTTGGCCGCGCCAGCTCCGGCCGGTACCAGGACGGCCCCTCCACCGCCGCGCGCACCGCCTGCGGGCTCTCGGGCGCCTGCTCGAAATACGCGCGCCAAGACGGATCGACCGCGCCCGGATCGGCCATGTAGCGCGCCGCCATCTCCTCGACGAACGTCGCGTTGGCGCCGGAAAGGAAGCTGGTCTCGGCGAGCGCCTGGTTGGCCAGGCTGCGGGCGGTATCGGCCATGGGGGAGCTGACCTCTGATCTGTTCGCAAGCGCAACAGGCGCGCGCGTCCTTCTAAGGTGCTTCGCGGCGGGAAAATAGGGCGGGGACGCGCATGCCTGGGGTGCGGGGGCTACCGAGAGTCGCGCTGGGCCATTTCGGCGGCCACGTCCTCCCGCGACGATCACGCGGCTCGGCGTCAACGGCGCGCCGGGAGAAACGCGCGCAGGTCATTTCCGGTCAGGACGCTGCTTGATCGGCGTCGAAATTCGCCAACGCTTAGCCGCGATGGCCGCCGCCAGCTGCTCCTGTTGCGAAATCCCCTACCCCCGCAACACTTCCGCCATTGTCCGTCCCAGCGCGGCCGGGTGTGGCGCCACCCGTATTCCCGCCGCTTCCAGCGCGGCGATCTTGCTCTCCGCGTCGCCCTTGCCGCCGGAGATGATGGCGCCGGCGTGGCCCATGCGGCGGCCGGGCGGCGCGGTGCGGCCGGCGATGAAGCCGACGGTCGGCTTCCAGCGGCCCTTCTTTTTCTCGTCAGCAAGAAACTGCGCAGCGTCTTCTTCCGCCGCGCCGCCGATTTCGCCGATCATGATGATGGCTTGGGTCGCGGCGTCGGCGAGAAACATCTCCAGCATGTCGATGAATTCGGTGCCCTTCACCGGGTCGCCGCCAATGCCGACCGCGGTGCTTTGGCCGAGCCCTTCATTGGTGGTCTGGAACACGGCCTCGTAGGTGAGCGTGCCCGAGCGCGAGAGCACGCCGATTTTGCCCTTCTCGAAAATCTGCCCGGGCATGATGCCGATCTTGCACTCGTTCGGCGTCAGCACGCCGGGGCAGTTCGGCCCGATCAAGCGCGATTTGGATTTTTCCAGCCTGGCCTTGACCCGAACCATGTCGAGCACCGGAATGCCTTCGGTGATGCACACGATCAGCGGAACTTCCGCGTCAATGGCTTCCTCGATGGCCGCGGCCGCGCCCGCCGGGGGCACATAGATCACGGTGGCGTCGGCGCCGGCGCGCGCCTTCGCTTCCGCAACAGAATTGAACACCGGCAGCCCGAGATGCGTCTGCCCGCCCTTGCCGGGCGAAACCCCGCCAGTCATCCGCGTGCCGTAAGCAATCGCTTGCTCGGAATGGAAGGTGCCGTTCTTGCCGGTGAAACCCTGGCAAATCACGCGCGTGGCGGCGGAAACGAGAATGGACAAGGAACGCCTCAAAAAGAAGGTGGAGCACCGGGTCGTAACGTCAGCGCCCGCGATTGCAAGCGCCGGATTGGGACCCCTGGACACCGGCTCACGCCGCGTTAAGGTCGGGCAACCAAGAGGCTCAAGGGGGGTGACATGCTCAAACGCATTTTCGCACTAGGCGCGCTCGTGTTGCTGACTGCGTGCGCGGTGACGCAATCGGCCACCTTCTCCGGCAAATACGATGCGCCGCCGGCGAATTCACGCGTGCTGGTGATGACGCCCAATGTCCAATTGGCCATCCTTTCGGCGGCGGGCGTGCCCGAGCCGCGCGAGGATTGGTCGATCTCCGGACGCGACAATCTGGCCTCCAGCCTAGCCACTTTTGTGCAGAGCGAAAACCATACGCCGAGCGCGCTGGACCCCTCCACCGCCATGGAAGGGCGTATCGGTCAAATCATCCGCCTGCATGACGCCGTCGGCGGCGCGCTGATCGGACGCCAAATGCTGCCGACGCAGCGCGACCGCTTCGAGTGGACGCTCGGCGAGGGGGTGCGCGAACTGGGCGCGGCTCACAACGCCGATTACGCGCTGTTCGTCGGCGCCTACGGCACTTATGCGAGCGCGGGGCGTGTCGCGGTGATGGTCGGGCTGGCCGTGCTCGGAGTGGGCATCCCGCTGGGCAATCAGGTGACCTACGCCTCGCTGGTCGATTTGCGCACCGGCAACGTCATCTGGTTCAACCTCGTCATCGCCGCCCCCAGCCAGGACATGCGCGACGCCGATGGCGCCATGTCGCTTGTCACCGCAATGATGCGCGGCGCGCCGCTGTGAAACGCGCTTCTGCGGCCCTGCTGCTGGCGTTGGCGCTGCCATTGGCGGCGACGGCGCAGGAACCCGCGCCCGCGGAAGTCTCGGACGCGGTCGCCCAGCCCGTCACAATCGCCGATCCCCAACCACCGCCAATTCCACCGCCCTCGCTCGCACCGTCGCGCGCGCGCCCGGATGTCACCAGCGACGAAGGCGGGCTATGGGGAATGTCCGACCGCGCCGAGCGAGACGCGAGCGCTTCCGGCCAATTGGAGCGCGATCCCGCGCTCAACGCCTATCTCAGCGAAGTAGCATGCCGTGTTGCTGGCCCCTATTGCGGCGACATCCGCCTCTACGTGATGAACCGCCCCTATTTCAACGCTTCCATGGCCCCGAACGGCTATATGGAAGTGTGGTCGGGGCTGCTGCTGCGCGCCGAGGACGAGGCCCAATTGGCGTTCGTGCTCGGCCACGAGATTGGCCATTATGGCGAGCGCCACTCGCTGGCCATGCAGCGCACCATCCGTGACCGCTCGACGGCGGCGGCGGTGTTTTCGATCATCGCTTCGGCGGCAGGCGTGCCGGTGGTGGGCAACATCGTCTATCTCGGCACCATCGCTTCGGTATTCGGATTCTCGCGCGAGAACGAAAGCGACGCCGACACCATCGGCTTCGATCACGCCGTGGGCGCGGGCTACGACCCGCACGCCGGCGAGAATTTGTGGGCGAATCTGGTGGCGGAGACAAAAGCCTCCGACGATCCCGACGTGCGCCGCTCGGAAACCCGCGCCAGCATTTTCCGCACCCACCCCATCTCGGCGGACCGGGTCGAGAGGCTGGCCGCGCGTGCGGCGCAGGCGAGCGCCGGCGAAACCCAGCGCACGCGCTATCGAGCGATGATCCGGCCGTTTCTGGATTCCTGGCTGCGCTCCGAACTGCGCCGCCGCGATTACAGTCAGACGCTGCTGGTGCTCGACCGGCTCGCGGCCCATGGCGAGGACGTAGGCCTGGTTGAATTTTATCGCGGCGAGATCAACCGTATCCGCCGCGGCCAGGGCGACCGCGCCCGAGCGGTGCAGCACTACACCAATTCCATCGCCCAGTCCGACGCACCGGCGGCGGCGTGGCGCGAGCTCGGCGAATACGCCGCCCGCGACCAGCGCAACGCCGAAGCCGCGGCTCATTTCACAACCTATCTTGAACGGGCGCCCAACGCGCAAGACCGCGCCCTGATTGAAGCGCGCATCGCGCAATTGAATGGAGGGGGACAATGAACATCACCAGGCGCAACCTATTCGTCGCCGCGGCCGGCGCGGCCCTGCTCACAGGCTGCGCGGGCGTCACCCTCGCCCCGGCTGGCCCCTACAAGGCCGCGCGCGCCTTCCAGGTGACGCTGACGCGCCCCTGGTCGGACGTGTCCGCGATGATGATGCCGCGCCCGCAAGGGGTGCGGCTCTTGACCGTGGATGGCGTCGGGCTGAACCAGCTCATTCTCGCTTCTATCGCGCCGGGAGCGCCGCTGGTGCGTCCGGCCGACCGCGACACTCCCGCCGTCGTCTATCGCGCCGATATGAGCGACAGCGAATTGGTGGAGTTCGTGATCGACAGCTTAGCGGCCAATTACCAGGAGCCCAGCTCCACCGGGCTACGCCCGCAAACGCTTGCCGGCGCCGCGGGTGTGCGGTTTGAGATCAGCGCCAACACAAAAGAAGGGCTCAATTTGAGCGGCACTGGTCTGGTCGCGCGCGCGGGCGACAAGCTCAATTTGATGCTGTTCCTGGCCCCGAGCGAGCATTATTACGGCGCGTTCGCGGCGGAAGCTGAAGCGATCTTTGCGAGCGCGACGGCGGCCGCCTAAAGCAACGGACTTTAAATTCGCCTCAGTTTGATGGCGATCGCGGAGCGAATTTAAAGTCCCAAAGTTGCTTTAGAAACTTTTGAATCTAAAGCGTCTTCTTGGCCTTAAATGCGACAACCAGATCGATCCAGGCCGTGAGTCGCATTTAAGGCCAGACGCTTTAGGGCTTGGCGGCGGTGACATTGAAGGCGATTATCGCGCGGGGCAGGTCCAGCGCCTCGACATTGTTGGGTCCGCAGGCGGCCATGCCGCGCACGCCGGCCACCCCTTGCAAATCCCAAAACGCGCGCCGCACAATGGCGCCGTCGGCATTGGTCACCCTGCCGCCGCCGAATGGCTGCGTTTGCGTCACGTGACAGACGGCCTTGATCACGTCGGCCTCGATCACGCCGCGGAACAAGGAGGTGCAGAAAACCACCTGCTTGCCCTCCGACTCGCCAACGCTCAGCAGCATAACCACCGGCTCGCCCTGGCGCTCGCGGCCGAATATCTCGTGCCGCAAATTGCGCACCGGGGCTGCGATCAGCTTGGAGTCGAGCGCCCAGGTGCGGGCGCTTTCCTCGGCGCGCGCGCTCGGGCCGATATCGAACTTGGCCTCATCGACCAGCGCCGCGCGCAGCTTGATCGGGTCGGGCATGGCGCGCTGGCAGAGCTCAACCAAGCTCACCACCGCCACGCTAAGCGGCGGCGGCGCGAACTCGCCCTCGAACGCCTTCGAAATCAGGGTGCGCGAGGGCGCAGGGCCAAGATCGGTGTTTGCCATGATTTCCTCCGCGCTTCGCCAAGCGCCTGCTTAAAGGAGAAGCGAGCGCCGGAAAACCCCTCAGCCCATGATGAAGACGTTGAGCTTGTTGCCGTCGGGGTCGCGGAAATAGCCGGCGTAGAAGCCGGGGAAGCGCTCGCCTGGGGGGCCTTCATCGGCCGCGCCCAATGAGCGGGCGAGGTTATAGACCGCATCGACCTGCGCGCGGTCCTTGCATTGCAGCGCCGCCATCACGCCATTGCCGATTGTGGCGGCCTTGCCGTCATAGGGCTTGGTCAGCCGATGCCGGCGGCCCCGCCCGGCTCGCCCCAGGCGATAAAGGTATCGCTCTCCATCATGCGCTTGGTTCCCATGGCCTCGGCGATGGCGTCGTAGAATTTCGCCGCGCGTGCGAGGTCGTTTGTTCCGAGCGTAACATAGCCGATCATGGGGGCGCTCCCTGCTCCTGCTGTTGAGGATGAATGACGCTGAAGTTCAGCAATGTCATGTGTTCGTCACCGACCACTTGCACAAAGCCAATGCGCCCTTGCGCAAATGGCTCAGCGCCTTCACTTCCACTCAAGCCCGCCGCGTTGTGCAATTCTCCTGAGGGCGAGCGCACATAAGCGAAAATGTCGCCGCCAGGCCCCCAGGATTGAGCATGGCGGAAACCCAGCCACTCGCGGACTTCGCGCGTTTGCCTTGAGAACCCTACCGCATCCGCCAACAGGCAGAAATTACCCTGCGCCGCGCCCTCGTTTACCGAGCCATCGCCCACCAGCACAATGAGCGACGTTCCATCACTGGGCCCCCAAGCCTGGAAACGCGTCCAATGCATGGTGAAACCACGCGTCAGTTCGGTTGAGGGGTGCTGCTGGACCTCTTCCGGCGTCAGCGTTCGCCACCCCCGCGCCTGCAGGTCAGGCTCAATCGCCGCGGCGTCAGCATTGTGTGCAGCGCACACGCTCTTGAACAGATTGAGGGACGGCGTCTCCGCCGCGGCGGCCGTAGCCGCAAGGACGAGTACGGCGCTCAAAGCGCCTGCGATCCGCATGGTCTTACGCTTGGCCGGCGCCGCATTCTCGTTCATGTTGCCTCCAATCTAACCGATCCGGAGCGAAAGCAAAATGGAAAAAGACCGGCTGCTCGCGTTCAGCGACGGCGTCATCGCCATCATCATCACCATCATGGTGCTGGAAATGCACGCCCCGGAAGCGGCCACGCTCGCGGCCCTGGTGGACGTGTGGCCGACGTTCCTGGGCTACGTGCTGAGTTTTGCCTATGTCGCCATCTATTGGATCAACCACCATCACATGATGCACACGGTCGAGCGGGTCAACGGCGCGATTTTATGGGCGAATGTGGTGCTGTTGTTCTTCCTCTCGCTGCTGCCGTTCACCACCGCCTGGCTCGGCGAGACCCACGGCGCCAAATGGCCGAGCGTGGTGTACGGCGTCTCGCTGCTGGCGCCGGCGTTCTCTTATTTCGCGCTACAAACGCTGATCATCCGCGAGCACGGGCAAGACCATGTGCTCAAGCGCGCCATCGGCGGCGACTGGAAAAGCCCGCTCTCGATTGCGCTCTACGTCGCCGGGATTGGCGCGGCCTTCTACGATCCGCGCATCTCGCAGGCCACTTATGTGGCGGTGGCGCTGCTCTGGCTCGTGCCGGACCGGCGGATCGAGCGGGCGGTGATGGGGAAGTGAGACTTCAGCCTAAGTCATCTTCTGCCCCAAACAGCGCGGGTAAATCACGCGCGCCGTGGACTACGCGCGCAACGCGAACCAATTCAAGCGATATGATCCGATACACTATGAGATATGGCCGCACCACGACGCGCCTTCGTCCACCGAGTTCGGAATCTTCGGCGCCTGCATAGGGCTGGTTGGCCAGGCCAAGCGCCCTCGTCTCAAGGCGCTCTACCCAGCGAAAAGCCGTGCGCCTGCCGGCGACGCGCTCCAGATAGTCGCCGATCTCAATCAGATCGGCGCGCGCCTTACGCGTAAGCTCGACTTTCACACGGGATCCGCGTAGCGCGCCTTCAACTCGGCGAACACCGCCTCGGCATCAAGCGCCCCCTCACGGTCCGCCTCCGCCTCCGCTTCATCGAGGGAGCGGCGGAAGGTTTCCATTTGCGTGCGATAGCGGGAAATCGCGTTCTTCGCGACATCCTCAATGCTCGCGCCGCGCCCGGCAGCGACCTCGGCGCGGGCCCAGGCGAGCAGATCGGGCGGGAGGGTGATGGCGGTCATGCAATTGTTTGTAACACGACTATTAGCGCTCCGCCATCCGCCGCGGCTCCACGCTAGGCAATCCGCGCCAACTCGTCACGGCGGCTGAGTGCGAAGACGCATATTCGTGCTGATGACTCGGCCTTCGTGGCTTCAGAATAAAACCACCCGTTGAAACCATCGATATGTGCGTAATTCCAGCCCTGTATTTTGATGTCGCCTCGGGCGCCAAAGATCATCATGAACCAATCCACCTCGTCCGGATTGGCCGCAAACTTCTCACCGCCAGACTCCCTTAGTATTTTGCGCGTCTCCTGACGGTACCGCTCTTGCTCGCTCGCCTTGTGTCTGCACCACTCTTCGAGGGTCGCGTCGCGCCCGTCGACGTGAATATAGTCGGTGAACCCGAGGCGGAAGCGTTCGGAGAGTTCAGACCATCCTAGCTGAGCGACGCAAGACTCCGCCAGTTCCAGGGAGGATGCATAATTTTCGAAAAATTGCGCCACTCCACCGTTCTGCACCTGCCCCACAATGTCTCCCCACATCATCAGACAGCGCTGCGCTTCAGTGAGCTTGAGGTTGTCGGGCGACCCTTAGGTTCGCCAGCCGGGCATGCTCATGACTTCGGGCCGGTAGATCAGTCCTTCACCGGTGGCCCACCAACTTGGCTCACGGTGCTTGGCGAGGCGTTCAAACTCCTCTTCCGACATTGCTGGGCGAGTCTCAAACACGCCACGCCTCCCGTCTTTTCACACCCCCCGCACCGCCGCCACGATCTTCCGCGCCGCGTCTTCCAAATCGTCCGCCGGGATCACGTTGAGACCGCTTTCGCGGATGATTTTTTTGCCGAGATCCACGTTTGTGCCTTCGAGCCGAACCACGAGCGGCACTGCCAGGCCCACTTCCTTCACCGCCGCTACCACGCCCTCGGCGAGCACGTCGCATTTCATGATGCCGCCGAAAATGTTGATCAGGATGCCTTTCACTTTCGGGTCGGCGGTGATGATCTTGAAGGCAGCGGTGACCTTCTCCTTGGAAGCGCCGCCGCCGACATCGAGGAAGTTCGCCGGCTCGGCGCCGAAAAATTTGATGATGTCCATGGTCGCCATGGCGAGGCCTGCGCCATTGACCATGCAGCCGATTTCGCCGTCGAGGGCGATGTAGGAGAGATCATATTTGGAGGCCTCGACCTCGCGCTCGTCTTCTTCGCCGAGATCGCGCAGCGCCGCCCATTCCTGGTGGCGGAACTCGGCGTTGGAGTCGAAGCTCACCTTGGCGTCGGCGCAGATAAGCGCGCCCTCTTCGCTGACGATCACCGGATTGATCTCGAGCAGGCTCATGTCGCTCTTGGTGAAGGCTTCATAGAGCTTGGTCACGAGTTCGGCGCATTGCTCGGCCTGGCCCCCGCTCACGCCGAACGCGCGCGCGATTTTGTCGGCATCGGCGCGGGTGGGTCCGGTGCGCGGATCGATCGGCACGTTGGTGATTTTTTCCGGCGTGTCGTGGGCGACTTCCTCGATGTTCATGCCGCCGGCTTCGGACGCGACGAACGCCACTCGCCCCGAGCCGCGATCGACCAGCACGGAGAGATAGAATTCCTTGGCGATTCGGACGCCCTCTTCGATGTAGATGCGGTTCACAACGCGGCCAGCGGCGCCTGTCTGCAGCGTCACCAAAGTGCGCCCGAGCATCTGCGATGCGTAGAGCTTCACGTCCGCGGCCGCCTTGGCGATGCGCACGCCGCCCTTTTCGCCCGCCTCCGGTTCCTTGAACTTGCCCTTGCCGCGACCGCCGGCGTGGATCTGGCTCTTCACCGCCCACACCGAGCCGCCCAGTTTGGCGGCGGCGTCCACCGCTTCGGCCACCGTAAACGCTGCGAACCCGCGCGGGACCGGAACCCCGAAGCTCTTGAGCAACGCCTTGCCTTGGTATTCGTGAATGTTCATAGGGCCCTCAAATCAAGCGCCCCTCTTACAGGCCCCCCGCCCGCGCCGCCAAGCCCAGTTCAGCGCGCGATCTTGTCCTCGCCGTAGGCGATCTCGCCGGCGGCGACGCTGGTGCCGGTCTGGGGCGCGAACTCTTCCTTGCTGGTGGCGGCTTCGCGCGCGGTGCGCCGCCAGAACATGGCCAAGCTCACCGCCAACGCCGCCACGCCGGAGAACCAGAACAGGCCGGCGACGCCGAACGCCTTGACCAACGGCCCCATGATCATCGGCCCGAGGATCGAGCCGCCGGCCCAGACGAACAGCAGCCCCGCCACCGATTGTGCGAGCTTGCCCGGCGCGGCGCGGTCGGCCATGTGCGCCACAGCGATGCCGTAGAAGCTCAGCGCGCCGGCGCCCCACACGAAAAACAATAACGCCGCCGACAAGCTCGGCAGCTGCCCGCTCCCTAGCGCCAGGGCGAACGAGGCCAGCGCCGCCAATCCCGCCAGCGCGGCGATCACAAGCCGGCGGTCCACCCGGTCCGACCAGCGCCCCGCCGGCCATTGCAGCAGCAACGAGCCCGTGAAGGCGGCGGAATAGAATTCCACCGCCGCGTTGGCGCCGTAATGTTGCGAGGCGTAGAGCGGCGCGAACGCGAGCACGCCGCCATTGACCAGGCCCGCGCCAAAACTGGCGATCACGGCGGCGGGAGCGATGGCGAATTGCTCAACCAGCGCCAGCGGCTGCGCCTTGGGCCGCTCGGGCGGGGCGGCGGGGGTAAAACAAACCGGCACCATAGACAGCGCCGCCAGCGCCGCCGCGATCATCCAGGGCTCTGGCGCCTCCGGGGCGTAGCCGAACGCCAGGAACGGCCCCAGCGCCAACGCCGCCTTGGTCATCACCATGTAAACGCTCAGCACCTCGCCGCGCACGCGCGCGCCGATGGCGAAATTCATCCAGCTCTCGATCGCCGCGAACATCAGCGCCACCGAGGCGCCGGCGGCCATGCGGGTCACGCCCCAGGTCCAGACGTCGCCGGAAAAATGCAGCGCCAAGGTCGCGGTCGAGAACATCGCCGCGCAGGCGGCGTAGACGCGGATATGGCCGACGCGCGACAACAGCGTAGTCGCTGCCATCGCCCCCAGCATGAAGCCCGCCGAGTAAGCGGCCGCGACATTGCCCAGCTCCTCGGGGGAATGTCCGTCGGCGATGAAAGCGAGCGGCAGGCGCACGCCCAGCAAGCCGCCCGCGAGCTGCAGGATGGCGATGGCGGCGATCAGCGCGCCGACGTTGCGCAGCAAGCTTGGCATGAGCCGGCGCTTCTAGCCCGCTTCGCGCCCGTCCCCAAATGCGAAAACGCCGCGCCCAGTGCTCAGAAAAACAACTAGAACATGAAGCGCGACACGGCGGTGACGCCCATGGCGGTTACCCGCAGCCAGCCCAGCGTCTTGTGCAGCCCCCTGCCCTTCGGCAGCGACAAGATCACGAAGGCGCCCTGCTCTACGCCGTCTCGGCGGAGGACCACTATCTGCGCCTCCACACACCCAAGGGCAGCGACCTCATCCTGATGCGTCTCGCCGACGCCATCGCCGAACTGGGCGGGATCGAAGGCGCGCAAACGCACCGTTCCTGGTGGGTGGCGCGCGAGGCGGTTGAGAGCGCACGCCGCGACGGCGAACGCGTGGTGCTGCTGCTCAAAGGCGGGGTCGAAGCGCCGGTAAGCCGCCCAAATGTGCGCCCGCTGCGGGAGGCTAGGTGGTTCTAGGCGGCAGGCTTCGTCAGAAACAGGAACACCGCGAACAGCACGACCATCACGCTATCGATGGCGACGGCGAGGCCGACGCCGGCGAGATAGCGCTCCCCCTGCGCCAGCACCAAACCAATGAACGCAAGCTTGCTCGCCCCCGCGACCGCAAGCGCGAGACGGCGCGAACCTGGATTGAACGCGCCGAAGATCAGCAGCGCCCCCATCAGCCCGATCAGCACACCCCAATTGGGAACCACGATTGCGGCCATCGCCTGTTGCGGCGTCTCCTGGAACATCTGCTGCACCGCCGCCGCCGGCGCAATCGCGGCGTAGAGCATGGTCAGCGTCAGCAGGCCGCTGACCATCATGATTGCGGGGATGGTTTTGCCAAGCATGGGTCGCCTCCTTCGAGCGCCTTCAACAACCACACCGCACCGCCGGCTTCAATGTCATTCCGGGGCTCGGCAAGAGCCGAGAACCCGGAACGACCGGAAGCCGGCGGGTCCGGGGGTTATCTTGACCAATCCGCCCTTGCGACCTCCCAGATATCGTGCGGCATGCCGGCGTGGAGCGTCGTGTTGCGCACGTGCATGCCGAGGCGTTCTGCCAGCGCCTGCGAGCGTGCGTTGTCAGCGTGGATAAGGCTGACCAAGCGCTCCAGCGGGAAATTGTCGAACACCCAATCTCCGGCCGCGCGCGCCGCTTCGACGGCGTAGCCTTTGCCCCAATGCTCGCGCGCGAGGCCCCAGCCCAACTCGAACCCGACCCAACATTCCGGCTGCCAGGCGCCGACGCGGCCGACGAACGCGCCGCTCGCCTTCTCCTCCACCGCGAACAAGCCATAACCTCGCAACGCCCAATGGCCGACGAAGAGCGCCAGACTGCGCCATGCCGTGGCGCGGTCCTGCGGGCGCTGGTCGCCGGTGAGGAAGCGCGCGACTTCCGCGTCGGCCATCATCGCGGCCAGCGCATCGAGATCCTCCTCGCGCCAGCCGCGCAAGATCAGGCGCTCGGTTTCAAGCCGGGGCGCGTCGCGCGCATCGAACATCGCGCCTTTATAGCGGCGCGCGCTGAAAGTGCATCACTTCCTCCTCGACCGCATCGCCGCGGCGCATGCGCAATCGCATCACCACGCGATCGGCGCCTTCGCGTCTTATTTCAAAGCCGTCGAACACCAGCGCGTCGGGCCCGACCGACCCCGGCTCGAACGTCACCCAGCCGTCCTTCTCTTCCCAGCCGACCATGTCAGGATTGAAGTGCTTCACCCGCATGCGCACGCCGCCCTCGACCACATCCATCATTAGGAATTCGTAGAATTGCGGCTGCCCCTCGCGCCAGTAGCGGAAATGGCCAACCATCTGCCCGCCGACGGGCGGCGTCCAGGTCTCCTCCATCTGCCCGCCGAAGCCTTCGCCGACCCAGCGCCCGGCAAGCCAGGACGCGTCTTCGATCGTCGCCGCTCGCGCGGGCTGCTCTGTCTGCGCTTGCGCTACGCAGGCGCTGCCGAGCAGCGCCACCGCAATCAGCACGGATTTCATCAGGCTCATCTCGCGGCCCTCCCAAACACAATGACGCTCTGGGTCGTCCCGGATCGACATCAGCGCGGCGCGGAAAACACCCAGTCGCTCTCCGCGGCAAGATACACAAATGTCGCCCACGCCGCCACGTTCTGGCGGAGCGCGGCGGGATCTATCTTATCGAGCGTATCGTCCGGCGTATGGTGATAATCGAAATAATCGAGGCCATCCTGGTTGAGGTCCACGACCGGCACGCCAGCTTGCCGTAGCGCGCCGGTATCGGCGCCGCCGGACGCCTCGTTGTTGCCGGGCAGCACGCCCAGCGGCGCCAGCGCCCGCTCGAACGCGCGCGCGTACGGCAGCGCCGGCTCGGCGAAACGGGTGTTGAGACTGTAAACCCGCCCTGCCCCGAAATCGCTTTCCAGCGCCACGATATGGGTTTCGCCCACGTGCGCCGCGCCATAGGCAGTCCCGCCATGGATGCCGTTTTCCTCCGCGCCGGCCAGCAAGATGCGAATGGTGCGGCGCGGGTTGCGCGGCAATTGATCGATCAGCCGCGCCGCGGCGGTGATGATAGCGACGCCCGCGCCATCGTCGAGCGCCCCCTGCCCCGAATCCCAGGAATCGAGATGCGCCGCCAGCAGCACAATCTCCTCGGGCCGCTCGCGGCCACGGATTTCGGCGATGACATTGCCGGAAGGCGCATTCTCGCGAATGTCGGCCTCGATCAGCATGCGCACGCGCGTCGGCCCGCGCGCGACCAGGCGCGCCAGCACGTCGGCGTCGGCTGGCGAAATCGCCATCGCCGGCAAGGACGCGCCGTCCTGCTGACGTGACGAGCCGCCCTGGTGGGCGAAGCGATGCGGATCGGTGCCGACCGAGCGGATCAGGCACGCCGCCGCGCCCTTCGCCTGCGCCACCGGCGCGCAGCGCCCGCGCTTGCGCACGGCGACGCCGTAGCCAGAGCCGTCCTGCATGGCGATCATGCGCTCGTCGATGAAGACGATGCGCCCCGCCACCGCCGCATTGGGCGCGGCCTCGAGCGCGGCGAGATCGGCAAAGCGCACTACTTCCGCTTCGAGCCCACCCGTTGGCGTCGAAGGCGAGCCGCCCAAGGCCGCCGCCACCATCGGCTGCGCGCCGGGGCGCGAGACGATCTGAGCCTGCTCGCGCGTGGCGTCCCAATACGGAAGCGTGAAATTCTCGATGTGCACGTTGGTGAAGCCGTTGGCGCGCAGCATCGCAACTGCCCAGTCGCGCGCCCGCGCTTCCGCTTCCGAACCAGCCAGGCGCGGCCCGACCTCGGTCACCAGGCTTTCGGCGATGGCATAGGCGTGATCGCTTTCAAGCGCGGTGGCCTGCAGGCGGGCGATGGTCTCGCGCACCGCCGGCGCCACCTCCGCCGCCTCCGCCTGCTGGGCCGGCGGGTTGATGGCGACCACATGCCCCGGCACGCGCTCCTGCGCCGCCGCCAAGCTGGCGCCCCCGAACAGCGCCAAAGCCAGCACAAATCCCCGCATCGCCGCCCCCGCTGCTAGCGCGACACGTCCAAGCCGCACGGCCAAATTCATAAGCCATTCTTGAGGCTTAGCCAGCGGCTCGCGACGAACAGTAAATTGGAGCGGGCGATGAGATTCGAACTCATGACCCCAACCTTGGCAAGGTTGTGCTCTACCCCTGAGCTACGCCCGCGTCCTGGGTGGCGCGGTGCAAGAACCGCGCCTGAGAAGGCGGGTCATATCGCAGAGGGGCGAGGTGGGCGCAAGGGGTCAACGCCCCCCAGATCGTAGACATAGCCCGCGCCGCCATCTTCCAGGCCTCGGCCCGCACGTCAGTTACTAAAGTCCATTCTCGAGAAGAAGCTCGCTCCTCCCCTATTCCCCCTCCTCCGCCTTCCTTGGCGCTTTTAGTCTCCGCCGGTTGACGTGGCCATCCGGCGCTATGTGGCCTTCGGGGGTGCGGCCGCGGAAATAGTCGCGCTGCCAGCCGTGTTTGACCGCCTCGGATTCCTTTTCGCCCAATTGAGCGATGAAAGTGCTGCGGCTTTTGCTCCAGGCATCGTACTGGCGCTTCAGTTCGGGATCGTCGCTGAGGGATTTGACGATCGGCTGCACCTGGTCGATCTGCTCGTGCGGGATCGGCATGAGAAAGCAGAACGGCTCGCCCTTCTTGAACGAGATCATGCCGGGGCGGGTGAAGCGCCAATTCATGGTGAACGGAAACGGCAGCCAATAGGTCTCAACCACGCCGACCAGCGGCTGAATGCCGTCGCGAAGAACATTGGGCGGGCCGCCGACCCAAAGGTCCCAGCCAGGCTCGGTGCGGAACAGCCAGCCGGTATGGAAGGTGAGCACGCCGCCGGAAAAATGCGACACCGCCCAGCGCTGCAGCACCGCTTTGGGCGTGTCGTCGTCGGGATCGACGCGGATGTCTTCGATCCGGGGCCCCCCGTTCCAGGTGGCGGTGAAGGACACCGGCGAGGCCAGCGTCCAGCCGGTGGTGTTGGCGAGCACCAAGGGCAGACAGCGATAGGGGTGGCGATCGGTAAAGCTATCCATCCAGTCGCGGTCGGGGTTGCCGGGAACCATCTCCGCCGGCTGCGGATCGATTTGATAACAGGTGAGTTTCATCGCAGCCCTCCTAGACGTTCGCGCCCCCTTGCGCCAAGGGGAAGTCCATGCCCACACCCGCCTCCTCCGAGGACCTGTTCGCCAAGCTCGACGCGCTGGGCATCGCCCACGCCACCACCCGCCACAGCCCGGTGTTCACGGTTGAGGAAAGTCGAGCGCTCAAGCCGCAAATGCCGGGCGGGCATACCAAGAACTTGTTCCTGAAGGACAAAAAGGGGGCATTGTTCCTGCTTTGCGCACTGTCGGATAGCCTCATCGACCTCAATTCCGTCTCCAAGCTGCTCGGCGCGGGCCGCTTTAGCTTCGGTTCGGCCGAGCTGTTGATGACGCATCTGGGGGTGACGCCAGGGTCGGTGACGCTGTTCGCGCTCATCAACGATCACGCGCGCTCGGTTCGGCTGATCCTGGACCAGGCGCTCTTCGCGCAGGACCCGGTCAATTTCCACCCGCTGCGCAATGACGCCACCACGGCGATCAGTCCTGCGGGCATGCTTAGCTTCGCTGCAGCGCTTGGCCAGGAGCCGATCCGGCTCGGCTTCGACGCCGCAGGCGCCCCAACTCCGATTGAACCGGGCGCCGCTTCCGCCCATGTAGGGGCTGAAAAAACCAAGGGCTCTTCATGACTTTCCTCGATGGCGCGGCGGCGCTGGACAAAGACATCGTCAAGGACGGCAGCGATCAGGGCTTCATGGCCGACGTGATCGAAGCCTCGCGCACCACCCCGGTGATCGTCGATTTCTGGGCCCCCTGGTGCGGACCGTGCAAGACGCTGGCGCCAACCATTGAGCGCGCGGTGCGCGCCGCTGGTGGCAAGGTCAAACTAGTGAAGATCAATATCGACGAACACCCCGGCGTCGCCGAGCAATTGGGGGTGAAATCGATTCCCGCAGTCTATGCCTTCGACAAAGGCCGCCCGGTTGATGGCTTCATGGGCGCGGTGCCGGAAAGCCAGGTGAAACTGTTCATCGACCGGCTCACCGGCGCGGGCTCGGCCGACGAGATCGAGGCGCTGCTCGACCAGGCTGGGGAAAGCCTCGCGCTCGGCGATCTCGGCGGGGCGGCGCAATCCTACGCGGCGGCGTTGCAAATCGACCCCGCCAACACCAGGGCGATCGCCGGCATGGCGCGGCTTTACCTGCAATCTGGCGATCCCGAGCAAGCGCGCGCGGTGCTCGATCTGGCCCCGCCGGAAAAAACTAACGACGCGGACATCGCCGGCGTGCGCGCGGCGTTTGAACTGGCCGCGTCGGCCGCGCAGGCCGGCGACACCGGCGAATTGGCGCTCAAGGTCGCCAACCATCCCGAAGATCTGCGGGCGCGCTACGAATTGGCCGAGGCGCTTTCCGCGCGCGGCGACCTTGAGAGCGCGAGCGAGCATCTGCTCGCCATCATCGCCAAGCAGCGCGACTGGAACGAAGACGCCGCCCGCAAGCAATTGCTGAAAGTGTTCGAAGCCGCCGGTCCCGCTTCCGAGATCGCCAAGCAGGGACGCCGCAAGCTTTCGGCGATTTTGTTCTCATGAGCGCATTCGGCTATCGCAAGCCGGCGGACCTGCCGCAGACCATCCCGCTGTTTCCGCTGGGCGGTGCGATCCTGCTGCCGCGCGGGGTGTTGGCGCTCAACGTGTTCGAACCGCGTTATCTGAACATGGTCGACGATGTGCTCGGCGATCATCGCCTGATTGGCATGGTGCAGCCGGCCACGGGCCAAGAGGAAGCCACCGCGCCACACCTGGCCGCCGTTGGCGCGGTGGGGCGCATTACCGGTTTTTCCGAGACCGATGACGGCCGCTACCTGATCACGCTCACCGGCATTTGCCGCTTCGACCTCGAGCGCGAGTTCGACGCCGGCGCCCCCTACCGCCAGGCCATCGTCTCCTATGATTCCTACGCCAGCGATTTCACGCCTGGGCGGGGCGAGCGCATCGACCGCGCCGCGCTGGTGGTTACGCTCAAGCGCTATGCTTCGCTGCACGGTTTCCAAGTAGATTGGGAATCGGTCGAGCAGGCGCCGACCGAGACCATTGTCAACGTCGCCGCCCAAATCTGCCCGTTCGACAATTCCGCCAAGCAGGCGTTGCTGGAGGCGGCGACGCTGGAGGAGCGCGCCCGCGCTCTGGTGGCGTTGCTGGAATGGGACGCGGCCTCCGGCGACCAGCGGCGACCGACGCAATGAACGAGCCCGATGCGAAATTGCTGGAAGTGCTGGTGTGCCCGCAATCGCGCACGCCGCTTAGCTACGAGCGCGAGAAGCAGGAATTGATCGGCCAACGCGCGCGTCTGGCCTATCCGGTGCGCGACGGCGTGCCGATCATGCTGCCCGACGAAGCGCGTGAACTGGGAGCGGAGGAATGAGCGCCCCCTGGCCCACCGAGCTTGAGTTCGACCGCGCCGCCAAGCTGCTGCGCCTCAGCTTCGACGAAGGCTCGCGTTTCGAGATCCCGTTCGCGCTGCTGCGGGTGGAGAGCCCGTCAGCGGAAAACAAGGGCCATGGCGGCGCGCGCCCGAGCGCCCCGGTGGCGAGCAAGGCCGGTGTCGGCGTAATCGGCGCGGAGCCGGTGGGCCGCTACGCCGTGCGCATCCGTTTCGACGACGGCCACGACACCGGGCTCTATTCGTGGGACCTATTGTACGAACTGGGGCGGCGGACGCGCCAAGTCTGAACCCAAGCTGAGCGCGGCCGGCGCCAAAACACCGAACAAACGCTCTTTATTTTGCCATCAGCTTCCGCCACACCGGCGAACATGGACAGGCGCGCTTTTCTCCTCGCCGGCATCGCCGGTTTGACGCTTACGGCGGTTCCCGCGGCGGCGCAGCCGGGTCAAGATTTGCGCCCGCGCACCCCGGCGCCGGGCGTCACGGTGACCCTGGAGGGGGCCGAGCGTGCCGCCGCGTTGGCGCAAGCGAACGTCGCGCTGAACGCCGTCGCGCGCATGCAAGGCCGCTTCGTGCAGACCGCGCCGGATGGCGCCCGCGCCGCTGGGGCTTTCTACATGGAAAAACCGGGCCGGCTGCGGTTCCAGTACGATCCCCCCGCGGCGCTGCTGATCGTGTCCGACGGCTCGGTGGTGGCGGTGCGCGATACGGCTTTGCGCACCACAGAGCGCACGCCGCTGCGCTCAACGCCGCTGAACCTGATCCTAGGTCAGCGCATCGATCTGGCGCGCGACGCCCGCATCACCCGCGTCGCCCGCAACGGCCAATTTCTCATGATCACCGCGCGCGACCGCAGCGGCGAACTCGATGGCCAGATCACGCTGAACTTCAACGGCGCGGCGCTTTCCTCGTGGATGGTCATCGACAGCGTCGGCGCGACCACAAGCATTGCGCTTTCGGAAGTAACCCAGCCCGCCAGCCTGGATCGCAGCCTGTTCCGGCTGGAGGATATGCTGTCGGACCGGCCCGGGCCGCGTGGGCGCTAAATCGGCGCGGCGCGCCGCAACTCGAAACGGCGCACGAAGGCAACTTGTTTCTCCGAAACAATCCTTGATTTTCTTATTGCTGTGGCCTACATACAACGCAGCGGTTGCCGTTCATCCCCCTGGATGCCGTCGTCCCCCCCGCTGACGCAACCAGCGCGGCGCCGCCTGCCGGCCTCCCCTGCCGGCGAATATGCGTCCCCCTCAAGACGCATTGAGAGGGCCCGGGTCGCCAAAGGCGCCCGGGCCCTCCTTGTTTTTCAGGCTTATTTTCCCGCCGCTTGTGTTCCAGAGCGTTGTTTCCCACACAGCCACATGCTGCGAATCGCCACCTGGAACATCAATTCCGTGCGCCTGCGCATCGCCATGGTCTGCCGCTTCCTGGCCGAGGCGAAGCCCGACGTGCTGTGCCTGCAGGAAATCAAATGCCGCGATGGCGAATTTCCAGCGAAAGCCTTCAAGGAGGCCGGCTACAAGCACATTCACGTAGTTGGCCAGAAGGGCTGGCACGGCGTCGCCATCGTTTCCAAGCGCAAGCTTGAACCCATCGATGCCCCGAAGCTCTGCCCCAAAGGCGAAGCGCGGGTGGCGGCGGCCAGTATCGACGGCGTCGAAGTGCACAACCTTTATGTGCCGGCTGGCGCCGATGTTCCCGATCCGGTGGGAAACCCCAAATTCAAACACAAGCTCGATGTGCTCGACCGCATGAAGCGCGCCTACAAGAAGCGCGCCGCGCCCACCATCCTGGTCGGCGATCTCAATGTCGCGCCGGGCGAGTTCGACGTCTGGAGCCACAAGCAATTGCTGGACGTAGTCAGCCATACGCCGGGCGAAACCAGCCGGCTGGAGGCGGCGCGCGAAGCCGGGGGCTTCGTCGATCTGGCGCGCCTGCATCGCCCCGACCCGGAGAAACTGTTCACCTGGTGGAGCTATCGCAGCCCCGATTGGACCAGGAACAATCGCGGCCGCCGGCTCGACCACATATGGGCCAGCGCCGATCTGGCGGCGGCCTCCAAGGCCGAAGCCTTTCACATCCACGTACCCTGCCGCTCCTGGGAGCGGCCGAGCGACCATGTGCCGGTTGTGGCCGGTTTCGCTATCTAACGAACCCGCGCCATCGCCCGTCGCGCAATTATTGTGCGAACGGCCGGCGCGGCTAGGATGGGCGTTTTCGTATCCCCGGGGAAATTCGATGGCGACGACACGGCGGGCAATTCTGAGTGCGGGCGCGGCGAGCGTCATTTTGGCCGGCTGCGCCAGCGCGCCGCCGGCGGCCGCTCCGCCGCCCCCGCCGACGCCGCCGCCACTCGACCCTAGCGCCGCGCTGGCCGCCCGGCTCGATGCCGTCGTCACCGAGATGCTGCGGCTTTCACCCGAGCGCTGCACCTCGCTCGGCGTCACCGAGGCGCGCGCGGGCGGCCGCTTCATCGACCGGTTGGGCGACGCCTCCAAGCAAGGCGCGCGCAATTATCGCGCGGTGATCCAAAGCGCGCTCGACGATCTTTCCACGCTCGATCGCGCCGCCCTGCCCCAGCGCGACACCGTCACGCTCGACATCGTCACCACCTCGTTCGGCAATTCGCTGGCGAGTTCGCGGTTCGAGGTCGGCGGCGGCGCGGGCGCCCCCTACGTGGTCACGCAACTGACCGGGGTATATCGCGGCGTTCCCGACTTCATGGACAGCCAGCACCCGCTGCGCACGCGCGACGAGGCTGACGCCTACCAGGCGCGGCTGCGCGAATACGTGCGCCAGCTCGATCAGGAAACCGCCATCATCGGCGAGGACGCGGCGCAGGGCGTGGTCCCGCCCGATTTCGCCATCGACCGCGCACTCGAGCAGATGACCGCCTTTGTGCGGCAACGGCCAGCGCAGACGGTGTTGGTGCAAACGCTGGTGCGGCGCCTGCCCAGCATCGCCGAACTCTCCCCCGCCGACCGCGCCGGCTACGTCGAGAGCGCCGAATCGGCGGTGCGCGATGCGATTTTTCCGGCCTATCAGCGGCAAATGGCAGCGCTGCGCGGCGTGCGGGCGCGTGCAACCCACGAGGCCGGAATCTGGCGCTTGCCGCAAGGGGCGGAAATGTATGCCGCCGCGCTGCGGAGCCGCACCACCACAAATCTCTCGCCCGATGAAATTCACAATATCGGCTTGGCGCTGGTCGCCGAGTTCAACGCCGAGATGGACGCGATTCTGCGCGGCCAGGGCATGAACCGGGGCAGCATCGCCGAGCGCGTGCGCACGCTCTCGCGCCGCGCCGACCAGCTCTATCCCAACAACGATGCCGGCCGCGCCCGCATCCTCGCCGACCTCAACCAGCAAACCCAGGAGATGGTGGCGCTGATGCCGCGCGCGTTCAACACGCTGGCGCAAGCGCAACTGGAAATCCGCCGCGTGCCGCCGACCACCGAAGCCGGCGCGCCCGGGGGGTATTATCAACGCGCGGCGCTCGACGGCTCACGCCCCGGCGCCTATTACATCAATCTGCGCGACACCCACGAATGGCCGCGCTTCACACTGCCGACGTTGAACTACCACGAAGGCGTGCCCGGCCATCATTGGCAAATCTCGATCCAGCAGGAATCTGGCTCGATCCCGTTCATCCGCAGCGCCATGATGGGGTTCTCGGCGTTCAGCGAAGGCTGGGGCCTTTACGCTGAGCAATTGGCCGACGAACTCGGCGCCTATGGGGGCAACCTGCTGGGGCGGCTGGGCTATCTGCAGTCGGCGGCGTTCCGCGCCTCGCGCCTGGTGTGCGATACCGGCCTGCATCACAAACGCTGGAGCCGTGAGCAAGCCATCGCCTCGATGATGGAAGCCACCGGCGACTTGGAAACCTCGGTCACCACCGAGATCGAGCGCTATTGCGTCCAGCCCGGCCAAGCCTGCAGCTACATGATCGGCCGCCAGGCCATCAACCGGCTGCGCCAGGACGCGACCGCCGCGCTCGGGGCGCGCTTTGACCTGAAGGCCTTCCACGACACTCTGCTCGCCAACGGCGCGGCGCCGCTCTCGGTGCTGGACGGGCTGGTGCGCGACTGGGTCACCGGCCAGGCCTGAGCCTGCGCGCCTGCCATGCGTTTGTTTCGCTGGCCCCGGCGCCGTCACCTGCGCTAAAGCGCTAAAAAACGCAGCCGCGCACCCCCACTGGGTGGGCGCTCGGGAGGATATTTCTTGACAGATCAAGTCCCTGGGCTCCGCCCCGCGCCGACCCGTCATGCAAGGCTGATCGCATGGGTCGAAAGCATCGCCGCGCTGACCAAGCCGGACCGGGTCTATTGGTGCGACGGCTCCGAACTGGAGTGGGAGCGGCTGACGCGCGAACTGGTGGCGGCGGGCACGCTCAGGAAGCTGACCGACAAGCGGCCCAATTCCTTCTACGCCGCCTCCGACCCCAAGGACGTGGCCCGGGTGGAAAGCCGGACATTCATTTGCGCCGAGCGCGAGATCGACGCAGGCCCGACCAACAATTGGATCGCGCCGGCGGAAATGCGCGACAAGCTCGGCGGCCTGTTCGACGGGTGCATGCGTGGGCGCACCATGTACGTGGTGCCGTTCTCGATGGGGCCGCTTGGATCGAAGATCAGCGCGCTCGGGGTCGAGATCACCGATAGCGGCTACGTCGCCGTGTCGATGCGGATCATGACCCGCATGGGCCAGGCCGCGCTCGATGCGATGGGCGAGGACGGGTTCTTCGTACCCGCCGTGCACAGTCTGGGCGCGCCGCTTGCGCCGGGGCAAAAGGACGTGCCCTGGCCGTGCAGCAACGACAAATGGATCGTGCACTTTCCGGAATCGCGCGAGATCTGGAGCTACGGCTCGGGCTATGGCGGCAACGCGCTGTTGGGCAAGAAATGCTACGCGCTGCGCATCGCCAGTGTGATGGCGCGCGACGAAGGCTGGCTGGCCGAGCACATGCTGATCCTGAAACTCACCTCACCTGAGGGCGCGGTGAAATATGTGGCCGCCGCTTTCCCGAGCGCGTGCGGCAAGACCAATTTGGCCATGCTGCAGCCGACCATCCCCGGCTGGAAAGCCCACACGATCGGCGACGATATCGCCTGGATGCGTTTTGCTGATGATGGAAAGCTCTACGCCATCAATCCGGAAGCCGGCTTCTTCGGCGTCGCCCCCGGCACCGGCTCGAAGACCAACAAGAGCGCGCTGGACACGCTGCATTCCAATACGTTGTTCACTAATGTGGCGCTCACCGCCGACAATGATGTGTGGTGGGAAGGTCTCTCCAAGGACCCTCCCCCCGGTCTCACCGACTGGCAGGGCAATGCGTGGCTGCCTGATTCAAAATTCCCCGCCGCGCACCCCAACTCTCGCTTCGCCGTACCCGCCGGCCAATGTCCGGTGATCGCGCCGGAGTGGGAAGATCCCAAGGGCGTGCCGATCGACGCTATCCTGTTTGGCGGGCGACGTGCGTCAGCCGTGCCGCTGGTGACCGAAGCGTTCAACTGGGCGCACGGGGTGTTTCTCGCTTCCAATGTCGCCAGCGAGGGCACGGCGGCGGCGGAAAACAAAGTCGGCGAATTGCGCCGCGATCCGTTCGCCATGCTGCCCTTCTGCGGCTATCACATGGGCGACTATTTCGCCCACTGGCTCAAGCTCGGCGAACGCGAGGGCGCGAAGCTGCCGCGGATTTTTTTCGTCAACTGGTTCCGCAAGGATCAGGACGGCAAGTTCATCTGGCCGGGCTTTGGCGACAATTCCCGCGTGCTGAAATGGATTTGCCAGCGGCTCGACGGCGCGGCGGAAGCGGTGGAAACGCCGATCGGGCGCGTGCCGTCGCCGGCGGCGCTGGACGTCAGCGGACTGGCGCTCTCACCGCGCGCGCTCGCGACGCTGCTCTCGGTCGATCTCGACGTCTGGGCCGAGGAAACCTCGCTTATCCCCGAACACTACCGCAAATTCGGCGCGCGCCTGCCGCAACAACTCTGGGACCAACACGCCGCCCTGGTCGCCCGCCTGGAAGCCGCGCGTGGCGTTATTGTGGCGGCGGAGTAAGGCCTCGCCCTTAGGTCCGCAACCGGTACCCCCCCGATTCCGTCAGCAGCAGGTTCGGCGCCTGCGCGTCCGGTTCGATCTTTTGCCGCAGCCGATAGATGTGCGTCTCCAGCGTGTGGGTGGTGACCGCCGCGTTGTAGCCCCAGACTTCGCGCAGCAATTCCTCGCGCCCGACCGGCTTTTCGCCGGAGCGATAGAGGTAGCGCAGGATCGCGGCTTCCTTGTCGGTGAGGCGGATTTTCTTCTGCTCGGGATCGATCAGCACGCGCATGCCGGGGCGAAAATCATAAGGGCCGATGCGATAGACCGCATCGATGCTGGCCTCGTGGCTGCGCAAATGCGCGCGGATGCGCGCCACCAGCACCGAGAATTTGAACGGCTTCAGCACATAGTCGTTGGCGCCGGCGTCGAGGCCTTGGACCTGATCGTGTTCCTCGCGAGCCGCGCCGGTGAGCAGGATGATCGGGGCGCGAACGCCGGCCGCGCGCAGCTTGGCGCACGCCTCGATGCCGTCCATGTCGGGCAAGCTGACGTCGAGCACGATAGCGGCTGGCGTGAGCGTGATGGCGGCGGCGATGCCTTCCTCTGCGTTCGCGGCGCCCGAGCCGGCCAGGCCCTCCTCGAGATCGAATTGCTCCACCAGCGCCTGAAGCAGGTCGGGGTCGTCGTCGATGATCAGGATCGTCGCTTCGCGGGTCATGATTCGAGCCCTACTCATCACCCTTCCCGCGCGGCTGGCAACATTTCTCGCCCGCGCGGGCGATCACCAATCCGCGATCAAGCCCGTTCGCCGAACAGCAGCGTGCCCACCCGCACCTGGGTGGCGCCGAAACGGATAGCGGTTTCGAAATCGCCGCTCATGCCCATGGACAGCTCGCGCAGACCGTTGCGGGCGGCGAGCTTGGCTAGGAGCGCAAAATGCATGGCCGGTTCCTCGTCGGCGGGGGGGAGGCACATCAGCCCGGCGACCGGCAGGCCATAGCGCTCGCGCGCCTCGCGGATAAACGCATCGGCGTCGTCGGGCGCGATCCCGGCTTTTTGCGGCTCCTCACCGGTGTTCACTTGCACCAGGATTTCTGGGCAGCGACCGAGTTTCTGGGCCGCGTCCGCCAGCGCGGCGGCGAGCTTGGGGCGGTCGAGGCTGTCGATGGCGTCGAACAGGCCCGCCGCTTCCGCCGCCTTATTGCTCTGCAGCGGGCCGATGAGGCGCAGGCGCACGCCCGGCGCGCGGCGCTCACGCCAGCGCGCCGCTGCCTCCTGAACGCGGTTTTCACCGAAAACAAGCTGCCCGGCCGCCAACAGCGCCGCGACCTTTTCGTCCGGCTGCTGCTTTGAGACCGCCACCAGGCTAATGGAGTCAGGGGCGCGCCCGGCGGCGTGCGCGGCAGCGGCGATGCGGGCTAGTAGTCCCGTACGCGCCGCTTCGATTTCGGAGGTCAGGCTCATCTCTTCCGCCCAAGTGCTAGCCTTGCTCGCCCGCCGCCTCAACCGCGACGCGGGCGCGCCGGCGCTGCCATCGCTATTTTTCCTGACCGATCCTCTACGGACGCCCGATCCGGTCGCCTCGGCGCGCCAATTGCCCGCCGGCGCGGCGTTGATCTACCGCCATTTCGGCGACGCCGACCGCCACCGCACCGCGCGCGCGCTGGCGCGCATTTGCAGGCGGCGCGGGCTGCTACTGCTGATCGCCGCCGATCCCGAACTTGCCGCCAGAGTCAGCGCCGACGGCGTGCATTGGCCCGAGCGCCTGCTGCCCGGCGCGTGCCATGGGCTAGCCACCGCCGCCGCCCATTCCGTGCAGGCCGCGCAGCTGGCGCACGCCGCCGGCGCCGCAGCTTGCCTGCTCAGCCCGGTGTTCATTACCGCCAGCGCATCGGCCCGCGCGCCGCTTGGCTTGTTTCACGCCAGCCAGATCGCGCGCCGATCACCCCTCCCGGTGATCGCCTTAGGGGGCATAAGTCAATCTAACGCGCGCCAACTCATTGGCCGTGGGTTCGCGGGAATTGGGGCCGTCGCGGCGCTGGCTTAGAAGCGGAACGCCGATTCGATCCGCACGCCGGCTTGCGGCTCATCGCCAATGGCTTCGTCTTGCGGGGCGCCCGGCCGTTGCGGCGATTCGATGCTGAATTGCCCGCCGACGCGCAGGCTTGGGGTGAACTGGTAATAGGCGCCGACGGAGGTCTGGTCGCCGCGCCCGCCCTCCGGCAACCGCTCGATCCGCTGCGCCTCGCGCACATTGACCGTGACGCCCCAATGCGGGCTGACGGTCCAGGCCGGGACCGGCAGCCGGTCGTTCTCATCGACGCCGGTTATGGTCTCGGTGACGCCCGAGGAGGTGGTGAATCGCTGGTACCATGGTACCGCCGCGCCAGTGGCCTCGGCGCCAACGGACTGAACCGCAGCCCGATCCTGGGCATGCGCGGTCCCGACCGTCGCAAAGACGGCGGCCCCGGCGATGACCAATGTGGACGGCTTAAACACCGAAAATTCCCCTCTCGCGCACTTACAATGGGAGACTATAGCCTGAATCGTGTCGCGTGCGCAGTGAGTTTTAGGACACAGGTCCAAATAAATCTTTACTCATGCTTCAGGCCCGCTTGGGCGAAATCAAGGCGCCCGCCCGCCCCCAAACGCCGCGCAGCGCCCCCCTGGCCCAAGTCCCGGCACATGTTATATGGGCGCCTGCGCCGGGGCCGGTTGGTTCGTCACGGTTGGAAAAGGGCGGAGGAACACGGATGACGCTGGCTGGGTTTTGCAAGGGCGCGGTTTGCATTGTGAGCGCACTGGCGCTTTCGGCCTGCTCGATGTTTGGGGGCAACAATCGCCAAGCGCAAGCTCGCGCCAATCCAGGCGGCAGCGAAGCCGGCATCGGCGTTAATTCCTTCCTCTGGCGCGCTTCCTTGGACACGCTGAACTTCATGCCGCTTCTGTCAGCCGATCCGTTCGGCGGGGTGATCATCACCGATTGGTACTCTGACGCGACGACGCCGACCGAGCGCTTCAAGGCCAGTGTCTATATTCTCGACACGCGCTTGCGCGCCGACGCGCTTAACGTCTCGATCTTTCGCCAGCAGCAAGTGAACGGGGTGTGGGCGGACGCAAGCGTCGATGCCGACACCGAGATTCAGATCGAGAACGCGATCCTGACGCGCGCGCGCCAGCTTCGCCTGAGCAACACCCGCAACTAGACACCAGGCGCTTTTGCAGCCACCAAGAGCGCCCGCAAACAAGGCGCTCCTGAGAATTCATGTCTCGTTACAATCACCGCGTAGTCGAACCGAAATGGCGCGAGCGCTGGGCCGCGTCGTCGATTGATCGCGCGTTGGCGCCTGGTGAGGCCAAGGGCAAACCCAAGGCCTACATCCTGGAAATGTTCCCCTACCCTTCCGGGCGTATTCATGTCGGCCATTCGCGCAATTACGCCATGGGCGATGTGATCGCACGCTTCCGCCGCGCCAATGGCTATAATGTGTTGCACCCAATGGGCTGGGATGCGTTCGGCTTGCCGGCGGAAAACGCGGCCATGGAGCGCGGCATCCATCCCAAGGGCTGGACCTACGACAACATCGCGGCGATGCGCGAGCAGCTAAAGCTGCTCGGCTTGTCGATCGATTGGTCGCGTGAATTCGCCACCTGTGACGCCAGCTATTACAAACACCAACAGGCGATGTTCCTGGCGTTTTGGAAGAAAGGCCTGGTCTATCGCAAGAAACAGAAAGTGAATTGGGATCCGGTCGACAACACCGTGCTTGCGAACGAGCAAGTGGTCGACGGCAAGGGCTGGCGCTCGGGCGCAGCCGTGGAAACGCGCGAGCTGGAACAATGGATGTTCCGCGTCACGGCTTATGCGGACGATT
This sequence comes from Alphaproteobacteria bacterium, assembly GCA_031400895.1. Classification (GTDB taxonomy): domain Bacteria; phylum Pseudomonadota; class Alphaproteobacteria; order Caulobacterales; family Aquidulcibacteraceae; genus Vitreimonas. Next base: position 31,232 of record JANNQT010000176.1, on the reverse strand, counting down.
TGCTGGATGCGATCCAGCGCTTGGATAAATGGCCCGACAAAGTGCGGCTGATGCAGGGCAATTGGATCGGCAAGAGCCAGGGCGCGAAAATCTGGTGGGACATCGCAAGCGTGCCCGAGCAATTGCGCGCTATGTCGCCCGCGACAGGCCAGAGTCACGCGCGCGATCCGGTTGAAGTTTACACGACGCGGCCTGATACGTTGTTCGGCGCGAGTTTTCTCGCTCTGGCGCCGGATCATCCGCTGACGAAAACGATTGCCGGGTTTCGCCCGGACGTTGCAAAGTTCATCGCCGATTGCGCGACGCACGGTACCTCGGAAGCCGATATCGAGAAGGCCGAAAAGGTCGGCATCGATCTCGGCATTCGGGTGAAACATCCGTTCGATCCGAGCTGGGAATTACCGGTGTGGGCGGCGAACTTTGTGCTCTCGACTTATGGAACCGGCGCGATCTTCGGCTCCCCCGCCGGCGATCAGCGCGATCTAGACTTCGCCAACAAGTACAAACTGCCGTTCAAGCCGGTTGTGTTGCCGCCGGGCGCGGACGCGGCGACCTACAAAGTCGAGAAAGAAGCCTTCACCGACGACGGCGTGATCTACAATTCGCGCTTCCTCGATGGACTCCCAACCAAGGACGCGATCACGCGCGCGATTGAAGAATTAGTAAGGCTCGGCGCCGGCGAAGCGACCACGCAATATCGGCTGCGCGATTGGGGCGTGTCACGGCAACGTTATTGGGGCTGCCCGATTCCGGCGATCCATTGCGGCAAGTGCGGTGTGGTTCCGGTTCCGGAAAAAGATTTGCCGATCCAGTTGCCGGAGGATGTCACCTTCGAACGCGACAAGCCCGGCAACCCACTGGACCGCCATCCGACCTGGAAGCACACGAAGTGCCCCACGTGCGGCGCCGATGCGCAGCGCGAAACCGATACGCTCGATACGTTCGTGGATTCATCCTGGTATTTCGCGCGCTTCACCGATGCGCACAATGAATCCGCGCCGTTCGACAAGAAGCTCGCGTCGTACTGGCTGCCGGTCGATCAATATGTCGGCGGTGTCGAGCACGCCGTGCTGCACCTGCTCTACGCCCGCTTCTTCACCCGCGCGATGCGCGATTGCGGCTATCTGGATTTGCCCAGCGGCGAACCGTTCGCGAGCTTGTTCACGCAAGGCATGGTGGTGCACGAGACGTACAGGCGAAAGCTGAGATTCTTGCGAAGGGAGGAAATCCAGATCGGTGGCGAGTACATGATCGAAACAGCCACCGGATTTCCGCTGTCAGGATTTGCAACCAGTGAGAATCCGGAAGCTCCTTACAAGGTCGATCAGCTCTGGCTGCTACCGGACGAAGTGGAGTTTCGTGACGGCGCGGCTTTCGAGCGTGGCACCGACATCGAAGTCGATGTCGGCCCGATCGAAAAAATGTCGAAGTCCAAGAAGAACGTCGTCGACCTCGATGCGTTCGTCACCGATTTCGGCGCTGATGTTGCGCGCTGGTTTGTGCTCTCCGATTCCCCGCCCGAGCGCGATGTGGAGTGGACGGCCTCCGGCGTCAAAGGCGCGTGGGGCTTTGTGCAGCGGGTTTGGACGCTGGTTGATGCGCATGGGCAACCGCCTAAGCCAGCCGAGGCCCCTCCCCCGACGGAGACCGACGCCCACGCGCTGCGCCAGCTCGCGCACCGCGCCGTCGCCAGCGTCACTGAGGATATCGAGCATTTCCGCTTCAATGTGGCGGTGGCGCGCTGTTACGAACTGGTCAATTCCATCGCCAAGCTGAAGGACGATAGCCCGGCCGGCCAGTTCGCGCGCGGCGAAGCCTTGCGCATCCTCTCCCAACTGATCGCCCCGTTCATGCCGCACCTGGCCGAGGAGTGCTGGGAGAGGCTCGGCTTTGAGCCCTTCGTTGCCACCGCGCCCTGGCCGAAAGCCGACCCCGCCCTGGCGGCGCGAACCACGGTGACGCTGCCGATCCAGGTCAACGGCAAGAAACGCGGCGAGATCGAGGTGGCCAAGGGGTTGCCGCGAAAGGAAATTGAAGCCGCCGCCCTCGCCCATGAGGACGTGAAGCGTTTCCTCGACGGGCAAAATATCCGCAAGATCATTGTCGTTCCCGACCGGATCGTGAATATCGTCGCCGGATAGCGTCTGGAGAAGCTCGATGCGCCTGTTGATCGCCAGTCTTGCCCTGCTCGTGGCCGCCTGCGGCTTTCAGCCCATGTATTCCCAGGGTCATGGCGCGGCCATCGGCCCGGTGCAGGTCGCGCAGATCGACGGCAAAGCCGGCCATGTGCTGAAGACCGAGCTCGACCGCCTGCTGGCGGTGGAGGCCAATGGCGGAACGCCGGCGGCGCTGGAGATTACGCTGGAAGAACAGGTCACGCGTCTCGGCCTGCGGCGCGACGAATCCGCCACGCGGGGCGAATTGCGGCTGGTCGCCAATTATGTGCTGACCCCGGCCAATGGCGGGCGAGCGCTCCGCGGCACGGTGTCGACGGTGGTGAATTTCGATATACCCACCGCCGCTTTTGGTGAAATCGCCGCCCAGGACGACGCCCGCGAGCGGGCGGCGGAGACCATGGCGCAGCGCTTCCGCGCCGAACTGGCGCTGCGCATGGCGCAGACGCGCGCAGGCGCCGCTGCGCAGTGAAGATCGCCAGCGCCGGCATTCGACGCTTCCTCGACGCGCCCGACAAAGCCCTCCGCGCCGCCCTGCTGCACGGTCCCAACGAGAGCTTCGTGCACGAGGCGGCGCAGACGCTGGCCGCCTGGGCGCTGGGCAAGTCCGACGATCCCTACGCCATTACCAAGCTGGGCGAGGACGAGATCAAGCGCGATTCCGCGCGGCTGGCCGATGCGCTCGCCGCGCAATCGCTGCTAGGCGGGCCGACCATCGTCTGGGCCAGGGTCGACGGCAAAGCCGCCGACCCTGCTATCCTTGACGCGCTGGCCGGCCTCGAGCGCGGCGAGCCCGGCGGTTATTTGATTGTGGAAGCCAGCGATCTCGGCGCCAAGGCTGAGCTGGTGAAGGCCTTCGAGGCCGCCAAGCACGCTGCGGCAATCGCCTTCTACGAAGCCACCGAGGCCGAGCGCGGCGCTTACGCCAAAGCGAAGTCCAAGCAGCTCGGGCTGACGTTCGGGCGCGGAGCGGAAGAAGCGCTGCTTGCGGCCCTCCCCTCTGACCGCGGCCTCGCCAAATGCGAACTGGAAAAGCTCGCGCTCTTTGCCCACGAACTCGGCCGCCCGCTCAGCGAGGACGACCTCGCCCAGCTCCTGGCCAGCGAAGCGGAAAGCGCGCTCGATGCCGCCAGCCTCGCTGCCGCGCAAGGACGCGCCGCGCAAGCGGTGGAAGCGTTGGCGCGGATCGACGCGGTCTCGGGCGTGTCGGCGCTGCGGGCGCTGCTGCGGCGGCTGCACCAGCTGCGCGACGCGCGCGCGCTGATCGACCAGGGCATGAGCCCCAGCGACGCCATCGCCAAACTGCGCCCACCAGTGTTCTGGAAAGAACGCGACGCGGTCGCCGCGCAAGCGCGCTTGTGGAACGCCAAGAAACTCAGCGCCGCCTTCGACACGCTCTGGGCCGCCGAACTCCGCGCCAAGACCGCCGGCGCACCGCAAGAGCTAATCGCCGCGGATGCCTATCGCGGCGTGGCGAAGCTGGTGGGGGGATAGCTCCCCCTCCCCTTGCGGGGGGGAAACTTAGAGCCCGCCGCGCAGGCGGCGGATGATGTCGTCGAGCTGTTCGAGCGTCTTGTACGAGATTCTCAGCTCCCCCGCCCCGCCCTTCTCGGCGATCCGCACTTCGAGCCCGAGCGCGTTGGCCAGGCTCTCTTCCAGCGCCCGGGTGTCGGCGCTCTTGGCGCCCTTGGTCTCGTAGCCGGCGGCGGGGACGCGGGGGCCGTGTTTTTCGTCCTTGGCCTGCTGCGCCAGCCGCTCGATCTCGCGCACATTGAGGCCCTCGTTCAGCACACGCTGCGCCAGCGCGTGCGGATTGGGCGCGGTGAGGATGGCGCGCGCGTGGCCAGCCGAGAGCCGCCCGTCGCGCACCATGTCTTGCAGATCCTCCGGCAGCGACAACAGCCGCAGCAAATTGGCGATGTGCGGGCGTGACTTGCCGACCGCCTCGGCGATCTCCAATTGCGTGCGCCCGAAGCGGTCGATCAGCGCCTGGAAGCCTTGCGCCTCCTCGATCGGATTGAGATCGGTGCGCTGCACATTCTCGATGATCGAGATCTCAAGCACCTCAACCTCGTTCAGCTCGCGAACGATGGCGGGGATCGCGTGCAGCCCTGCCCGCTGGGCGGCGCGCCAGCGGCGCTCGCCGGCGACGATCTCGTACTTGCCGCCGCTGAGTGGGCGCACCAGGATCGCCTGCAAGACGCCGTGGGTGCGGATCGAGCTGGCGAGTTGGGTGAGCTCGTCCTCGTCGAAATGCTTGCGTGGCTGCTGCGGATTGCGGCTGATCAGTTCGATCGGCAGCGCACGCGGACCAGGCTCGGCGGCGGCTTGCGGCGGGGCAGCCTGCATGTCGACCACATTGCGGTTGCCCCAGGCCGCGGCCGGCGTCGCCGCCTCGGTCCGCACCGGCTCGCCCAACAGCGCCGACAGGCCCCTGCCCAGGCCCCGTGGTTTGGCATCGCTCATTCGCAGACTCCCGGCGAACCGATTCGCTCGCGTTAAACCTTCGCTAGGCAATTGTTACCGCCGGGTAAAAATTGCCGCCCTACGCCGCCAGCAATTGCCGTTCGCGCTCGATCAGCTCCTTGGCCAGGCGGACATAAGCCTTCGAGCCGGCCGCGGTCGGATCGTAGATAATCGCCGGCAAGCCGTGCGAGGGCGCTTCGCTGATGCGCACGTTGCGCGGGATCACGGTCTCGTAGACCTTGTCCGGGAAATGCTTGCGCACCTCCTCGGCCACCTGCTCCGAGAGCGTGGTGCGCTTGTCGTACATGGTCAGCACCACGCCTTGGATTTCGAGCGCGGGGTTCAGATTCTGCTTAACCGTCTCGATGGTGGACACCAATTGCGCCAGGCCCTCGAGCGCAAAATATTCGGTCTGCAGCGGCACCAGCACCGCGTCGGCGGCGGTTAGCGCGTTGACCGTCAGCACATTGAGCGAGGGCGGGCAATCGATCATCACATAATCGATTTTCAGCTCATTGGCCGCGCGATATTGCGCCAGCGCGTCGCGCAAACGGAATTGCGCGCGTGTGCCGGACATCAATTCGGTCTCGACGCCGGAGAGGTTGGCGTCGGCGGGAATGATGTACAAGTTCGGCACTTTCGTCGGCATAATGGCGTTGGCGAAAGGCTGCGCCCCGGCCAGCACGTCATAGGAAGTGACGGCGCGGTGCTGCGGCCGGATGTCGATGCCGGTGGAGGCGTTGCCTTGCGGGTCGGTGTCGAAAATCAGCACGTTCTTGCCGGTCGCCGCCAGCGCGGTGCCGAGATTGATGGCGGTGGTGGTCTTGCCCACCCCGCCCTTCTGATTGGCGATCGCCAATACCCGCATGTCGCTTCTCCAAATTCTCGCCGACGCCTCAGGCGGCCTTGGCGATGCGAACAATGCGGCCGCGCCGGTCGCTCAGGCTTTGCACCACTTCCGCCCGGTACGCCCCACGATCGAGCGCCTGCTTCGCGGCGGCCAGTTCGGCGTCGAAATCAGCGCCTTTGTGGAACAGCCCTTGCGCGCCGCGATCCAAAAACGGCTTCGCATGGGAGATGAGTCGCGGCAAGGGCGCGAGCGCACGGGCGGTGACCACGTCGTAGCGTCCCTCCCCCTCGCCGAAGGCCTCGACGCGGCTGTTGAAAACCTTAGCCGGCAGCCGCGCCTCGGCGATCACCGCGTGCAGAAAATCACACTTTTTGCTCGTAGCCTCAACAAGATGAACGCTCACGCCTGGCAAATCCGCCAGCAAGCTGGCAACAACGATGCCTGGAAACCCTGCCCCCGAACCGAGATCTACCCAGTGCAGCGCCCCCGGCGCAAGCTGCAGCAATTGTGCGCAATCGAGCGCATGCCGGCGCCAATAGGCCTCGATCTCGCGTGGCCCCACCAGGTTCACGCGCACCGACCACTCGCCCAGCAGCCTGCGGTGGGTCTCAAGTCGCTCGGACGTTTCGCGTGAAACGCCAATATCGCGCTCGAACTCGGCGCGACCATAGGCCTCGCTCACGGGTGCGGCCCCGCTCCGCCATAAGTGGCAGCGAGATACCGCACGATGGCGCGTGGATCGGCAAGGAAGGCGCGCTTGCCGAAGCGTGCGGCGCCGGCGGGCGCCGCGCTGGAATCGCCCAGCACCAGCACCGGCATGCCCTGGTTCTCCTCCCCGATCAGCGCGATCAATTCGTGGCGCGGACGCGGATACGCCAGCCGGCGCGCATCGATCGAGCGCAGCCATTGCGCGTTGACCAGCAGCGCCCCCTCGATCGCTGCGCAATCGTGGCAATACCAGGTTGCGCCCTCGCCGTGGGTCGAATCCTCGAACGGCGCGCGGATCAGAAACAGCGTGTCGCGCATAACTTAAGCCCGCTTTCTTCGCTTCACATGCGCCAGCAAGGCCGTAAGTGCGCCCGCGGTCACGCCCTCGATGCGCGAGGCCTGGCCCAAGGTTAACGGCCTGGCGTGCGCGAGCTTCTCACGCACTTCGCTGGAAAGGCCGCCGATACGCGTATAATCCAGCGCCGGATCGAGGCGCAGATCCTCGTCGCGCTTGAACGCCGCCACGTCCTCGGCCTGACGCTCGAGATAGCCCGCGTACATCGCATCGATCTCGATCTGCTCGCGCGCCTGCTTCGACAGCGCGCCGAGCTGTGGCCAAACCTCGCGCAGGCGCTCAAGGCTCACGTTCGGGCACGCCAGCAATTGCAGCGCATCGCGCCGCACGCCGTCCTGATTTACTTGCAAGCCAAGCTTGGCTGCATGCGCGGGCGTCAGCGACAACGAACGCGCCAAGGCTCGCGCCGCCTCTATTTCCCGCATCTTCACCGCGAAAACACGCGACCGTTCGGCGCCGACGCAGCCAAGCGAAACGCCCATTGGCGTCAACCGCTGGTCAGCGTTGTCAGCGCGCAAGCTGAGGCGATACTCGGCGCGCGAGGTGAACATGCGATAGGGCTCGGTGACGCCGCGTGTGACCAGGTCATCGATCATCACGCCGATATAGCCTTCCGCGCGGCTGATCTCGAACGGCCCCGCCCCACTCGCCGCGCGCGCCGCGTTAAGCCCGGCGATCAAGCCTTGCGCGGCGGCTTCTTCGTAGCCGGTAGTGCCGTTGATTTGCCCCGCGAGATAGAGCCCGGCGATGCGCTTGGTTTCCAGTGTTGGCAGCAATTCGCGCGGATCCACGTAATCGTATTCGATCGCGTAGGCGTGGCGCTTTATGCGTACGTTCTCCAAGCCGGCAATAGTGCGAATGAAGCGTTCTTGCACCTCCTCCGGCAGCGAGGTGCTGATGCCGTTCGGATAGATCGTGTCGTCGTCCAAACCTTCTGGTTCAAGGAAAATCTGATGCGCGCTTTTGTCGGCGAAGCGCACGACCTTGTCCTCGATCGAGGGGCAATAGCGCGGGCCTCTGCCGCTGATCGCACCCGAATACACCGCGCTTTGCGAGAGCGAGTCTTCGATGATGCGGTGGGTCTTGGCGTTGGTGTAGGTGACGCCGCACGGCACTTGCCTGTTGGTGATGCGCGAGCTGAGGAACGAAAACGGCGAGGGCTCTTCATCGCCGTGCTGCAGTTCGAGCGCGGCCCAATCGATCGTGTTTGAATCCAGCCGCGCTGGCGTGCCCGTCTTCAACCGCCCCATTGCGAAGCCCGCGCCGTACAGGCGCTCCGACAGCCCGATCGCCGGCGCCTCGCCGTGTCGGCCGGCGGGTATGCGCTTGTCGCCGATATGGATGACGCCCTTGAGGAACGTGCCGGTGGTCAGCACCACGCGCGGCGCGAGGAACTCGCGGCCGTCGGCGCACATAACGCCCGCCACCCGCTCCCCAGGGCGGCGCACAGCGGCGAACCCGGGGCCTATGATGAGGCCGGGTCCGTCACCGCCAGAGTTCGCCCCATCCATGGGCCGCGGATCGCCTGCGGCGTCCGGGGAAGTGTGGCGTGTGAGGTCCTCAACGCTGGCTTGGATTATTGTCAGCCCGGCCTGCTCCGCCAGCGCCGCCTGCATGGCCTGGCGGTAGAGCTTGCGGTCCGACTGCGCCCGCGGTCCGCGTACGGCGGGGCCCTTGGAGCGGTTCAGCAGCCGGAATTGGATGCCAGCGGCATCGGCGACGCGACCCATCACCCCATCGAGCGCATCGATCTCGCGAACCAGATGGCCCTTCCCGAGCCCGCCGATGGCGGGGTTGCAGCTCATCTCGCCGATGGTCTCGAGCTTGTGGGTGATGAGCAGCGTGCGTGCGCCCAGCCGCGCGGCGGCGGCGGCGGCCTCGCAGCCGGCGTGGCCGCCGCCGATGACGATGACGTCGTATGCGTTCTGGGTGCTCATTAGGGCGCGCTTCATAGCCGAAAATGCCGCTCTAGGCGAGCCATCCGTTGCGGCGCCGGTTCCACGTGGAACCGCTATTACTTGCCGATACAAAAGCTCGAGAAAATCTCGTCGAGCAAATCCTCGACGTCGATCCGCCCGGTCAACCGGCCAAGCGCCATCGCCGCGAGGCGCACCTCCTCCGCTGCCAATTCAGGGCCGGCAGCAAGCGCGGCGAGCCCCCGCGCTAGCGCGTCCCGCGCCTCTCCCGCTAATCGCCGATGCCGCGCCCGGGTCAACGCCGGCGCCTCCTCGCCGGCTAGTGCTTCGGTGACGCGTTGGGAAATCGCCTGCTCCAACTCGTCCAAGCCTTCACCCGTGCGCACGGAAACCCACCGTTCCTCGGACGGCGGCGAAGCCGACGATCCGGGGCCCACGGAACGATCAAGCACGGCCCGTTCGGCATTTGCCGCGGAAATGGGCCCCGGGTTCGCCGCCGCGCACCGCCCTGCGGAACGGTGGAGGTCGGACTTGGAGCGGATAAGTAGATCAGAGGCGCAAAGCGCGGCCTGCAGCTCGTGCGGGATCGCCGCCCCGCCCTCCACCAGCCCAATCCGCAAATCTGCCTCCTCGGCTCGCGCTAGCGCGCGGCGAACGCCTTCCGCCTCGACCGCGTCCGCGGCTTCCCGCAGCCCTGCCGTATCGGCAATCCAGACCGGGAATCCGCCCAGCACCAGGCGCACCTCGACCACGTCGCGCGTAGTGCCGGGCAGCTCCGAGACGATGGCCGCCTCACGCCTAGCCAGCGCGTTGAGCAGGCTGGACTTGCCGGCATTGGGGGGGCCGATAATGGCGATGCGGTAGCCGTCGCGGATGCGCTCGCCGCGGTGAGAATCGTCCAAATGCCGGCCCATGTCGACGGCGAGCGCCTCCAGGATCGGCCCAGCCCGCTGCGCCAGCGCGCCCGGCAGGTCCTCATCGGGGAAATCGATCTCCGCCTCGATCAGGGCCGCCGCCTCGATCAGCTTGCCCCGCCAGCCCTCATAGATTGCGCTTAGCGCGCCTTTGGCCTGACGCAGCGCCTGGCGGCGCTGACCCTCGGTCTCGGCGTCCACCAGATCGGCCAGGCCTTCGGCCTCCGCCAGGTCCAGCTTACCGCTCTCAAACGCGCGGCGGGTGAACTCGCCCGGCTCGGCCGGGCGCACGCCAGTGACCTTGAGGCTGGCCTCTATGATTGCCGCGATGATCGCGGGTCCGCCATGGACATGCAGTTCGGCCACGTCCTCGCCAGTGAAGCTCGCCGGCGCCGGGAACCAGAGCGCCAAGCCCTGGTCCAGCTCCTCGCTACGGGCGGCATCGCGAAACGTTGCCAGTGTCGCCACGCGCGCCGGCGGCAACGCCCCGGCCAGCGCCTCCAGCGCCGCGCCCGCTTGCGGCCCCGACACCCGGATCACGGCCACGCCCGCGCGTCCCGCTCCCGACGCCAAGGCGACGATGGTCCCCGGTTTCATGTGAAAAACTCTAAGCCTTATTAGGGCTTACCGGCGGCGCTGGTCATCAGCTTGACGAACGCATCCTGCGCCTGCGTGCCGACGCTCATCCAAGAGCTCATCATCGTCTCCGGGCTCATCATCGCCATGTTGGCTTCCATGCGCTTGCCCATCTCCGCGACCAGCTGTTCGTTGATCGGGGTGACGTCCGGCAAGCCCATAAACCGGCGCGCTTCCTCGGGCGAGCATTCGACATTGACGTTGAACTTCATGGTTCGAATCCTTTCGCGCTTCGTTTGCGTGGGCGTCTATAACCCGGCCCGGCAAATGGAAAAAGAGACGGAGACGGGCCTTGGGTGAGTGGGCGCAAATTGAGGGACCGGACGGCGCGTTCAGGGCCTATATGGCGCGGCCGGCGGGAGCGCCGAAAGCGGCGGTCGTCGGCATCCAGGAAATCTTTGGCGTCAATGCCGTGATGCGCGGCAAAGTGGACTGGCTGGCGCGCGAGGGATTTCTCGCCATCGCCCCCGATCTGTTCTGGCGGGTCGGCAAGGACATCGACATCACCGACCAGAGCGAAGCCGAGTGGGCGCAGGCGTTCGACTATTTCAAGCGCTTCGATGTCGATGACGGCGTGCGCGACATCCAGGCGACCATCGCGCACGCGCGCGGCATGGGGTGCGCGAAGGTCGGCGCAGTCGGCTATTGTCTCGGCGGGTTGCTGGCTTATCTCACCGCCACACGCACCGACGCTGACGCCAGCGTCGGCTATTACGGCGTCAACATTCCCGCCTTCGTCGGCGAAGCCGGCAACATAAAAAAGCCGCTCATGCTGCACATCGCCGGCAAGGATAGCTTCGTCGACAAAGCCGCGCAGGACGCCATGCGCGCAGGCCTCGGCGGCAATGCGAAGATCACGCTGCACGCTTACGCCGAACAAGATCACGCCTTCACCCGCGAAGGCGGCAAGCACTTTGATGCAGCCGCGGCGAAGCTGGCGGATGAGCGTACCGTGGCGTTCTTCAAGGCGCATCTGGGGTGATGCGCTTAGCCGCGCACGCCGGCAAAGAGAGTTTGTACAAGATCATTTGTGCGCAAGCGCATGCCGCGCGTTATCTTCTGAGCAAGACGTTTCGCGTGGAACCGGCCATGTCGTGTTGATCCACGCGGCCGCCGGCGGCGGTCGGACAGCCCTTGTACAATGGGCCAAGTATTTCGGCGCGCCCGTGATTGCAACAGTTGGCCAAGGCCAGAAGCGATCGAGAAACGGGCCGACCGGCATCCACCCAACCTTACGTATTCATGCTCTGGAAGAAGTCCTCGTTGTTCTTGGAACCCTTGAGCTTATCGAGCAGGAACTCAAGCGCGTCTTGGGTGCCCATTGGCGAGAGGATGCGGCGCAGCATGTACATCTTCTGCAGGTGTTCCTTCGGTGTGATCAATTCATCCTTGCGGGTGCCGGATTTGAGCACATCGATGGCCGGGAAGATGCGGCGGTCGGCGACCTTGCGATCAAGCTGAAGCTCGCTGTTGCCGGTGCCCTTGAACTCTTCGAAAATCACTTCGTCCATGCGTGAACCGGTGTCGATCAGCGCGGTGGCGATGATGGTGAGCGAGCCGCCTTCCTCCAAGTTTCGCGCCGCGCCGAAGAAGCGCTTCGGCCGTTGCAGCGCGTTGGCGTCGACGCCGCCGGTCAGCACCTTGCCGGAAGAGGGCACCACGGTGTTGTAGGCGCGACCCAAGCGCGTCACGGAATCCAGCAGAATCACCACGTCCTTGCCATGTTCGGCCAGGCGCTTGGCCTTCTCGATCACCATTTCCGCCACCGCCACATGGCGCGTGGCCGGTTCGTCGAAGGTGGAGGACACGACTTCGCCCTTCACCGAACGCTGCATGTCGGTAACTTCCTCGGGGCGCTCATCGATCAAAAGCACGATCAAGAACACTTCCGGGTGATTGGCGGCGATGGCCTTGGCGATGTTCTGCAGGATGACGGTTTTGCCGGTGCGAGGCTGGGCCACGTTCAGCGCGCGCTGGCCTTTGCCGATTGGCGCGACGTTGTCGATGATGCGTCCGGTTTTGTCCTTTAGCGTCGGGTCCTCGATTTCCATCTTGAGCCGCTCGGTCGGGTAGAGCGGGGTCAGATTATCGAAATGGACCTTGTGGCGTACGCGGTCAGGGTCCTCGAAGTTGATCGCGTTCACCTTCACCAGCGCGAAATAGCGCTCGCCGTCCTTGGGCGCGCGGATTTGACCCTCCACCGTGTCGCCGGTGCGCAGGCCGAATTTGCGGATCTGCTGCGGCGACACGTAAATGTCGTCGGGCCCCGCCAAATAATTCGATTGCGGCGAGCGCAGGAACGCAAATCCGTCGGAGAGGATTTCGCAAACACCGGCGCCGCCGATCTCGACCCCGCGCTCGGCCACCTGTTTCAGGATCGCGAACAGCATGTCCTGGGTGCGCAGCGTGTTGGCGCCTTCAATCTCCAGCGATTCGGCTAGCGCCAAGATTTCTGTCGGCGGCTTGCGCTTGAGCTCCTGCAGCGTGAGCGAGGTGAGCCCTTCGAGTGCTTGTTCTTCAGTCATGTTGTTCTCGGGAAAATAGGCCCCGCGCGCTGGGGGGCGAGGCTCTGTGCATCTTGGAAGGGAAGTCCGGCGATGGGGAAAACGGCGCCGCCGGGGCGCGATGCGCTGCCAGCCGAGGGCTGATGCGCGAGCGGATGAACACCACACTCGGCGCGCGGCGTCAAGCCTCGTCAGTCACCGGGGAATCCCGGGGTCAATCTGAAACGAAGGTTCCAAGGTCGCCAGCAACACCGCCGCTATGGCGACCAGGAACGGAATTTCGCTCATCAACCGCCAGAATCGCTCGCTGCGCCGGCGTTCGCCCCGCGCCACTCGCCGCCCCTCGGCGGTCAGATAGCCATGATAACCAGTAAGCCCTAATACCAGCAAAAGCTTCGGCCAAAACCAGTACGGCACGCCGGTGAGGATTTCACCGAACGGACGCGACCAATCTCCGGAGACATAGCGCGCGAACAGGAAAATCCCGAATGACCAGGCGAGAATCAGGCTGGGTGCGAGAACGATGCGCCGCAGACTGTGCGCGGCTTTGGTCATCGCCGCCTCCAATTCGCCGCCGGGCTGCGACGCGGTAATGTAGGCGTAAAAGCGCGGCAGCATCAGCAGGCCGGCGATCCAGGCAATGACAGCGATGATGTGCAGCCCGCGCGCCAGATCGTAGCTGATGACGCTATCCATCCTTGAGGCCCCTCAACTCCGCAGCGGGCATTGGCCCAGCGGTATGGGGCACAATCGTGCACCGCCATCCGCCAGCATCCTACCCGGCGCCGCCAAGGCCCGCGCCACCAAATCCGCCAGAGCGGCAATAAAGCGCGGGTGTGCGCCAAGCGCCTTGGCGCGCAGATAGAAGGGCAGCTCTAGCCGCTTGGCGATCTGCCCGTACTCGATATCAAGCTCGACCAAGGTCTCGATGTGCTCGGAGACAAACGCGATCGGGGCGACGATGACGCCCTTGCGATCGCGGCCGGCTCGATGAATTTCCGCCTCGGTCGAGGGCCCGAGCCATTTCAGCGGACCGACGCGGGACTGGTAGCAGATCACCGTCTCCCAGTCGGGGGGCAGTGATTCTCGCACTGCGGCCACGGTTTGCTCTACCTGCCACTGGTAGGGATCGCCCTTGTCGATCACCCGCTGCGGCAAGCCATGCGCCGAGAACAGCACGCGCGGCTGTTCAGGCGAGCCGCCCTCGCGCCAGGCGTCGAGGATCCGCTCCCCATGCGCGCCGATGAATTCCGCGCTGGTCGGATAACAGCAAATGGTCGAGGCGGGCAGGGTAGACGCGCGCTTCCAAGCCGTGAGCGATGACGCCGTCGTGGTCGATGAGAATTGCGGATAGAGCGGCAGCAGAATCGCATCCGTCGCGGCCCAGGCCTCCGCCGCCCTTGCGACATCCTTCACCAATGGCCGCCAATAGCGCATCGCCGGAAAGCACTTGAACGTGACATTGCCGACGCGCTCGGCCATCGCCGCCTCAAGCGCTGTCGCTTGCGCTTGCGTCTCCGCCAAAATCGGCGAGCGTCCGCCCATCAGCGCATAATTGGCCTTGGCCTGTTTCGCGCGCGTGCGAGAAATCAGCTGCGCCAACAGATACCGCAGCATTTGCGGCGCGGCGATGATCGCCTTGTCGTTGAATAGATTGAACAGGAACGGGCGTACGGAGGCGAGCGAATCCGGGCCACCGAGATTGAATAGAATGACGGCCACGCGGCGTGAAGTCATCGCGCGCAGCTTGCGCTCGCGCGCTGGCGTTTCATCTTCGACCGGCATCGCGCTCATGCGCGTCCTTTCACCAAATCGACCATGCGGGCGACATTTTCCGGCAACGCGTCTGGGGTGATGCCGTGGCCGAGGTTGAAGATGTGCGGCGCGCCGGCGAAGCGCTCGCGTACTTCGCGAACCCCAGCCTCCAACGCAGCGCCGCCAACCACCAGCAATTGCGGATCGAGATTGCCTTGCCTTGGCATCGAGGCGGGCAGGGCGAGTGTTGAGATGCTGGTGTCGAGGCCGATGGCGGTGATTCCGGTGTGCTCGGCATAGCGCGATATGGCCTGGCCGGTGCCGCGCGGAAATCCGATCACCGGAACCTTCACCCCAAGCGCGCGCAAGCGGGCCAAGAGCAGACGGGTCGGGGCCATGATCAGGCGTTCGAACAGGGGCGGAGGCAAGCCCTCCGCCCAGCTCTCGAAAATCTGCACGCAATCGGCGCCGGCGGCGACTTGCTTGGCCAGGTGCTGGGCGCTTACTTCCGCGAGCAAGGCGAGCAAGGCATCGACATCGCCCGGCCGCTGGTAGGCGACGCGGCGCGCGCGATCTTTATCGCCGCCCTCGCCTTGCAACATATAGGTCGCCACCGTCCAGGGGCCGCCGCAAAAGCCGATCAGCGGCGTAGCTGGATCCAGATTGCGCTTGATGCGTTCAACCGCCTCGTAAACCGGCGCAAGCCGCTGGATCGCTGGTTCGGGATCGGCGAAGCGCCAAGTCGCTTCCTGCATCAAGGGCGCAAGTCTTGGCCCCTCGCGTTCGACAAACGAAACGGCCCGCCCCAGCGCATCGGGAATGACCAGGATGTCCGAAAACAGGATCGCCGCGTCCAGCGGAAACCGCCGCAACGGTTGCAGGACGGCTTCCGTGGCCAGGGCCGGCGAATAGCAGAAATCGAGGAAATTCTTCGCTCGTGTCCTGAGTTCGCGATACTCGGGCAGATAGCGCCCGGCCTGGCGCATGATCCAGATCGGAGGGGGGTCAAGCACTTCGCCGTTCAGAACGAGAAGTAGGGCAGGGACCGACATTAACGTCCTTACATAATCTTGAATCTGAAAATCTGATTTAGATTGGAGTCGTTGTTGTAGCGAGGGCTAAACCGGGACAGGATTATATTTCACAGGCATTTCACAGACTTGCCCTTTCAGGCTCAGCCCGGAAATCGCTTATGGTTAATGGCTTAGGCGCGGGTTGGCGAGCGGATGATTCCTTTTGCGGGGGCGCGGCGCGCTGTGAAGAATCAGAGAGGGAATCGCCAATTGGGCGAAGTAGAAATCGCCGGCCGCGATCTCTCCATCAGCTCCGCAGCCAGCCGCCAACAGGTTGCCCACAATGCGGCGAAAGCTGATACAAGGCGGGGCGATGTCTGAGCGATTAGCCACTTATTTCAATGTCCACCTGGTGTCGGATTCTACCGGGGAGACCCTGGCCGGGGTCATGCGCGCCACTTGCGCCCAGTTCGACAACGTGTTGCCGATCGAGCACTCGTACTTTCTGGTCCGGTCGGTGCGCCAGCTTGAGCGAGTGATTCGCGACATCGAGGCCGCACCCGGGATTGTCATGTTCACGCTCTCCAACCTTGACCACCGCTCCTTGCTGGAGAGCCAGTGCCATGAGCTAGGCATGCCCTGCGTGGCGGTTCTGGACCCGGTGCTGGACCTGACCTCGCGCTATTTGGGGCTGGAGCTGAACCACAGAGTGGGGGCCTCGCGCCGGCTCAACGCGGAATACTTCAAGCGCATCGACGCCCTGGATTTCGCCATGTATCACGACGACGGCCAGCAGGCGGTCGAGCTTGCTGTCGCCGACGTCATCCTGGTGGGCGTCAGCCGCACCTCGAAGACGCCGACCAGCGTCTATCTCGCCCATCGCGGCGTCAAGGCCGCCAATGTGCCGATGGTGCCTGGGGTGCCGTTGCCGCCGGAATTGTTCGCCGAAGAGCGCCCGCTCGTGGTCGGGCTGCTGATCTCCGCCGATCGGCTCATTCACATCCGCCGCAACCGGCTGATGGCGATGAAGGAAACCCGCGCAGGTTCTTATACCGAGGAAGACGCGGTGCGCCGCGAAGTGATGGATGCGCAAAAACTGTTCGAGCGCGAGGGCTGGCCGACGATCGATGTGTCGCGGCGCTCGATCGAGGAGACCGCGGCGGCGGTGCTCAATCTGCTGGCGGAGCATCGCGGGCTATGACGTTGATCCTTGCCTCGGCCAGCGCGGTGCGGCGGCATTTGCTTGAGGCCGCTGGCATTGAGTTCGAGGTGGATCCCGCCCGCGTCGATGAAGAGGCGGCGAAGCAGGGCTTGCGCGCCAGCGGCCTGAAGCCACGCGATCAAGCCGATGCGCTGGCAGAGCTAAAAGCGCTTTCGGTGTCGCGCCGCCGGCCAGGGCTTGTCATCGGCGCCGACCAGATGCTGGCGGTGGAGGGACAAACGCTCGACAAGCCGCAGGATATCGACGAAGCGCGCCGCCATCTCATGCGCCTGCGCGGCAAGACCCACGAATTGCTCTGCGCCGCCGTGGTCGCGCGCGACGGCGCGGTAATCTGGCGGCAGGTGGAGACGCCTAGGCTGAAGATGCGGGATTTCTCCGACGCGTTTCTTGAAGATTATCTTGCACGTGTTGGCAAGGCCGCACTCACCTCGGTCGGCGCCTACCAATTGGAAGCTTTAGGGGCGCAATTGTTCGAGCGCGTCGAGGGCGATTATTTTTCGGTGCTGGGCCTGCCGCTCTTGCCGCTGCTTGCGCTTCTGCGTCAACACGGCATGGGCCGGCAATGAGCATCACCTCCGCCACGCGATTGCTGGTGCTGCTTGGCGACCCGGTGAGCCATTCGCTTTCGCCGCTGATGCACAATGGCTGGATTGCCGATCACGGGCTCGACGCGGTTTATGTGGCGCTGCGGCTCGAAAGCGCAAACCCAACCGAGACGATTCGCGCGCTCAAGGCGCTTGATATCGCGGGCGCCAACATCACCGTGCCGCACAAGGAAGCGGCGGCGCGGGCGGCCGATGTTTGTGACGGCATCGTTGCCAACACGCTGCATTGGGGGGTTAATGGCGTGGTATCAGCGTTCAACACCGACGGCCCCGGGTTCCTCGATGCGCTGAGCGAAGCCGCGCCAAATTGGGCCGGGCAGGTGCGGCGCGTGCTGATCATCGGCGCCGGCGGCGCGGCGCTCGCGATCGGTAAGGGGCTGTCGCCTCGGGTTGACACTGTGTGCTTCATCAACCGCACGCTGGCGCGCGCCCAGGCCGCAGCGGAATCGCTTGGCAACGGCCAGCACTTGCGTTGGGAAGCAATGGAGCGCGGTTTCGCGGACGCCGATCTCATCGTGCAGGCAACCACGCTTGGCCTGGCGGGGGCGCCGGCGCCCGCCTGGCCGGTGGCGCATTGCCGCGCCTCGACCATTGTCGCCGACATCGTCTACCGCCCGCTGCAGACCGAATTGTTGCGCGTGGCTCGCGCCCGTGGTCTCACCGCCATGGATGGCCTGGGCATGCTGATTCACCAGGGCGCGCGCGCTTTCGAGATCTGGTTTGGCGTGCGCCCGGATGCGGCCACGGCGCGCGCGCGTTTGCTGGCTGCGCTGGCGTCATGATTGTCATCGGCCTCACCGGTTCCATCGGCATGGGCAAGTCGACGGTGGGAGCTATGTTTGCCGCGGCGGGCGCGCCGGTGTTCGATTCCGACGCCGCCGTGCATGCGCTTTACGCGCCTGGCGGGGCGGCGGTCGTGCCGGTGGAGGCGGCGTTTCCAGGCGTTGCGGTTGACGGCGCGATCGATCGCGCCGCGCTTTCCGCCCGCGTGGTCGGCGACGAGGCTGCGATCCGGCGGCTGGAGGCGATCGTGCATCCCTTGGTGGGGGAGGCGCGGGACGTTTTTCTCCAAGCCCAGCGCGCCGCCAATGCTGAAATTGTTGTACTCGACATCCCGCTCTTGTTCGAAGGCCGCGGCGCGGGCGGGGTGGACAAAGTCGTTGTCGTTTCGGCCCCGGAGGCGGTGCAGCGCGAACGCGTGCTGGCGCGGCCGGGCATGAGCGTGGAGAAGTTCGAGGCCATTCTCGCGCGCCAAACACCCGATGCCGAGAAGCGCGCCGGCGCAGCCTTCGTTATCGACACCGGCGGCAGCTTCGAACAAACCCGCGCCCAGGTCCGCGCGGTGCTGGACGCCGTGCGCGAACAGCTTTAGCCGGGACGCAATGCGCGAGATCGTTTTCGACACCGAAACGACAGGGCTCGATCCGTTGAGCGAGGATGGGCCCGACCGGCTGGTCGAGATCGGCTGCGTCGAGCTCTTCAATCTCGAGCGCACCGGGCGCGAATTGCACCTCTATCTCAACCCCGAGCGCAGCGTGCCAGAGGAAGTGGTGCGTGTGCACGGGCTCACCCGCGAGTTCCTGAAAGCCCATTCCCGCTTCGCCGAGATCGCCGAGCAATTTCTCGAATTCGTGGCCGGTGATCCGCTGGTCGCGCACAATGCGGCGTTCGACCAGGGCTTCCTCAACGCAGAGCTGCGCCGGGCCGGGCGCGTGGCGCTTGCCCCGGCGCGTTTCATCGACACCTTGGCGGTCGCGCGCAAACGCTTTCCCGGCGCCTCGTGTTCGCTGGACGCCTTGGCCAAACGCTTTCAGCTCGACCGCTACGGCTTTGATCTCGCGTCGCGGAAGGGTCCCGGAGGCCACGGCGCGCTGGTGGACGCGCGCATCCTCGCGGAAGTGTATCTGCAGCTGAAGGGCGGCCGCGAGCAGCGGCTGGTGTTCGACGCCAACGAAACCGTGCCGGCTTTGGGTTCGACGGTGGCCCCCGCTGCGCTGGTTGCGAGGGGCCAGCGCCCGACGCCGCTGCCCTCGCGGCTGACGCCAGAGGAGGAGGTCGCCCACGCCGCCTTTGTGGCGACCCTTGGCCCCGAACCGCTCTGGCGCAAAGTCAGCTAGATGGGGTCGAAAGAACGGGGCGCGCCCAGGGGAACGTCGCTGCTCGGCGGCGCGCGATCCTCGATTGGGGCAGCAAGATCGGCGGAGGCCCCCAGGGGAACATCCCCGCCGGCCTGCTCGCGATCCTGGCGGTCGCGCAGCTCGGCCCAATAAAGCGGGGTGAAATCAATCGGATTGATCAGCAGCGGGGGAAACCCTCCTTCGCGCGTCACCTCCGCCAGAATCTGGCGGCTGAACGGAAACAGCAGCCGCGGGCACTCGATCCAGATCAACGGCTCGATGTCTTCCGGGCGAACGTTCACGAACTGGAACAAGCCCGAATACACCAGATCGACCGTGAACATGGCTGAATCGGCGCGCTTGGCGTGCACGTTGATGCAAAGATCGACCTCAACCGCCTCGGCGTTCTCTCCGATCGGGCGGGATTTGACCTCGACGCCCATATCGATGGCGGGCTGAACGTCCAAGCTCTGGGCCGCGGCGGCGGCGATATTACGGAAAGTCAATTCCTTCACGTATTGGGTCAGCACCCGGAGATGGGGGGAATCCGGCGGCGTACCGCCGGGCGCGGACTGCGTATTCATGCGTCCATCCGTTCAGGCAAAGCGTTCCGGGGGAGGGCTATATGCGGCTTCATCGCTAGCAGCGCAACCGCGCTGGCGGTCGCGACTTTTCGGTCCTATGTAGGGTCTGTGAATTAGTGAAGCTTGGGGTTGGCGCTTGGTTGCGCCACCGGGAGGCAGTGCGTTGAATTCCTCTTCTTGGGAGCTTCTGATCCTGGCGTTTGTCGCCGGTTTTGTCCTGTTCCGCCTGTACACCACGCTGGGCAAACGGACCGGGGCCGAGCGCCCCGCGGAGCCAGCGCCCGCGCCGGTCCAGGGAGAATTGCCGCGCGAGCGGCCGGTCGAACCGGCGCCGACGGGCGCGGCACACGATGGCGGGGTAATGGCGATCGTCCGCGCCGACCCGAGCTTTGACGTGGATCATTTTCTCGCCGGCGCGCGCGGCGCTTATGAGATGATCGTCGCGGCCTTCGCCAAGGGCGACCGCGAAGCGTTGCGCGGCCTGCTGACGCCGCGGGTTTACGAATCTTATCAAATCGCCATCACCAAGCGCGAAGAGGGCGGCGGCAATGGTCCCGAACTGGTCAGACTGAAATCGATTGAACTTGTGGATGCGGCCCTCGATGGCGGCATCGCTCGCGTTGCCGTCAAGTTCGAGGCCGAACTGGCCGAAGGCGCGCATGGGGTGCGCGACGCACGCGAACGCTGGACCTTCGAACGCGATGTGCGCTCGTCCGACCCGAATTGGCGTCTGGCGCGCGTTACCGCAGGGTAAACGGCGGCGCGTTCAGCCCATTCTAACCAAATCCGGCGATCTGTTTGGGCTCACCGGAGAAACCCATGCCCGCCCCGACGCGGTCCCCCATCCAACACCGCCGACCGCTCGGCTTGGCGGCGCGCGCAACGCTCTTCATCGGCGCGGCGATGCTCGCCTCGGCCGCCATCGCGGCGGTGGCGATGGCGACGCTTTCGTGGGCGGTGCTGACGCTTGGCTTGGCGGCGACCATTGCCCTGGCCTGCGCGATGGCGTGGCGCTCGGCGTTGCCGTTGCAGGCGGTGGTCGCGTACGCACGCAAGCTGGTGCGCGAGAAGCACGTGCTGCCGCTGAAATTGCGCACGGGCGGCGCGACCGAGGAATTGGCGGAGGCCCTCAACACCCTGAACGCGCGTCTCGAAGCTTCGACTAGGCGCGCGCGAGAGATCGCCTTCATCGATCAAACCACGCAATTGCCCAACCACCACGGTTTCCAGCACGAAATCGACGCGCGGCTGATGGCGCCGGGTTCGACGCGCGTGGCGCTGGTGGCGGTGTTCGAGTTGCGTCGTTGGGCGCAGCTTGCACAGTCGCAGGAACCGAGTTTGGCGCAACGCCTCCTGCGCACGCTTGCCGAACGCTTCGCTGACGCGGTGCGCGCCGCGGCAAGCGAAGCGGGCGAGGGAGCGTTCCTCGCCGCACGGCTGGGCGCGGATGAATTTGCCGCCTGTGTGTTCGCGCCCGCTTCGCCGGCGCATGGCAAGCGCTTCCTCGAGCGGGTAGTTGCGGCGCTCAACCAGCCACTCGAATGGCGCGGCCACCTTTGGTCGCCGGCGGCGCGCGCGGGTGGCGCCTTCGCGCCGCATCATGGCGGCGACAGCGAAACGCTGATCCGGCGCGCCCGCCTCGCCGGCGGCGCCGCGGAATTGGCGCCGACGCGGGCGCGCCTGTTCACCGCCGCGCTCGACCGCGAAACAGCCGCCAAGCTCTCGCTGGAGCGAGAATTGCGCAGCGGCATCGAGCGCGGCGAGTTCCGCGCTTACTTTCAGCCGAAGCTCAACTACCACTCCGGCAAGATCGAGGCCTGCGAAGCGCTGGCGCGCTGGACGCGGCCGGACCAGACCATCGTCGGCCCCGGCCGTTTCATTCCCGCGGCCGAAGAGAGCGGATTGATTGGCCCGTTGGCGGACGCGATTCTGCGCGACGCCTGCTGGAAAGCGGCGGCCTGGGCCCGCGCCGGGCGGCCGATCAAAGTCGCGGTCAACGTATCGGCGCTGCAGTTTCGCAATGAGGATTTCGCCCAGGGCGTGCTGCGCACCGTGTCGGGCGCGGGACTTTCGCCGCACTGCCTGGAGCTTGAGATCACCGAATCCGCGATCATGGAAGATCCCGAACGCACCGCCCGCGCCATCGCGCCGTTGCGGGCGGCGGGAATTGGCCTTGCCATCGACGACTTTGGCTGCGGTCATTCGAGCTTGAGCGCGCTTTCGAAGCTGCCGTTCGATGTGATCAAGATCGACCAGCAATTCATTCGCGCGCTGCGCCGCGGCGACGGGCATGCGGGCGCGATCATCGACATGATCCTGGCGCTGGCGCGGACCCTGGGCATGGAGGTGGTTGCCGAGGGGGTCGAGGAAACGGCGGAGGCGGACTTCATGGCCGCCCGCGGCTGCCAATGGGGGCAGGGGTTCCTGTACGGCGCGGCGGTCCCGGCGCGAGAGTTTGAAGCATTGCTGCACCGCCAAGGGATCAACGCCGCCGCTTGATTGCGCGCCCAGGCTCGGCCACATGAAGGGCATGAGTGAAGCGGCGAACTGGCACGGCACCACCATCCTTTGCGTGCGCAAGGGCGGCAAGGTGGTGCTGGCCGGAGACGGGCAGGTGTCGGCCGGCGCCACCATCCTGAAGGGCAATGCGCGCAAGGTTCGTCGGCTCCTGAACGGCGATGTGATCGCCGGCTTCGCCGGGGCCACGGCGGACGCGCTGGCTCTATTTGAGCGGCTGGAACAGAAGCTTGATCGTTTCCCCAAGCAGCTGGCGCGCGCCTGCGTCGAACTGGCCAAGGACTGGCGCACGGATCGGGCGCTGCGCCGGCTCGACGCCATGCTGATCGTCGCCGACGACAAGGAGACCTTCCTGATCACCGGCGCCGGCGACGTCGTCGATCCCGAACACCCGGTGATGGCGGTGGGCTCGGGCGGCAATTTCGCGCTTGCAGCAGCGCGCGCGCTCTACCCGCACGTGGATTCCGCCGAGGCGATCGCGCGCCAGGCGATGGACATCGCCGCGGATATTTGCGTCTATACCAACCGCAATTTGACGGTGGAGACGCTGGGTGGCGAGCAAAGCTGAACTGGAAGCGGCCGCCCCGGGGCGCCTTAAGTCTTTGGCGCGATGACCCATTTTTCCCCGCGCGAAATCGTCTCCGAGCTTGATCGCTTTATCGTCGGCCAAGGCGACGCCAAGCGCGCTGTCGCCATCGCCCTGCGCAATCGCTGGCGGCGCAAGCAATTGCCCGAGGAGCTGCGCGAGGAGGTCACGCCAAAAAACATCCTGATGATCGGGCCAACTGGCGTCGGCAAGACCGAGATCGCGCGTCGCTTGGCGAAGCTCGCCGGCGCGCCGTTCCTCAAGGTCGAGGCCACCAAATTCACCGAAATTGGCTATGTCGGGCGCGATGTCGAGCAGATCGTGCGCGATCTTGTCGAGGTCGCGCTCTCCATGGCGCGCGAACGGCGACGGCGCGAAGTGCGCGCGCGCGCGGAAGCCGCCGCCGAGGAACGCGTGCTCGATGCGCTGGTGGGGCCAGGCTCAAGCGCGGCGACGCGAGAATCGTTCCGCAAGAAGCTGCGCAACAACGAGCTCCGGGAATCGCCGGTCGAAATCGAGGTCGAAGACACCGGAAGTCCGCTGAATGGGCTCGACATTCCGGGCCAGCCGGGCGTCGGAATCGTCAATATCGGCGAACTCTTTGGCAAGGCGTTCGGGCGCCGGACCAAGCGCGTGCGCATGAGCGTGGATCAAGCGCATGAGCCGCTTGTGCGCGAGGAGAGCGACAAGCTGGTCGATCAGGATGCGCTGGTGAAGGAGGCGCTCATGAGCGCCGCCGAGGACGGCATCGTGTTTCTCGACGAGATTGACAAGATCGCGTCGCGGTCCGAGCGCGTCGGCGTCGGCGATGTCAGCCGCGAAGGCGTGCAGCGCGATCTGTTGCCGCTGATCGAGGGCACGATCGTCAGCACCAAGCACGGGCAGGTGAAGACGGACCACATCCTGTTCATCGCCTCGGGCGCTTTCCATGTCGCCAAGCCTTCGGACCTGCTGCCCGAACTGCAAGGCCGGCTGCCAATCCGCGTTGAACTGAAAGCGCTGACGCGCGAGGACTTCCGCCGCATCCTCACCGAGCCGGAAGCGAGCCTGGTCACCCAGTACAAGGCGTTGCTGCTGACCGAAGGTGTGAACGTCGAGTTCACCGAAGACGCGGTCGAGGCGATCGCCGCGACCGCCGCGGATGTGAACGCCGCAGTTGAGAATATCGGCGCGCGCCGGCTGCATACGGTGATGGAGCGGCTGCTGGACGAGATCAGCTTCTCCGCGCCCGACCGCAAAGGCGAGCATGTCCGCATCGACGCCGCTTACGTCGCCGAGCACGTCGGGGATCTGGCCAAGAACGCCGATCTGTCGCGATTTATCCTCTAATTTAGGTGCGTGTTCCGATCGGATAAACGCTAAACCCGCATTCCGCGCGCCAGCGCCAGCGCGCGTAAATTCTGCTCCGGCCGCGGGCCGACATGGGAAATCACTTCCGCCGCCGCCAGCGAGGCGAGCGCGCCGCATTCGCCGAGCGGACGCCCGCGGGCGATTCCGAACAAAAATCCCGCTGCATATTGGTCGCCCGCGCCGGTCGTATCGACCACGTCGGTCGCGACGGCGGCGATCTCAACGCTCTCCGCCGCCGTACTTATCAGCGAGCCGCGCGCTGAGCGTGTGACGGCCACTGTCGGACAAGCATGGGTGGCGGCGGCGATGGCGGCGGTGAGATCGTTCTCTTCGTACAGCGCGAGGATTTCGGTCTCGTTGGCGAACAGCAGATCGACATGGCCGGCGACCAGATGCCTGAAGCTGGCGCGGTGGCGATCGACGCAGAATTTATCCGAAAGCGTCAGCGCCACCTTGCGCCCGGCGGCGCGGGCGATTTCGGCGGCGCGCACGAACGCCGCCTTGGCTTCGTCGCGGTCGAACAGATAACCTTCCAAAAACAAGGTCTGGCCGGCGCCGACAAGGGCCGCGTCGATGTCTTCGGGGCCGAGCAGGGTGGAGGCGCCAAGATAGGTGTTCATCGAGCGATGGCCGTCGCCAGTGACGGCGATGATCGAACGGGCCGTCGCTGGCGGCGCGGCGCGCGCGGGGGTGTCGAAGGCGACGCCGGCGGCGCGAAACTCGGCGCGAAAGTGTGCGCCCAAGGCGTCGTCGGCAACTTTGCCGATAAAGCCGGCCGAACCGCCGAAGCTGGCGATGCCGGTCATGGTGTTGGCAGCCGAGCCGCCGGCCGCCATGATCGCCTGCGAAAGCCTGGTGGTGAGATGCTCGGCGCGCGCTTCATCGATCAGGGTCATGGCGTCCTTGGCGATGCCTTCCTCGGCCAGGAAGCCGTCGGTGACCGGCTGGATAAGATCGATGATTGCGTTGCCGACGGCGACGACGTCGTAGCTGGAAGACATGGGCATTTCCGTGGAAAAGGAAGCGGGTGTAACCGCGGCGCGGCACGGCTGGCAAGCATTGCCGGCGCCGCTTGCCGGCGGCATTGTGGGCCCATGCGATTCTCTCTGTTTGCCTCTGCGCTGCTGCTGTCCGCTTGCGCCACAACGCCCTTGGCAACCCCTGCGCCCTCCACGGCGCCTCAGTCCGTCACAGCGGACGCGCCGCAACCCTCGCGCGCGCTTCGGCTGCTGCGGGCGGCGAGCCATGAGTCCAGCGCGCCGACGCAAGCCGATATCGTCGCTGCGTTCGGCGCGCCCGATCTGGTGCGCAACGAGGGGGCAGGGGCGGCGCTGACCTACCGGCTGGAGAGCTGCGCCCTGCTGTTGCTGTTCGAAGCGGATGCGCAAAACACCCAGCGGCTGACCATGGTGCATCCGGGCCCGCGCCGCGCCGGCGCGCTCGCGCCGAGCGTGGAGCAATGCGCCGGTGAAGCGCGCGCGCGCTAATGGTCCGCGTCGCCTATCTCAACGGGCGCTCCTATCGCGGCGAGCCCATCAGCCGTAACGACGTGCCGCAAATTGAGATTCGGGACCGCGAATTGATCGTCGCCGCCGGGCGCGAACGCGGGATCGATTTCGAGACCGTGTATTGGGATGAGCCGGATTTGGCCGCGCGCGGCTTCGACCTGGCGCTGATCCGCACTTGCTGGGACTACACCAGTCGGGCGGAGGAATTCGCGGCCACCCTGGAAGCACACGAGCGCGGCGGCCTGCGCGTGTGCAATTCGTCAGCAACGGTTCGTTGGAATGCGCGCAAAACCTACCTGAAAACGCTCGGACCGGCGGCGATCGAGACAGTCTGGCTCGATCAGGCCGACGCGCGCGGCGTGGCGCAGGCTTTCGATGCGCTCGACGCCGCGGAAGTTGTGGTGAAACCGCAGGTGGGCGCGGGCTCGGTCGGCACGGTTCGGCTGAAGCGCAATGGTTGGAGCGAGGCCGATCTGATTGACGGGCCGCGCGGGCTGGCGATGATACAGCCCTATCTGCGCAGCATAGAAACCGAGGGCGAGCGGTCGCTGTTCTGGTTTGGCGGGCGCTGGTCGCATGCGATTCGCAAGGTCCCCGATGCGGGTGGCTGGCTGGCCAATATTCCCGGCAAAACGCGGTTTGTCGCAGCGCCGCCCCCGCCGGCGGCGCTGGAAGCGGCGGAGGCCGCGCGCGCGTGCGCGCCCGGAGATTTGCTTTATGTGCGCATCGATTTGGTGCTGGGCGAGGACGGGCGTTGGCGCGTGATCGAAATCGAGGCGATTGAGCCCTATCTCTTCTTGGCCTTCGCGCCGGAAGGCGCGTTGATTTTGGTCGATGCGATCGCCCGTGTCTTGGGCGCGTAATTGCAGAGCTCGGCGATGGGGCAGCGCGGGCATTCGGGCTTGCGCGCCAGGCAGGTGTAGCGCCCGTGCAGGATCAGCCAATGGTGCGCGCCGTGCAGAAAGCGCGGCGGGGTGATTTTCATCAGCTGCGCCTCGACCTTCGCCGGCGTTTCTCCGGCGGCCAGCCCGGTGCGGTTGGCGACGCGGAACACGTGAGTATCGACGGCGATGGTGAGTTCACCGAACACCTCCATCAGCACGACATTGGCGGTCTTCCGGCCAACGCCCGGCAAGCGCTCCAACGCCTCGCGCTCACGCGGAACCTCGCTGCCATGCTCAGCCAACATGGCCCGCGAAAGCGCGATCACGTTTTTGGCCTTGTTGCGCCAGAGGCCGATCGATTTGATGTGCTCGGCCACGCCTGCTTCGCCAAGCACCAGCATCTTCGCGGGTGTGTCGGCGACAGCGAACAATTCCTTGGTGGCCTTGTTCACGCCCCGGTCGGTCGCTTGCGCGGAAAGCACGACCGCGACCAACAGCGTGAAGGGATTGCTGTAAGCAAGCTCGGTGCGCGGCGCCGGCCGGATTTCGGCGAGGCGCTCGAACAGCGCCTCCGCTTGAGCTTTGGTCAGGCGCTTGGGCATGTGCTAGCTTAGCCTGGATGACGCCGCGCTGGGAAATTCGCCCGACCGCCCCCGTGCTGGAGGGCAAGCTCTATATGGATGCCGAGTTGCGCCCGCACCGGAGTTTGAGCCGCGCCGCGTTCCGAGTGATGCTGATCGCCGTGATCGCCATCAACGCCGGGGCGGCGGCAGTATTCTGGGCCAACGGCGCGTTTCCCGTGGCCGGCTTTCTGGGCCTCGACGTGCTCGCTCTGTGGCTGGCTTTCCGGCTCAATTATCGCGCCGCGCGGGTGGTGGAGCGCGTACGCGTCGCCAAGGATTGCGTGCACGTGGCCGCCGTCGCGCCGAGCGGCCGGGAGACGCACTGGGCGCTCAACCCGATCTGGGCGCGGGTGGCGCGTGAAGGGAAGGGCGTCTTCATCCAAGCCGGACCCGACGCGATGCTGCTGGGCGCGTTCCTGTCGCCTAAGGAATGCGAGAGCTTTGCTGCCGCCCTGAATGCCGCGCTCTACCGCGCCCAGCGCGGCGCCTGAAGCTCAGAGCGCAAGTACATCGCGCATCGAATAGAGCCCGGCGGGTTTGTCGGCCGCCCAGAGCGCCGCCGCCAGCGCCCCGGCGGCGAAGATGCCGCGGTCGAAGGCCTGATGCGTCAACGTCAACGTTTCATGTTCGGATAGGAAACCCACGGCGTGTTCGCCGACGAGGCCGCCGCCGCGCCGCACTGAAAAACCGATCCCGCCCTCGCGCCGCTCGCCGCTGAGGCGGTCGTGCGGCGGCAGGCGCAGCGACTCAAGTGCTTGGCCGCGTCCATCTGCGGCGGCCTCGCCGAGCAGCAGCGCCGTTCCCGAAGGGGCGTCGAGCTTGCGGCGATGGTGGGTCTCGGAAATCTCGATGTCCCAATCGGCGGCGAGCCGGGCGGCGGCTTGTCGCACCAATTCGGCCAGCAGCGCCACGCCCAAGCTGAAATTGCCGGAGCGCACTATGGCGATGCGGTTCGCGGCGGCGGCGATCTGGGGCTCTTCGTCGGGGGAAAATCCCGTGGTGCCGATAATGGCGGCACTTACGTTGGTTTCCTCAAGCGCCGCCAGCGCTTGCAGGGTGGCCGCCGGCGCGGTGAAATCGAGCCAGACCTGCGCTTCCGCCGCGGCCAGGCGCACATCGTCGAGCGCGCTCACGCCGAACGGCGCCAAGCCCGAGAGCACGCCGATATCGGCGCCCAAGGCGCTGGCGCCAGGCTGTTCGGTAACGCCTACGATGGCGAAACGCTTGTCGGCGCTGGCCGCGCGCACCAGCGCCTGGCCCATACGCCCGGCGGCGCCGGCAATGGCGAGGGATAGGGTCATGCGCCTACGCTATGGCCCGTTGACGCTAATGCGGCAAGCGCGTGCGGTTCAACGCGATGGGCCCTGGCTGCTTTCGAAGAAAGTCTTCACCGCATCGAAGAAGCCCTGCGTCTGCGGATGCGCGTCGGCGCCGCACTCCTTGGCGAACTCCTCCAACAGCCTCTTCTGCTTGGCGCTCAAATTCACCGGTGTTTCGACCTGCAGCTCAACATGCAGATCGCCGCGCGCGGCGGTGCGCAGGTGGCTCATGCCCTTGCCCTTGATGCGGAACCGCCGCCCGGTTTGCGCGCCGGGGGGTATGGTGAGTTTGGCGGGGTGGCCGTCAATGGTGGGAACTTCCATCTCCCCGCCCAGCGCCGCCTTGCACATCGGGGTCGGCGCGCGGCAGAACAAATCCGCTCCCTCGCGTTCGAACAAGGCGTGCGGGCGCACGGATAGGAACAGGTAGAGATCGCCCGGTGGGCCGCCGCGCGCGCCCGAATCGCCTTCGCCCGCCAGCCGGATGCGGGTGCCATCCTCGACGCCGGCGGGAATCTTTACCGCCAGCGTGCGCTCCTTCGACACCAGCCCGCAGCCACCGCACGAGCGGCACGGCGTCTTGATCGCTTGCCCGCGGCCGTGACAGGCGGGGCAGGTGCGGACGATGCGGAACATGCCTTGGCTGGCGCGCACTTGGCCCGCGCCCTGGCAGGTGGCGCAGGTCTGCAGCGGCGCCTTGCCCTCGGAGCCGGTGCCGCCGCAGGGCTCGCAGGCCATCGCTCGTGGAACCAGTATCTCGCGCTCCATGCCGCGAAACGCCTGATCGAGCGTGATCTCGACATCGTAGCGCAGATCGCTGCCGCGCTGGGCGCTGTTGCGCGCCCCGCGTCCGCCGCGCGCGAACACGTCCTCGAAACCTCCGCCGAAAATCTCGTTGAACAGGTCGGAGAAATCGGTGAAGCCGCCCGGGCCGCCGCCAGCGCCGTTCTGGAACGCGGCCTTGCCGAAGCGGTCGTATTGCGCGCGTTTCTCCGGATCGGAGAGCACCGAATAGGCCTCGGCGATTTCCTTGAACGTAGCCTCGGAAACCTTGCAGCCCGGATTCTGGTCCGGGTGATGCTTCATCGCGAGCTTTCGGAACGCCGCCTTGACCGCCGCCGCGTCGGCGCCCTTCGGCACGCCGAGGGCTTCGTAATAATCGCGTCCGCTCATGCGCGCCTGTCCCTACGCATGACCAACCCCCGCTTCAGGCGCGCTTCTTGCCGTCGACTTCCTCGAACTCGGCGTCGACTACGCCATC
The DNA here is from genome assembly GCA_031400895.1 of Alphaproteobacteria bacterium. GTDB lineage: Bacteria > Pseudomonadota > Alphaproteobacteria > Caulobacterales > Aquidulcibacteraceae > Vitreimonas. The sequence goes on along the minus strand of JANNQT010000176.1, from coordinate 1,365 downwards.
GTGGGGTGCGCCGCCGCCGCCGGAATCTCCGCCAGAATCGCCGCCTGGGCCACCTCCCGCGCCGCCATAGAGAGCTTCGCCGATTTTCATCGACGCCTGCACCAAGGTTTGCGTCTTGGCGGCTATTTCGGCGGTGTTGTCGGAACCGAGCGAGGCCTTGAGCGCGGCGATGGCGTTTTCGATCGCCTGCTTGTCGCTAGCCGGCACTTTCTCGCCGTTTTCCTGAAGTTGCTTCTCGGTGGCGTGGACCAGCGCTTCGCCCTGGTTCTTCGCCTCGGCCAACGAGCGCCGGTCTTTGTCCTCGCCAGCGTGCTCTTCGGCTTCCTTGACCATGCGCTGGATGTCGTTTTCCGACAATCCGCCCGAGGGCTGAATGCGCATGCTCTGCTCTTTGTTGGTGGCTTTATCCTTGGCGCTCACCGCGACGATGCCGTTGGCGTCGATGTCGAAGGTGACTTCAACCTGCGGCATGCCGCGCGGGGCGGGGGGGAGGCCGACCAAGTCGAACTGGCCGAGCGGGCGGTTGTCGGCCGCCATTTCCCGCTCACCCTGGAACACGCGGATGGTGACCGCGCTTTGATTGTCCTCGGCGGTGGAGAAAATTTGTCCCTTCTTGGTGGGGATGGTGGTGTTGCGTTCGATCAGGCGCGTGAACACGCCGCCTAACGTCTCGATGCCGAGCGAGAGCGGGGTTACGTCGAGCAGCACGACGTTCTTGACATCGCCTTGCAGCACGCCGGCCTGGATCGCCGCGCCAACGGCGACGACTTCGTCTGGATTGACGCCCTTGTGCGGCTCGCGCCCGAAGAATTCCTTCACGATCTGCTGAATCTTCGGCATCCGCGTCATGCCGCCCACCAGCACCACTTCCTTGATGTCGCCAGCGGAGAGCCCGGCGTCCTTCAGCGCCGCCTTGCAGGGCCCGAGCGTCTTCTGCACCAGATCGTCGACCAGTGCTTCGTACTTGGCGCGCGACAGCTTCATGTTGAGGTGAACGGGGCCGCTCGCGTTGGCGGTGATGAACGGAATGGAAACCTCGAACTCGGTGCGGGTGGAGAGTTCCTTCTTGGCTTCCTCTGCCTTTTCCTTCAGCCGCTGCAGCGCGAGTTTGTCCTGCCGCAGGTCGATGCCATTCTGCTTCTTAAATTCGTCGGCGATGTAATTGAGGATGCGGATGTCGAAATCTTCGCCGCCGAGGAAAGTGTCGCCATTAGTGGAGCGCACTTCGAACACGCCGTCACCGATTTCTAGGATGGAGACATCGAAGGTGCCGCCGCCGAGGTCGTAGACGGCGATGGTCTTGTTCTGGCCGGTCTTGTCGAGGCCGTAGGCAAGCGCGGCCGCGGTCGGCTCGTTGATGATGCG
>JANNQT010000175.1:0-23583 GCA_031400895.1 Alphaproteobacteria bacterium | reverse complement strand
CCGGACGCGCGGAGCGCGATCCGGAATCCAGCGGCAACAGCCGCGTTCGTTGCTCCTGGATTCCGGGTTCTCGCTTCGCGAGCCCCGGAATGACGGAATCCTTGGGTTCAGAGACGGATCAATGCTTAGGGCCGTTGGTATGAGTTCAATGGCCGTTGGTATCAGCGCGCCGCGCTGCGCTGGCTAGCGATCCAATCCTCCACCAGCCCGGCGAGCACGCCCAGCGGCACCTCGCCTTGCAGCAGCACGGCGTCGTGGAAGCCGCGCAGGTCGAACGCGGGCCCCAATTCCCCACGCGCCTGCTCGCGCAGGCGCATGATTTCACGCCGGCCCAATTCGTAGCCGCAGGCCTGGCCCGGCCAGACGATGTAGCGGTCGACCTCGGTGACGATAATTCCGAAGCTGTCGCCGGTGGCGGCGCGCAGATAATCGATCGACTGCTGACGCGACCAATTCTTGGCGTGCAGACCGGTATCGACCACCAGGCGCGCCGCGCGCCACAACTGCCAGCGCAGAAAGCCGATGCGCCCGATCGGGTCGCCTTCGTGGAAACCGAGTTCGTCGGCCAGTTCCTCGGCGTAAAGACCCCAGCCCTCGCCATAGGCGTTGATGGTGATGAGCCGGCGCAGCAGCGGGGTGTCGGCGGCTTCCAGCGCCAGCGCGGTCTGGAAATGGTGGCCTGGGACCGCTTCGTGAAAATCCTGCGTCGGCAGGTCGATGCGCGTCATCTCGCTCATGGCGCGCAGGTTGATGTAATAGATGCCTGGCTGACCGCCCTCGATCGAGGGCGGTGAATAATAGGCGCCGGGCTGGCCCGCCTCGGCAAAGCCGGGCACGCGCCGCACTTCGAGCTTGGCGCGCGGCAAATGGCCAAACCACTCGCCCGCGCGCGCCATCACCCGCGCCACCCGGGCCCGCGCGTCGCCCAGCAATTGCGCGCGGCCTTCCTCGCTGGTGGGATAGGCATGGCGCGGGTCGGCGGTGAGCAGCGCCAGCCGTTGGCCCACCGGGCCTTCGGTCTGGCCCAGCCGGCGCAGCGCCACGTCGAGCTGACTGGTCAGGGCGGCGACGCGGCGCACGCCGATCTCGTGGATCTGCTCGGGCGTCAGCGTGGTGGTGGTTTCGACCCGCAGCGCGGCGGCGTAGAATTCCGCCCCGCGCGGCAGATTCGAGACGCCCGCCGCATCGCCGGCGTGAACCCGTTCGCCGCGCAGGAATTGCGCCTGGCGCTGGTGAGCGGGAACGATCTGGTCGCGCACGATCTGTTCGGCCCGGGCGAGGTAGCCGAGATTGGTCCGCTCCCGCGCCGCCTTGCGCGCGGGATCGGCTTGCGCCGCCGCCAGTGCTTCGAGCTTTTGGCGTAGGCCGCTGAGATAGGGCTGCGCGAACAGCGGCGTGGCGATGGCGCTGTCGAGCAGCAGCAGCGTTGCGTCGATGATGAAGAGCGGCGGGCGCACACCCTTGGCGGCGTCCTCGCGCGCTTGTGCGGTTTCCTGGTCGAGCGCCGCTGCGACCCCGCCCAGGCGCGCGAGATAGGCCTCGGCCTCGGAATCGCTGCGCACCGGCTGGCGCTCGTCGAGGAAGGCCGGAAGCGTGAGGAAAGCGCTGTCGAGCTGGTTCAGTACGTAGGGCTTGAGCCCGCCCAGCTGGCTGAACACGCCGTAGTCGAACGCCGCGGCGGTGGCGGCGGCCTCGAACTGGTCGGCCAGCACCGCGTGCGTTAGCGCGTCGGCGGGGAAGAGCTTGGCGACGTTAAGGCCGCGCAGCTCGACCAGCCGGCGCAGCGCCGCCGCCCTTCGCGCCTCGACGGCGAGGCCGGAACGATCGTCCAGCCGCCGCCGGTAAGGCCCCCCGGCGAGGTCCTCGGTAACCCCGGCCTGGGAGGCCAGCTCGGGGCTGTCCTTGAGGATTTCGCGGGTCCAGTCGGTCAGTCGGCCCTCGAAGGCGCTCATCGGCGCGGGCCGCTGCGGCCCGCACGCCGCCAGCACCAGCCCCGCCAGCGCTAAAACTCCGATCCGTCCCATGACTCGCTCCTGCGCCGGGCTCATAGCACGGGCGCGGTCGGCGAGGCGGGCGCTAGGAGCTTTTTGCGCTGGGCCTGTTGCGGGGCGGACGCTTTCGTGGTTGGAGAGCCGTCCGTTTCGGAACACGCGGAGAATCCCATGACGACCGCCAGCGGCGGCGCCCAAACCCTGGGCAAAATCCTGTTTTACAATCAGCTGGAGCCGCTCTCAATCGAGAAGCACCGCTCCCTGGGCGTAAGCCAAGTCGCCAACCCATTCTCTTTTCTAGCCGACACCCATCTGGTGCCGTTGACGGTGGATGAATTCGGCCTCGCGGCGGTCTGCTACCCGATCATTTTCGACACTCAGTCCAAAACCCCGCTGGCGGTGATGGGATTGCGGCCGGGGATGAACGTGTTTTTGGGCGCGGACGGCTCGCTTGACCCGGAAGTCTATCTACCGGCGTTCGCGCGCCGCTATCCGTTCCTGCCGATCATCGCCAACGCGCCCGACCAGAATGCCCCGCCCCCGGAAGGCGACAGGGTGCTGGTGTGCATCGATCGCTCGGCGAAAATGCTGTCCTCGACCCCGGAAATGCCGTTCTTCGAGGGCGACCAGCCGTCCCGCTACACCAAGGAAGCCATCCAATTTTGCCGCGAATTCGATATGCTGGGCCGGCGCACCCAGGAATTCGTCAAGTTGATGGATCAGCACAATTTGTTCGAGAGCACGCCGCTGGCGCTGCCACGCGCCAAGCCGGACGGCACGCCCGACGAACCGACGAAGATCGGCGAATATCTGCGTATTTCCGAACAGAAGCTCAATGCGTTGCCGAAAGAGACGTTCCTCGAGCTGCGCGACAAGGGCGTTTCCGCGGTCATGCACGCGCACCTGCTGTCGCTCGGATTGTGGCCGAAAATCCTGTCGCGCGCCGCCCGCATTCAGGCGGCCACGCCGCTCAAGAACTAAGTGTCGCCGGTAACCGGGCGCTTGGTTTGGACGTATTAAACAGGCCGCGCCTTACCGGGCGCGGCCTGTTGTTTGATGAGGGGCGGATGAGGGTTTGGGCGGCGGTTCTGGCGATATCGGGTTGGCTCTGCGCGGCGGCGCCGGCGGCGGCCGAGCCGTTGCGCACGCCCCATGTCGAGACCGAACTGCATGCCGCCCGCGCCGCGATTCAACCCGGCGAGCGCTTCACCATCGTGCTGCGTCAGACTATCCGCGAGCACTGGCACACTTACTGGATCAATCCCGGTGCGGCGGGGGAGCCAACCGAAATCGAATGGCGCCTGCCGCCCGGCTTCTCCGCCGGTCCGATCCGCTGGCCCACGCCGACATCCATCCAAGTCGAGACGCTGATTAATTACGGCTATTCCGGCGAAGTGCTGCTGCCGGTGGAAATCACCGCGCCCGCCAATCTGCGCCCTGGGGCCCGCTTCACGCTGGCTGCGCACGTGACCTGGGTGGTGTGCTCCGACATTTGCGTGTTCGAGGAGGGCGACCTGGCGCTGACGCTGCCGGTCGCGGCGCAGCCACGCGACGAGCCGCGCTGGGGTCCGCGCATCGCCGCCGCGCTGGCCGCCTTGCCGACGCCGTTCGACGCCGCTGGTGCGCTGCGAGCGCACGTGACCGCTGGCGAGCCGGCGCTTCTGTCGATCACGTTTCCGGGAGAAACCCTACGCGAGCCGTATTTCTTTCCCTATAGCCGTGACGCCATCAATCCCTCGGCGCCGCAGAATCCGAGTTACGGCGCGCGAGGGGTAAGCTTCGATCTCGCCGGCGGCGTCGATCCCGAACTTGGCCGCGCCCGGCTGGGCGGGCTGTTCACTTTCACCGATTCCAGCGGCAAGGCGCGCGGCTACGAGATTTTCGCCGAACCCGGCCCGCCTCTGCCCGACACCTCTGGTGCGCGCCAACGGGAAACGCCGGGCATGGGCGCGCTGGCGCTGTTGGCGGCGCTGGGGCTGGCGTTCCTCGGCGGGCTGATCCTCAACATCATGCCGTGCGTGCTGCCGGTGCTGTCGATGAAGGCGCTGTCGTTTGCCGGCGGCGCCCACAGCGGACAGGCGCGCCGGCATGGCTTGCTCTATCTCGCTGGCGTGTTGGCTACGTTCTTGGTGCTAGCGGGCCTGCTGATCGCGTTGCGCGGGGGAGGCGCGGCGCTGGGATGGGGCTTTCAACTGCAGGCGCCGTGGGTGACCTCGGGGTTGGCGCTGCTGTTCTTCGCCATCGGCCTCAATCTCGTGGGCGTGTTCAGCGTCGGCGGCGGCGTGCAAAACGCCGGCGCCGGACTGACCGCGCGCGGCGGCGATCTCGGCGCCTTCTTCACCGGCGCGCTGGCGGTGGTGGCGGCGACGCCTTGCACGGCGCCGTTCATGGCCGGCGCGATCGGCGCGGTGCTGACGCAATCGGCGCCGGTCACCTTGCTGATTTTCATCGCGCTGGCGCTGGGCTTTGCGCTGCCGATGACGGCGCTGTCGTTCACGCCAGCGCTGCAGCGCCTCATCCCCAAGCCCGGCCCGTGGATGGAGCGCGCACGCAACGTGCTGGCCTTCCCGATGTTCGCGGCGGCGGTATGGCTCGCCTGGGTGCTGACCGAACAGACCGGGGCGATGGGCGTGCTCGGCCTGCTGAGTCTTGCCGCGGCGCTGGCGTTCGCTCTGTTCGTGGCGCGCTGGGGCCGGATGTGGCTGATCGTGGGGCTGGTGGGGCTGGCGCTCACCGCGGCGTTGGCGTGGCGGCCGCTGCTGGGCCTGCAAACTCCGCCGGCGCTGGCGTCGGAAGCCTGGACCCCCGCGCGTGTCGAAGCGCTGCGCGCCGAGGGCCGCCCGGTGCTGGTGAATTTCACCGCCGCCTGGTGCGCCACCTGCAAGCTCAACGAATGGGTGTTCGACGACGATCGGGTGGTTGAAACCTTCACCCGCACCAACACCGCCTATCTGAAAGCCGATTGGACCCGCCCCAATCCCGACATCGCCGCGGTGCTCGCGCGGCTTAACCGGGCGGGGATTCCGGTCTATCTCTATTATCCGCCGGGCGACGCGGCCCCCACCGTGCTGCCGCTCGATCGCTTCGGCCCGGAATTGGTGATCGACAACTTGGAAAGAGGAACCTCGAAATGAACAAGCTATCTAAACGCACGCTGCTGCTCGGCGCGGCCGGCCTTGCTCTCGCCGGCGGCGCGGGCGTGGCGATTTTCGGGCAGCCGGCGCGCGCCGCTGTCGCCACCGGCGCCGCCGCGCCGGAATTCTCGGTGGTGGACGCCAACGGCGCGACGCGCACTTTGGCCGAGTTCGCTGGCCGCACCGTCGTGCTCGAATGGACCAATCACGGCTGCCCGTATGTCCGCAAACACTACGATTCGGGCAACATGCAAGGCTTGCAGCGTGAAGCCGTGAGCGATGGCGTGGTCTGGCTGCAAGTGATCTCCTCGGCGCCCCGCCAGCAGGGCCAACTCGATGGGCCGGGCGCGCTGGAGCGGGTGCGCACCGACAATGCCAGCCCGACCGCCACCTTGCTCGATCCCAGCGGCGCCATGGGCCACGCTTACGGCGCGCGCAACACTCCGCAGATGTTCGTGATCGGCGGCGACGGGCGCGTGCTCTACCAGGGCGCCATCGACGACCGCCGTTCGGCCCGCCCGGAAACTCTGCAGGGCGCCCACAATTACGTCCGCGCCGCGCTCGCCGACATCGCCGCTGGCCGCGCCGTGCAAATGGCCGAAACCACGCCTTATGGCTGCTCGGTGAAATACGGGTAGGCGGGCGCCAACCCGGTCCGCGCCGCCCGGTCGGCGCCGCATTGACGCCCCGCCCGGGCTCGCCTACATCGCCCGCCTCACACTGCCTCTGGGCCCGGATGGCGGAATTGGTAGACGCACCAGCTTCAGGTGCTGGCGCTCGCAAGGGCGTGGAGGTTCGAGTCCTCTTCCGGGCACCAACCCCATTTCACAATCGTTTGTGTTGTAGGGGTAAAATGCCGATCTTCGGTCGGCGACCAATGCCTACCCACTTCGCTACCCCCTTTACGTTTCCGCGTGCGAAGTGCTGATCGCGCCCTCGACTTATCAGCTTCAACGGTCATAGCTTCGATCTACCGGTGCTCAGGTATCGGACCATGGTCAATTCGGTCGCCGCGCCTGGGTTGGAGGCGGGCGGCTACTTCAAGCGATACTCGGACGAGGCCGTTGATCTTTGCGACGTGCTCGCGTCCTACGATAGGCGCGCCAAGATGAGGCTCCGCGCTCCCGCATCTTGATCCTGCTCAATGCCCGCCTCGGCCCAGGGCGTGTCATGGTGCGACGCCAGTGTTGCGAAACGTTATCTCCGTTCGTACTTCGTTGCTTGGGGTGGCGTCGTGGCTTGTGGTCGTGGCGTTCGGCCTTTTCGGGCGCTCCGGTCAGCTCTTGATTGCTGAGCCCCTTTGTTAGTCGTTCATGGTGGTTGTCTCGGGCGCTGCGGGCGCGGTGCTGTTGGTGCTGGCCTTTGACCGAATGCTCGCTTCGGCCGTGATCGGCTTGGTGCTGCGTGGCGGAGATCGGGCTGAGATACTTGCTAGCTAGTTAATCACCCCTTTACCCTGCGGGGCCATCACTATTGCGATGCTGCTCGGCTTGAGAAAATCCGGCGCCGAAACCAGCCAGCTGCTACGCCGGCTGGGACTGACGTTAAGCGACGTTTCCGGCGCCGGGATTCGCGCGTTGGAGCGGCTCGCCGCCGAGCGCGATGCGCTGGCGCAAAAGCTCGAAGCGGCCGAAGCGCTGGCCGACCGCGATACGCTGACCCCGGCGCTCAACCGCCGCGCCTTCATCCGCGAACTGCACCGCACCATGTCCGAGGTCGAGCGCTACCAGAGCCCCGCCGCGGTGCTGTTCCTCGATCTCGACGGCTTCAAGGCGGTCAACGATGCCCACGGCCACGCCGCCGGCGATGCAGTGCTTAAGCAACTCGCGCGGCTGCTCGTCGATAATGTGCGCGAGAGCGACGTGGTCGGGCGCCTGGGCGGCGACGAATTCGGCATTATCTTGAACCGCGCCCCGGCCGAGGAAGCGCGCGTCAAGGCCGCCTGGCTCGGCGAGCGCATCAATGGCGCGGCGATTGTCCACGCTGGCATCACCCACCGTGTGCGCGCCTCCATCGGTGTGCACGCGATCGCCAGCGTTGAAGAACCGGAAACCGCGATCGCTCGCGCCGACGAGGCCATGTACGCGGAAAAATACGCCAAACGCGCGCGCGCGGCGAACGCTTAGCGTCAGGCCGGCTTCAGGAACAGCACCTTGGCGGCGCCGTATTGGCGTTGATCGAGTTCTGCGTAGCCGGGAATTGGCGGGGATTCGTCGGCGGCGCATTCGAACACGATCAGCGCCTCGGCATTGATCCAGCCGCCAGCACGCAGCTTCGCCAGCGCCGTTTCGCCCAGGCCCTTGTTATAGGGCGGGTCGAGGAACACCAGGTCGAACGGCTCGCCCAGCCCGGCGGGCTTCTGGCCGAGGTCGGTCGCGTCGCGGCGATGGATACGGGTGACCCCGAACAGGCCGAGCGCCTCGATAGTGTCGCGCAGCGCGCCGCGGGCGGCGGCGTCGGTCTCCACGAACAGCGCGAACGCCGCCCCGCGCGAGATCGCCTCGAACCCCAGCGCTCCCGAGCCCGCGAACAGATCGAGCACCCGGGCGCCCTCGATCCCAGGCGACCAGGGCGCGTGCGCCAGGATGTTGAACATCGCCTCGCGGGCGCGGTCGCTGGTGGGGCGGGTGTCGCGGCTGGCCGGCGCGGCGATGGACCGGCCGCGAAATTTGCCCCCGACAATGCGCATGGGCCGCCCCTTCAAACCGCGTCGGCTGAGCCCATATGTCGCCAGGCCGCCGCCGCCAAGCGCTTGACCCACAAGCCCGGCTCATCAACAAGAGCCCGCCCCATCGGGGAGGGCCGGGAGTGAGTATTCCGTGGATTTGATAATCGCCGACGTCGCGGCGCTTTTCCAGGTCGTGCTGATCGATCTGGCGCTGGCGGGCGACAACGCCGTCGCTGTCGGCCTAGCGGCGGCCGCGCTGCCGAAATTGGAGCAGCGGCGGGCGATCTTCTGGGGCATCTTGATGGCGATGGTGCTGCGCATCGTGTTCGCCGCCGGGACCACGCAATTGCTGCAAATTCAAGGGCTGCTGCTGGCCGGGGGCCTGCTGCTGTTCTGGGTCGCCTGGCGGATGTGGAGCGATCTGAAGGCGCATGCGCCTGTCATGGTCGGCGATCCGGTGGCGGGCGAGCATCTGGCCGAGGCGCTGGCCTCCGGCGGCAAGGCCCCCGCCACCTTCATGCGCGCGCTTTCCACCATCATCATCGCCGACGTGTCGATGTCCTTGGACAACGTGCTGGCGGTGGCGGCGGTGTCCAAGCACAACGTCTACATCATGGCGTTCGGCCTTGTGCTTTCGGTAGTGCTGATGGGGGTGGCGGCCTCGGTCATCGCCCGAATCATCAACCAGCATCGCTGGATTGCGGTGGTGGGAATCGTCATCATCGTCTTCGCCGGCGTGCGCATGATCTGGGAAGACGGGCACAATTTCCTGCCGGGCAGCGTCCCCGCCATCCCCACTTGGCTCGGCGGCCACGCTGCCGCGGCGGTGTGATTCAAAAACACCCATCCCCGGACTTGCGCTTGGCGAATCCGGGGATGGGTGGAGCCAGGTGTGTCGCGCTGTTCTGATTCCGGCTCTTAGGCTCAGACTAGGGCAGCGCCGCGCCCAGCATCTGCTTCAGCGTCTTGCGCGGGATCTCCTCCACCGCGCCGGACTCAAGCACGCCGAGCTGGAACGGCCCATAGGCGACGCGGATCAGGCGGTTCACCTTGAGGCCGATGGCTTCCAGCACACGGCGCACTTCGCGGTTCTTGCCCTCGGCGATGGCGACTTGGATCCAGGCATTGGCGCCCTGGCCGCGTTCCAGAATCGCCTCGATCGGCCCATAGCGCACGCCATCGACGGCGATGCCGTCCTTCAGCGCATCAAGTTCGGTTTGCGTCACCCGCCCATAAGCGCGGGCGCGATAGCGTCGCAAGAGGCCGCTCGACGGCAGCTCCAGGCGCCGCGCCAGCGCGCCGTCATTGGTGAGCAGCAGCAGCCCCTCGGAAGTGAGGTCGAGCCTGCCGACGGAAATGACTCGCGGAAGGCCGGGCGGCAGATGTTCGAACACGGTCGCCCGCCCGGCCGGGTCGCGGTGGGTGGTCACCAGGCCGGCGCGCTTGTGGTAGCGCCACAGCCGCGTCGGCTCGGCCGCGCCGATCACCCGGCCATCGACGCTGACCTTGTCTCGGGCGGTCACCTTCACCGCCGGGCTGTCAAGCACCGCGCCGTTGAGCTTGACCCGGCCCTCGGCGATCAGCCGTTCGCCGTCGCGGCGCGAACAAACGCCAGCGCGCGCCAAAAACTTGGCGATGCGCTCGCCTTCGGCGCTAGAAAGGGGAGAGGAAGGTACGGCCATGTTCGCGGTGATCTATCGGTGGCGGGTGATAGCAGGGCTGGAGGCGCAATTCGAGCAGGGATGGCGGGCTGGCACGGAAGCCATTGCGCGGGAGTTCGGCGGCTGGGGCTCGCGCCTGCATCGCGGCGAGGGCAATGCTTACCTCGCCTACGCGCAATGGCCCGACGAGGCGACCTGGCGGCGGGCGCTGGAAAGCCGCATGCACCATTCCAACGACGTCGCGCGCGAGCAATATCGGTCCGCCATCGAGCCGGGCTCGTTCGATACACTGTTCGCCGGGCCAGTGGCGCACGATCTGCTTGAGCTGCGCCGGCCATGAACGAGGAAGCCCACATGGCCCGCGCGCTGGAGCTGGCGCGGCGCGCGGCGGCGGCCGGCGAAGCGCCGGTCGGCGCCGTCATCGTCGATGCAGCCGGCGCGGTGCTGGCCGAAGCCGCCAACGCCCCCATCGCCAGTTGCGATCCCACCGCGCACGCGGAAATCGTGGCGCTACGGCAGGCGGCGGCGCAGCTCGGCAATTACCGGCTCAAGCCCGGCCTCACGCTCTACGTCACGCTGGAGCCCTGCGCCATGTGCGCCGGCGCGATCTCGCACGCGCGCATCGCCCGGCTTGTCTATGGCGCGAGCGACCCCAAGGGCGGGGCCGTGGCGCACGGCAGCCGCGTGTTCGAGCAGCCGACCTGCCATTGGAAGCCGGCGGTGACAAGCGGCGTGCTGGCGGACGCAAGCGCGGCGCTGCTGCGCGATTTCTTCAGGGCGCGGCGCGGCTAAGCGAGGCCCAGGGCCCGCAGCACCGCGCCCTGATCGAAATAGGGCCGCTCGCAGGCGATCTTGTCGCTGCCCGGGGCGAACTCGAAGCTTCCCGCCATGCGTACGCGGAACTTGTTGCCGGTAGGTTCGATGGTGTGCGCGCCGAGCTTGAGCGGCCCAAGATGCGTGCCGGTGAGCCATAGTTCGACCAGCACGACATCGCCGTCGGCGGCCATGGCGATGATCTCGTTGGCCTGGTCGGGGAAGGGGGTGCGCGAGAGCCCAAAATAGCGCCGCACCTCGGCTTCGCCATCGAACACCGCGCCGGCGCCGTGCATCTCATAGCGCGGATGCGCGAAGGTGGCGATGACGCCGTCCCAATCGTGCACGCATTCCAGCGCCATGTGCTCGCGCACGGTGCGCAGACGCGCGGCGGCAAGGTCGGTCATCGCTTAGTTCGCGGGCTTGCGGAAGCGCAGCACGAATTGGTCGGTGTGGCCGCGAATGTCGCCTTCGAACACGCGCAGCGTGCGGTTGTCGGCGGGATTGCGCAGCGTTTGGCTTTCCGCTTCCAGCACGAAGCCGGCAGCGATCATATCGCGCACCACTTGGCCCTGATCGATGCGGTGCAGCGTGTCAGTGACGCCGATCGGGCTGCCATCGGCGGCGGCATGATCGATTATCAGCAGCACGCCGCCCGGCTTCAGGCCTGCGAACATCGCCCGGTTCATCGCCGGCACGTCGAACGCGAAAACCGGCAGATAGAAATCGTGATAAATCTGGGAAATGAAAATCGCGTCCAGCGGTTCGCCCGCGCTCCAATTGGCGTAACCGTCGGTGAGATGAGTGATGTTGGTATAAGTCGGCGCGACCGCCGCCATCGGCCGCGGGCGCTCGGCCGTGCCGGCGCGGTCCACCGCGTACACGCGCCCGCCATCGCCCACCGCCACCGCCAGCAGCCGCGAATAATAGCCCCCGCCCGGGCCGACATCGGCGACCCTCCAGCCGGCGCGCACCCCGGTGAACGCCAGCATCTCGCCCGGGTGGCGCAAGCCGTCGCGCGCTACATCGGCCTCGGGCCGGCGCGCATCTGCGAGCGCGGCGAGGATGTGGGGCGAGCCCGCGTCGATCGTCGGTTCGCTTTCGAGCATGATGCCGGGGATCGCCCCGCCCGCGCACGCGGCCATAAACAGCGCCGCGCCGGCGGCCATGATGAAATTGCGCATCGCTCTCTCCCTGATCTGTGTCAGGGGCCGATTAGCAGTTTACCAGCAAATTGACAGCCAATATCTGATACATGACACCTGAATAATGATTCCCGTAACGCCAAATCTGGCGCTCGACGAGCGCGACCTAGAGGAGCGCTTCATCCGCGCCGCCGGTCCGGGCGGGCAGAACGTCAACAAGGTCTCGAGCGCGGTCGAGCTGCGCTTTCGCGTGGGCGGCCATACAATGCTGCCTGACGACGTACGCGCGCGGCTGGAGACGCTGGCTGGCCGGCGGCTGACGCTTGATGGCGAGATCGTGCTGCGCGCCGACGAGCACCGCACCCAAGAGCGCAACCGGGAAGCGGCGCTGGCGCGGCTGTTGGCGCTGGTGGAGCAAGCCACGCACCGCCCCAAGCCGCGCCACAAGACCCGCGTCCCGCGCGCCGAAAAGCAGCGCCGCGTCGATCACAAGGTGCGCCGCGGCAATATCAAAACGCAACGCGCGCGACCGCGCGGGGAGGATTAGGGATTTCATGTTTCAGTCTGAATAGAAGAAGCTTCAGCGGGCGCGCGCTTTCGCCGGCTTTGGCGGCCTGCACTTGGCGCAGCGGCAATGGCCCTTCAGGTATTCGTCAAAATAATTCTTGCCGTAATCGTAGTTAAGCTCCTCGCCCGCACGGATGCGCCGGCGCGTATGGATAAAGACGCGGCCCTTGTGGATATTGGGCTCGCAATTGGGACGGCAAGAATGGTTGATGTAGCGGGCCTTGTTCCAACGCGGGGCGCCGTCGATGGTTTTGCGCGAATTGATCTCGAACAGGTATTTGCTGCGGCTGGTGCGTTCCTCCGCGGCGCTGATGGGCCGGCCGACATATTCGATCACGCACGCCCCCTTGGGGATTTCGCTCGTCGCGTAGAGGCCAAGCCCCGAAGAGGCGCGTCCGATCCGGAGCGCGAAATCACGCAGTTTGTAGCTCATTCTGGGCATGGGGCGGGACCGTTACTGGGAAAGCGCGCTGTTGAGCCGCAAGCCTTGGGCCAAGGCAAGGGGAAATGGCGTCGCGGGGTGTTTTTGGCGCTCCCCGCGGCGATCCAGGCGGGGCGCACCCGTCCGCCAGCCGATGAATTGCCGCGACATGATGCTGGCAAGATTCGCATGCGCCAGCTAAGCAAGACTGGTTGCAACATGGGACTAGGGCCGCATGCCGGGATTATGGTTTGACGAACTCGCGGTCGGACAAGTGTTCGAGCACCCCATCCGCCGCACGGTGACCGAGACCGACAATGTGATGTTCACGGCGATGACACATAATCCGGCGCAATTGCACCTCGACGAAGAATATATGAAGAGCACCGAGTTCGGCCAGCGCATCGTCAATAGCGCTTTTACGCTTGGGCTGATGGTCGGCATCTCGGTGGGCGACACCACGCTCGGCACCGCGATCGCCAATCTCGGCTGGGACGAAGTGCGCTTCCCGAAACCGCTGTTTCATGGCGATACCGTGCATGTAGTGACGGAGGTGATCGAGTTGCGCCCATCGAAATCGCGCCCGGACGCGGGTATCGTCACCTTCCTGCACAAGGCCTTCAACCAGCGCGACGAATTGGTCGCTTCCTGTAAGCGTTCCGGTTTGCAGCGCAAACGGCCCGCGCCATGAGCGCCCCCGTGCCGATCCGGTCGCTGCTGTTCATCCCCGGCGACAGCGAAAAAAAGCTCGGCAAGGCCGACGCGGCTGGGGCCGATGCGCTCATCCTCGATCTCGAAGACGCGGTTGCGCCAGAGCGCAAGCCGGCGGCGCGCGAATTGGTGGCCGCGCACCTTGCGGCGCGTCCGCGCGGCGCGCGAAAATCGCAATTGTGGGTGCGGATCAATCCGCTCGATAGCAACGAGGCGCTGCTCGACCTCGCAGCCATCGTCGCCGGCGCGCCCGACGGCATTCTGCAGCCAAAGATTAATTGCCCCGAAGATGTGGCTCGTCTTTCCCACTATCTCGACGCGCTGGAAGCGCGGGAGGGCATTGCAGCGGCTTCGATCCAGATCGTGCCGGTGGCGACCGAGACCGCGATCGCCCCGTTTCATTTGGGCGGGTTCGCCACCGCCAAATTGACACGCCTGCTGGGCCTGACTTGGGGCGCGGAGGATATGGCGACAGCGCTTGGCGCCAGCGGCAATCGCGGCGCCGATGGCGGCTGGGATTTCACCTACCGAATGGTGCGCT
This sequence comes from Alphaproteobacteria bacterium, assembly GCA_031400895.1. Classification (GTDB taxonomy): domain Bacteria; phylum Pseudomonadota; class Alphaproteobacteria; order Caulobacterales; family Aquidulcibacteraceae; genus Vitreimonas. The sequence goes on along the minus strand of JANNQT010000175.1, from coordinate 9,931 downwards.
CGCGGACCTTGTTGGCAGCTCATGCCAGCGGCGTGCAGGCGATCGAGACGCTGTACGTGGATTTCCGCGACGAGGCGGGCCTGCGCACCTCCTCGCGCGCCGCGCGCGCGGAGGGATTCACCGGCCGCCTAGCGATCCACCCCGCGCAAGTCGCGCCGATCAATGAGAGCTTCATGCCCTCGGCCGAGGAAATCGAGCATGCCCATCGCGTCGTCGCGCTGTTCGCCGCTAGCCCCGGCGCGGGCGCGCTCGCGCTCGACGGCAAAATGGTGGACATTCCGCACTTGAAGCAGGCCGAACGCGTCTTGGCGCAAGCGAAAGCGTTTGCCGGCTAAAGCGTCTGGCCTTAAATGCGACTCAGTGCTTGGATCGATCTGGTTGTCGCATTTAAGGCCAAGAAGACGCTTTAGATTCAAAAGTTTCTAAAGCAACTTTGGGACTTTAAATTCGCTCCGCGATCGCCATCAAACTGAGGCGAATTTAAAGTCCGTTGCTTTAACCGTCAATATCGCGTTGTCCGCGCCGCCGGGTCGGCGCGGACGCGTTCAGTCGGGGTTTCGGTTGCGGTTCCCAGGTGGACGAAACCGGCGATGCGTTCGTGGTCGGCGAGGCCAAGCGCGGCGCGCGCGCGCGGATTATAGCAGGGCCAGCCGGTCAGCCAGCAGCCGCCATAGCCCATTGCGTGCGCGGCGAGCAGCAACGCAAAGCACACCGCGCCGGCTGAAAGCTGCTGCTCCCATTCTGGAATTTTCGCGTGCGGGGCTGCGGTGGAGACGATCATGACGCACACCGGCGCCCGCAGGAAAGTCGCGCGCGCGATGTCACGCGAAGCTTCCTCGCCGCCGTCTGCTTGCAGCGCCTGCGCCAAGGCTTCGCCGGCGCGAGCGCGTCCGTCCTGCTCGATCACCACGAAGCGCCACGGCCCCAGTTTGCCATGATCGGGAACGCGTGTGGCCAGGCGCAGCAGCGCGTCGATGTCGGCGCTGGACGGGCCCGGTTCGCCGAGATGCACGATTTTGGTGGAGCGCCGGCGCGCCAGCAGCGCCAGCGTCTCGGCGCTTTCGAACGCGGAATTGGCGGGGTCGTCCTCGGCAAGAAATCGGGGAAGGCTAAGCGGCATCTGCACTCCATCGCAGTGACTTTAAGCGGTATGATCCACGCCTCTGTAGGCGAGCGTAGTACTACGCTGCCAACGCCGGCATCTAACAGCCGGTCGCATCGCGCAAACCGCTGAACGTTGTCGAGGCGCCCCATCTTTGACAGCGCTGCGCTGGGAAAACTGTCTGCAAGGCGGAAGACGATGTGCTGCACCAGCCCATCTTCGTCACAATGGGGAAGGTAGCTGCGGCGGTGCCAGCTCGGACGCGCCATCGCTGGGAGCTTAGCTTGGCGCGCATTGCCCTTGCAACGGCGAGAATGCGGGTCTGAAGACCCGCGCTCCAGCTCACACCGCGCCCGTCGCCAGCACTGCCCCCGTCACGATCAGCGCCTGCGCCGCCGCGTAGCTCCACCACACCAGCGGTCCGGTTGCGCGCCGCGCGGGCGCGTCCGGCGACAGCCGGAACAACTCCACCGCCAGCACCAAGTCGCTGACCAGGAAACTCGCCGCGCCCAGCATCGCCGGCCAGCCGGCCCAGGGCAGCCAGAACGCCAGGCACGCCATGGCTGTAATCGCCAGCGAATAGGGGAACACGCCAAGCGCCATCCAGCCGAGCTTGGGCGCCATCCAGATCAGAAAGCCGAGTGTCGTCAGCACGACCAGGGCCATGGCGAGATAACGCGGCCAGTCCGGCGGATCGTCGGGCGATTGCAGCGCGAAGGCTAGGAACAGGGCTGCGTACGCCAGTTGCGCGACCAGGAAGGCGAGAATGCCGAGCGGCACGAGCGGTTTCTTGTCGAACGCCAGCAGCAGGTCGCCGAGCGCGGAGGCCGCCAGCGCGCCCACCAGCAGCGGATCTGCGCCGACGCCGGCGAAGGCGAGCGCCAGCGCCGCGGCGAACGCGGTTTTCACCGCCGCGCCGATGAGGCTCGGCGCGCGGCCGACGAAGCAGAGCCCGTAGCCGATGGCGGCGCCGGCCCCGAGCACGGTTAGCGCCCAAAATTTGCTGTCGAATTCCATGCTCTGGCCCCCGATTGAGCGCCCATCAGAGCAAGTTCGGGGCGATGAGGGAAGGGGTCCCCGCGATTTTGCGGCCTTTGCATTCGCCGCCGCCGCCGCTAGTACTCGGAATCGAAATTGCGTGATCCATCACGCCATTTCGGGTTCCGGTACAAACGTATGATTCTTGTACCCACTTTCGTGACACTGGAGGTCCTTTTCGTGACTCAGGCGCCAATGAAAGTGGGTACTAGAAGCCGCCAACTCAAGGAGAACAGCCATGAAACTCTCGGCGGACATCGCGGCGGTCGTTACTGGGGGCGCCTCGGGGCTCGGCAAGGCGACGGCGCAGAAACTGCGCGCCGAGGGCGTCAAGGTGGCGCTGTTCGACCGCAACGAGGAACTGGGCCGGGCCACCGCCGCCGAACTGGGCGCGACCTTCTGCCGGGTTGATGTCACCAGCGATGAAAGCGTGGACGCGGGCTTTGCCGCCGCGCGCGCCGCCAACGGTCAGGAGCGGATTCTGGTCAATTGCGCGGGCGTCGGCAATGCGGTGAAGACCGCCAGCCGTGCGCGCGAGACCGGCGAGATCAGGCACTTCCCGCTCGACGCCTTCAACATGGTGATCCAGATCAATCTGGTCGGCACGTTCCGCTGCCTCGCCAAATCCGCCGCCGGCATGTTGACGCTGGCGCCGATCGACGGCGAGCGCGGGGCCATCGTCAACACCGCCTCGGTCGCGGCCGAGGACGGGCAGATGGGGCAGGCGGCGTATTCTGCTTCCAAGGGCGGGGTCGTCGGCATGACCTTGCCGATCGCGCGCGATCTTTCCGGCGAAGGCATTCGCGTCAACACCATCCTGCCGGGCATTTTCGAGACGCCGCTGATGCTGGGCGCGCCGGAGAATGTGAAGGCCGCGCTGGCGGCGTCGGTGCCGTTCCCGAAGCGCTTAGGGCGGCCGGAAGAATACGCCGCTCTGGCGCTGGAAATGCTGCGAAATCCTTATTTCAACGGCGAAGACGTGCGCTTGGACGGCGCCATTCGCATGGGCCCGCGCTGAGGCGGCGCGGCAAAAGCGCGCGAATCGCCAGCAAAGTCGTGGGTTTACCGGCGAGGCGACGCTGTTTTCGCTGGAAAACCGCGGAAAACCGCATCTTTTACGTTGCGACTCACGCGCCGGCGTGCAAGGGAGTGCGCCGCGATAGCGACAAAACACGCGAAAAACGTGGGTTTTCGATGTTTCCGGAGCGAGCGCGCCTCCAGCAAGGATTGCGTGAGATCTCCGACAACAACCGCGGACCAACCAGGGGCGCCTGGCGCGTCGGCGGCGCAATGAACTTAACGGACGAAAATATTTTTGAAGGAAAATGCAGATGGCTCGTAAAGCGATGAAGAAGACCGCCAAGAAGGCGCCGGCCCGCAAGAAGGCGCCGGCCAAGAAGGCCGCCGCTCCGGCGGCCAAGCCCGTGAAGGTCGCCGCCACCGCCGGCAAGACCGTCACCGCCAGCGTGCTGTTGCAAAGCGTGGCCGATCATCTCGGCACCAAGAAGTCGGAAGCCAAAAGCCTGGTCGAAGGCTATATCGATGTGGTGAAGGCCTACGTGCTCAAGGGCGCCAAGGTGAAGATCGGCGACATCGGCATGGTCATGATCCGCGCCCGCAAGGCGCGCATGGGCCGTAACCCGCAAACCGGTGAGCCGGTGAAGATCAAGGCGTCCAAGAAGCTCGCCTTCCGCCAATCGGCGGTAATGAAGGCGCAAGTGATGGGCGGGCGCTAAACGCTCCCGTTTTCAGTGCAACCGAAGAGACGGCCGGCGTGCTACGAAGCGCCGGCCGTTTTGGTTTGGGGGGGGCTGCATGTGGCGATCATCGCTCATACCGGCCTCAACAACTACTCACACTGAAAAACACAAACTCCGTCATTCCGGACGCGCGGAGCGCGATCCGGAATCCAGGGGATCGAAGAACGCGACTGTTGCCCTGGGTTTCCGGGCATCGCTTCGCGAGCCCCGGAATGACGGAATCCTTGGGTTCAGAGACGGATCAAACCTTCGGGCCGTTGGTATCAGACCGTTGTCTGTCGGACCTGGTGGGGCGCTTGTCGCGCGGCGCTTGTAGGGGCGCCTCTCCTGCCGTATGCGCTCAGCCATGTTTACCCGACGCGCCCTGACAGGCATCGTCGCCCTAGGCGCGCTCGGCGCTTCAGCGACCAAGTTCCAAGTTCAAGCTCAAGGCCGCACCGGGCGACGCGCGGAGGTGGAAGCGCTCAGGCGTTTCGCGGAGACCACCCATCCACGCGGCCGGGAAGCCGGCGCGGACGCCGATTGGCGTTCGCGCTGGGATAATCTGGCCACCGAGGCAGATCGGTTGAGTGATGGCCTTTACTTCGTGCGCACACGCCGCGCGCTCGGCTGGTTCGCGGACGGCCACACCACTTTGCTGCCGTTCGAGTTCGTCGGCGGCGTGCCGCCGGCTTTGGCCACAGGGCCGTTTTCCCTTTCCTTGCCGATCCGCGTACGCATGTTCCACGACGGGGTTTACGTGACCAGCGCCAAGGATGAAGGCGCGTCCATGCTTGGCGCGCGCCTTGATCAACTCGGCGGGTCCGAAGCAGGCGCGCTCGTGCGCGCGTCCGCCCAGCAATGGCCTGGCAATGACGCGTGGGCGCATCGTTGGGCTGCTGAGGCGTTTTCGTCGCCGGCGGTGCTGGAGGCGTATGGCGCTGTCGCCGATCCTCGCGCGCTCGTGCAGGCGCGCGCCATGCTTGGACACCGGCGGCGCCGCGCATCGCTGCGGCCACGCGCCGATGCGGGGCAGGGTCTTCTGGAGGTCGAGCGCACGCTCACCGCTTGCGAGAATTGGACCCAAGAGACGGGCGTCGGAAATTACGCGCGGTTTCTCCAAACCGAGCGCGCGGTCTATGTCAGCCTAGATTCCATGGACAATCTGGAGGGGAAGTCGTTCGAAGCATTTACGCGTGAGTGCCTTGCCGCCATGGAGAACGCATCGGCCGAACGGCTGATCGTCGATCTGCGCCGCAATGGCGGTGGCGACAACTTCCTCCCGGAAGCGCTGCGCAAGCAGATCGGGCGGTCGCGGTTCAACCGCCCAGGGGGATTGTATGTCCTGACAGCGCCGAGCACGTTCTCCGCCGCGCAGAATTTGGCCAATCGCTTGGAACGGGAGACATTCGCCTTGTTTGTCGGTGAGCCCACCGGTGGCGCGCCCAATCACTACGGCGATGCCGCAACGTTTACCGGCGAAGCAACGGGCCTGACCTGGATCGTCTCGACTTTGCCGTGGTTCGATTCCTACCCGCAGGATTCTCGCGAATGGATTTTCCCTGACATCTTCGCGCCGAGGCTCTTTGAAGACTGGCGCCAGGGCAGGGATGCAGCGCTGCAAGCGGCGTTGAGCCACCGTGTTGAAGCGCCGCTCGATGAATGGTCCGAAGACCGCGTGTTCTACTTTAGACGGCCGAGCCAAGCCACGCAGTGGCGTCCATTTTGGCGGCCAGCCTAGTACCCGGAATCATAAATCGGTGAGACGCCCATCCCACCCATTCCCGGATGAATGCGCAGCATTCAGTCCGGGACCCATACTCGCGAACGCCTGAGTTTATGGGCCCCGGACTTCGCGTACCGCGAATCCGGGGATGGGTGTTTGTGAATCATACTTCAATGATTCCGGGTGCTAGCTGTCGCCGGCGGTCCACATAGGCCGTTCTCGGCGAAATCACCCGAACGCCACTTGCATCTGCCCCACCTGCCGGATCGCGCCCGGCGCGAGTTTGGGAAAATCGCCTACCAGTTCCGTGTTCGGCGCGAGGCGTGCGATGGTCGCCAGCGTTTCCTCCATCTCCGCGCGCGCCAGCGCCTCGCCGACACAGCGATGCGCGCCGCCGCCGAATACCGGGTGCCAGCGCGGGTGGTCGGTGCGACGAATATCGAAACGGTCGGGGTCGGCGTAAACTTCCGGATCGCGCAGCGCCGACAATAGCGACACCGCGATCGGCGTGCCGGCGGGCACAAGATAGCCGTCGATTTCGAGATCGCGCACCGCAACGCGCGGCACGCCGGAGATGATCGGATCAAAGCGCAGGCCTTCATCGACCACGCCCTTCTTCAAGCCGTCCGGATCGGCGCAGAAGGCGCGCCATTGCTCGGGGTGACGCAGCAGCTGCGCCAGGATCATACACAGCGAACCGCGCGTGGTGTCGGAGCCGGCGAGGATGAGCCCCAGCACCTGGGTGCGGATTTCCGCTTCGCTCAATTCGCTGTCCTCGCTGGTGGTGCGCAGATAATCGGTGATGAAATCCTCGCGCGGCCGAGCGCGGCGTTCCTCGAACAGGCTCTCAACGTAGGCGTTGAACTCGACCAAGCTCTTTTCGATCTGCGCGCGCCGCCCGGTATCGATGAAACCGATCGATTCAGCGGTGTCGGCGATCCATTGCATAAACACCGGTAGATCGCTGCGTGGAATGCCCAGGATGTCGGCGATGATGCGCGCGGGAATTTGCGCGGCGATCTCGTTCACGAAATCGATCGGGCCCTTGCCCAGCCGCTCGCTCACCAATTCCTGGGCCAGCGCCGCCGCCTTCGGGCGCATGGCGTCCATCAGCTTGAACGCGAACGTGCGCGAAACCGGCGCGCGGCGACGGCGATGCACTTCGCCATTGGCGAACAGCATGCCGGTAGTGGTGAGGTCCCAGATCGGGCCCTCGGTGATGCCCTGCATGATCTTGGTTTCAGTCTCCATCTGGCGCGTGGCGTCGCTGGTGACCAGATCGAGGTGGCGGTGGCGCAATGCCAGCACGATGCCGAGCGGCGTGCGCGCCAGCGGCGCCTGCTCGCGGAACAACTTCAGATATTCATGCGGGTCGACGCCGTCGGCGTCGAAACTGATGGCGGGGGCGTCTGAAAGGGGACGAGCGGTCATGGGATCTCCTGAATCTCCTATACTACACAAATCCCGCCACCGGATGCGGCGCGTAGGGCGCCTCCAGCGCGGCGATTTCCTGCGGCGTGAGTTTCACTTCCAGCGCGGCCATCGCCTCGCTCAGATGCTCCGGCTTGGTGGCGCCGATAATGGGGGCGGTGACGCCTGGCTTTTGTAGCAGCCAAGCCAGGGCGGTTTGCGCGCGCGGCAAGCCGCGCGCGGCGGCGACCGCCGCCAGCGCGTCAATGATGGCGCGGTCGGAATCCTCGCTCTTTTTGTACAAAAAGCCGCCGAAGCGGTCGCTTTCGCTGCGCGTGGTCTTTGCCTCCGGCGGCCTCGCCAACCGCCCGCGCGCCAGCGGCGACCACGGGATCACGCCAACGCCCTGGTCGCGGCACAGCGGCAGAATTTCACGCTCTTCCTCGCGGTAGATCAAATTCATGTGATTCTGCATCGAGACGAAGCGCGCCCAGCCATTCGCCTTCTGCAGCGCCAGCGCCTTCATGAATTGCCACGCCCACATCGAGGAGGCGCCGATGTAACGCGCCTTGCCGGCCTTCACCACGTCGTGCAGCGCTTCCAGCGTTTCCTCGATCGGTGTCTCCGGGTCGAAGCGATGGATCTGGTAGAGATCGACATAATCCATGCCGAGGCGTTTGAGGCTGTGATCAATCTCGGTCAGGATCGCCTTACGCGATAGCCCCTTGCCGTTGGCGTCGGCGCGCATTTGGCCGTGAACCTTGGTGGCGACCACGATCTCGTCTCGCCGCGCGAATTGTTTCAGCGCGCGCCCGGTGATCTCCTCGCTGACGCCCGCGGAATAGACGTTGGCGGTGTCGAAGAAATTGATCCCGGCTTCCAGCGCTTGCTTGAAAAACGGCTTGCTGGCCTCCTCCGCCAACACCCAGGTGCGCGCCGGATCGCTGGGATCGCCATACGACATGCAGCCGAGGCAGAGGCGCGAGACCTTAAGGCCGGTTGCGCCGAGATTTGTGTATTGCATGGACCGCCTCCAACTTAGCTTGCGAGCGCGAGCTTATTCATTCGTGGCGCCTGATACAATCGCGCCCGTGCCTGCGTCGAATGTGATGATCCGGCGGTCGATGGTTCGAATTGCGAACCGGTAACTGTTTCCATCGCCCCATCTATAGCCGAGGACTTCATCGATCACCGAATAATGCGAGACCGACGCGCTTACATTGTCGGGCCGACCGACGATGTCGAGCGTCGAATAGCGTCGCAGCAATTGGCCGTTCCAATAGAACGCCAAGGCCAGTACGTCATGGCTAGCTTCCTGGCCCCTCGCCCATGGGCCAAAGGCGACGACAGAGGCGGCGGTTGCGCCGCTTGGGCCCGTGACATTGCATTCCAGGCGAAGCCTGTTCGCATAAAAAGCATAAGTCGCAACAAGTCGGTCCGTGTCGTTTTCGACAACATAAATCCGCGTTTGCCCAGCATTGCCGTAACTCCCCGACGGGACCGATTTCGCGTAGCAATTGCCGTATTCGCTGGCGACAACGAGAGCCCGATTGGAGGCCTCGTCATCCGCGGATGCGGAGGACGACGCAACGACCGGCGCGCCGATCACCGCGACTGCCAGCAGCGCCCGCCAAAAGCGGCGAGTTTTCATGATGTCAGCTCCAGGAACACATCTTCCAAATTCGGCTCTTCTATTGAGAGATCCTTGATCTTGATTCCCGCGGCCCGCACGCGGTCGAGCAATTCTTCGACGCTGTGTTCGCTGGTCTTGTAGGTCAGTGTGAAGGCGCCGGTGGGGCGCAGGTCGAAGGTTACGTCCTCGAAGCCGGAAGAGGGGAGGGCAAGCGGAGCTTGCGGGGTCACCACCAAAGTCTTCTGATCGAGCCGCGAAATCAACTTCGCCGTCGGCTCACAGGCGATGACCGCGCCATGATTGATGATGGCGATGGTGTCGCAGAGCTCTTGGGCTTCCTCAAGATAATGCGTGGTGAGCACGATGGTGACGCCGCTTTTGTGCAGCGCGCGCACGTGCTCCCAGAGTTGACGGCGCAGATCGACATCCACGCCAGCGGTCGGCTCGTCCAGCACCAGCACCGGCGGGGAGTGCACCATGGCTTTCGCCACCAAGAGGCGCCGTTTCATGCCGCCCGAGAGCGTCCGCGCGTAGGCGTCGCGCTTGTCCCACAGGCCGACGGCGCGCAGGATTTCCTCGCTGCGCCGCTCGCGCTTGGGCACGCCGTAATAGCCGGCCTGGATTTCCAACGCCTCGAGCGGAGAGAAGAACGGATCCATGTTCAGCTCTTGCGGCACGATGCCGATGGCGCCGCGCGCGTTCATGGGATCGGCATCGATGTCGTGGCCCCAGATCGAGGCGCTGCCGCCCGATTTCACCACCATGCCGCCGAGGATGTTGATGAACGTGGATTTGCCGGCGCCGTTGGGGCCCAGCAGGCCGAAAAACGAGCCGCGCGGGATGGCGAGGTCGATGCGCTTGAGCGCATGCACGGGCTCGCCCTTACCTTGGGCGCGGTAGATTTTGTCGAGGCCGCGCGCTTCGATGGCGAATTGCGGCTGGGGGGAGGGAGCGGGCATAAGGTCCTGGGTGAGGGCGCGGATTGCGCAGAGCGGCGATGCGCACTAGGTACGCAGCGTTCGCACACCAATCAAGCCGAGCCCCATGACCCAGCCTGCCGCAGACAATCCCGCGCCGGAAATCATCAAAGTCAGTTCACGTCGGGTGAAGTGCGACGGCGGCGGCGGCGCGCTCGGGCACCCGGTGGTGTATTACGACATCGGCGAAAAGGATTACGCTGAGTGCGGCTATTGCGACCGCCGCTTTGTGCTGGATAGCGCCGATCGTCATTGAGCTATGGACCGCCGGCGTCCTCGCCGGCAATGTGGTGCAGACACGTAGGC
>JANNQT010000174.1:0-9893 GCA_031400895.1 Alphaproteobacteria bacterium | reverse complement strand
GATCCGGCCGGCGCGGCGGCGGCGAGCGACATCACAACGCATACCATTCTCGCCCCGGCCTGCGATCCGTTCGTGGCCCCGCTGGTTTTTTCGGTTCCAATCCAGTTGCTCGCCTATCTGACTGCAGTGCATAAGGGCACCGACGTGGACCAACCACGGAATTTAGCGAAATCGGTGACTGTCGAATGACGAAACTCAAGGCGGGGGTAATCGGCGCGGGCGTGTTTGGCGCGCACCACGCGTTCAAATACCGGATGGATAAGCGGGTCGAGCTGATCGGGGTATTCGACCTCGATCCCGAGCGCACCGAGGCGCTGGCGGAAACGCTCGGCGTACGCAAGTTCCACAATATGGACGATCTGCTCGATCTGATTGACATCGTCACCGTCGCCTGCCCGGCGCAAACCCACGCCAGCGCCTGCGCCGCGCCGCTGGAATACGGCAAGCACGTGCTGGTGGAGAAGCCGATCTGCACCTCGGCCATGGAAGCGCAATTGCTGGTCGATATCGCCGCGGAAAAAAAGCTGGTGCTGGCCTGCGGCCACCAGGAGCGGCTCGTGTTCGAAGCCATGGGTTTGTTCGACACGCCGGAATTGCCCACGCGCCTGGAAAGCGTGCGCGAAGGCCCCTGGAGCGGACGCAGCGCCGATGTCTCGGCCACGCTCGACCTGATGGTGCACGACCTCGACCTGGCGCTGCAATTGATGGGCAGGCCGCCGGAGAAAATCATAGCCCAAGGCCGCGCCGAGAAAGGGCCGACCGCCGACACCATGGACGCGCGTTTGGCCTTCGGCGGCGCCGAGGCGGTGTTCGTATCGAGCCGCGTCGCTCCGGAGCGTCGTCGCTTCATGCGTCTGGTCTATCCGTCCGGCGAAGTGAACGTGGATTTCCTCGCCCGCACTTTCGAGAACACCACCAAATTTCCGCTCAACGCCGATTTCGCCAGCACGCCGAAGGGTTCTGACCCGCTTGGGGCCAATGTCGGCATTTTCATCGACGCCGTGCTCGGCAAGGTGGATCGGCCGGCCGTCACTGGCGCTGAAGGCGCTGCCGTGCTGCAGGTGGCGCTCGACATCGACAAGGCCGCCGGCCTGCCCTCTTCAACCTGAAGGAAAGCATGCTCCCGTTCATCGACCTCGCGGCGCAGCGCGCCCGCATCGCCGGCCGCATCGACGCCGCCTTGGCGCGGGTGCTGGCGCACGGCCAATACATCAACGGCCCGGAAGTGCGCGCGTTCGAGAGCCAGCTGGCGGTGTTCTGCGGAGCCAAACACACGCTGGCCAACGCCAACGGCACCGACGCGCTGGCGCTGCCGCTGATGGCGTGGGGCGTGGGCAAGGGCGACGCGGTGTTCTGCCCCGGCTTCACATTCGCCGCCACCGCCGAAGTCGCGCCTTGGGTGCAGGCGACACCGGTGTTTGTCGATGTGCTGCCTGACACGTACAACATAGACCCCGCCTCGCTCGAAGCAGCGATTGCGGGCGTCAAACGCGAGGGCAAGCTCAATCCTAAGGTGGTCATCGCCGTCGACCTGTTCGGGCAGCCAGCGGATTATCCAAAAATAGCCGAGATTTGCCGCCGCGAAGGTCTGAAGCTGATCGCCGACAGCGCGCAGGCCTTCGGCTGCACACTCGACGGCATGCACCCGATGCATTGGGCGGATGCGACCACGACCAGCTTTTTCCCCGCCAAACCGCTCGGCTGCTACGGCGACGGCGGGGCTACGCTCACCAATAGCGACGAGGACTTGGCGGTGATGCGCTCGTTCGCGGTGCACGGCCAAGGAAGCGACAAATACGACAATGTTCGCATCGGCATGAACTCGCGGCTCGACACCATGCAAGCGGCGATCTTGCTTGAAAAGCTGGCGATTTTCGCTGACGAAATCCGCGAGCGAAACGTCGTCGCCGAGCGCTACCGGCAGGTGTTGCCGAACCAGGTGAAAACACCGCGCGTGATCGCCGGCGGCGTTTCAACTTGGGCGCAATACACGATCGAGATCGAGGATCCGGACGGACTCGCCGCGCACCTGCGGGGCGATGGCGTGCCGACCGCGCGCTATTATCCCAAACCCTTGCACCAGCAGAGCGCCTATCGCGCCTACCCAGTGGGCGCGGGCGGCATGAAAGTCAGCGACGACATCGCCAAGCGCGTCATCAGCCTGCCGATGCACGCTTATCTAGACGAAGCCACGCAAGCGAAGATCGCCGCCAGCGTGCGCGGCTTCTGCAAAGCGGGCGGCTGAGATGCCGGCCTTGATAAAGCGCCCCCTCCCCCTACCCCCGCCAGCCCCGGATCGCTTGCGATCCGGACAAAGCTCGATTGCCGAACCGCGAAGCGGTTCGGTGGGGGCGGGGGAGTCGTTGCAAGCTTAGCCATGACCCGCACAATCCTCGGAATTATCGGCGGCAGCGGAATCTACGACATGCCGCTCGACGGCGCTCGCGAGCAGCGCGTGGCTTCGCCTTGGGGCGAGCCTTCCGATGCGCTGCGGCTGGGAAGCATCGCCGGAATCGATATCGTGTTCCTCTCGCGGCATGGGCGCGGCCACAGACTCTCGCCTTCCGACATCAATTACCGCGCTAATATCGATGCGCTGAAGCGCGTCGGCGTCACCGATGTGATCTCGGTCTCGGCCTGCGGTTCGCTGAAGGAAGAGCTTTCACCCGGAACATTCGTGCTGGTCGATCAATTCATCGACCGCACTTTTGCGCGAGCCAAAAGTTTCTTCGGCAACGGCCTGGTGGCGCACGTCTCGATGGCGCAGCCGGTGTGCCCGAAGCTGGCGGACGCGCTGGAGCAGGCGGCGCGCGCGGAGAACATCCCCTGCCATCGCGGCGGAACTTATCTCGCCATGGAAGGCCCGCAATTTTCCTCGCTGGCGGAATCGAAGCTCTACCGCTCCTGGGGGTGCGACGTGGTCGGCATGACCAACATGCCCGAAGCCAAGCTCGCGCGTGAGGCCGAGCTACCCTATGCCAGCGTCGCCATGGTTACCGATTACGATTGTTGGCATCCAAGCCACGGCCATGTCGAGGTCGCCGCCATCCTTCACGTGCTGCGCGAAAACGCCGCCAAGGCCGAAGCCCTGATCCGCCGCGCCGCGCCCCTGCTTGGGCCCGAGCGCATACCCTCCCCGCTCAACATCGAGCACACCCTCGACACCGCCATCGTCACCGCGCCAGAAGCGCGCGATGCGTCGCTGCTGACCAAGCTCGACGCGGTGGCCGGCCGGGTGCTGAAGGGCCGCTGAAGAGCTAAGGCGCTCGCCCGCTCACCCCGCAGCGCGCTCGAAGCGGCCGAGGCGTTGGTCGAGATAGGAGAACACGCGCTGGCGCACGATCGCGTTGTCCATGGTGCGGGCGATGGTTTCCAGATGCGCTACATCACCGGAGGTGACGTAGGCATCGGCCGAACGCGGCGTCACGCGGAACACGCCGGGTATCGCGCTCTCGCTGACCGCTTCGCATTCATCGAAAAGCTGTTCTTTCAGCTTCTCTCCTGGGCGCAGGCCGGTGATGGCGACCTCGATCTGCCTCTCGGAGCGCCTGATCATTTCGTGGCCGATGTCGAGAATGGAAACCGGCTCGCCCATTTCCATCACATAGGCACCGACCGCTCGCTCGCCATCGTTCAAGGCCGCGACGTTGAGGATCAGCCCCACCGCTTCGCCCGCGGTCATGAAGAAGCGCTCCATTTCAGGGTGGGTGACCTCAAGGGGGCCGCCAGCTGCGATCTGGGCGGAAAAACGCGGCAGTACCGAGCCCTGCGTGCCCAACACATTGCCGAAGCGCACCGCCTTCAGCCGCATGGCGTTCGGCTGCTCCATGCGGTAGCCGGAGAGATGCAGTTCCGCCAGCCGCTTGGTGGCCCCCATTACGCAGGACGGCGCGGCGGCCTTGTCGGACGACACCAGCACGAAATGCGCGGCGCCCGCGGCGGCGGCGGCGGAGAGCGCGTTGCGCACCCCAACCAGATTTGTGATCACACACTCCACCGGATGACGCTCGCCGAGGTGGACATGTTTCAGCGCCGCCGAGTGCAACACCACGTCGGGTTCCAGCCGCCGCATCCAGAAATCAAGCCGACCGACATCGCGGACATCGCACAGCACGTCGGAGACCGGCAAACCGGGCGCGCGACGGCGAACTTCCTCGTGGATTTCAATTAGGCCGTGGTCGAATTGATCGAGCAACGCTAGATGGGCGCAGCCCATCTCCGCCAACTCGCGCGCCAGCGCCGAGCCGATGCTGCCGGCCGCGCCAGTGATAACCACCCGCTTGTTGGCAAAGAAGCGCGCGACCGCGCGCTTCTCAAACTGCCGCTCGGGCCGCTTCAGCGAATAAGCCAGCATCCCTCTTCCGAATCGTCCCGCTTTTGATTTTTGAATACCAAACACCGCCGCGAGGCGCTACCCCCAAGTGCGGAGGGGCCGAAGATATGGTTTTACGGCAACCCTTGGGACGGCTCAAGCACCGACAGCGCGCTTCTCGGACCGATACCGCCGTTGCGCGCGCGGCGCCGCTTTCCTATAAGTCCAGGGATCGCCCGTCAGCCATGGAGTTAAGCTATTGAATTTACTTCATCTTACGCCGCTGCTCTTTGCCCTCGGGGCCGCCGATCCGGTTGTGCGCCCGGTCCCCGAGGCGCCAATCGTCATGATTCAGGACGGCGGCGAATCGGGTGGCGGCCGCTTGATCCATTAGCACGCGAGGGACGCCGTGGTGCCGATCGAACTCATTGTCGCCTCCGGCGTGCTTAAAGGTGCCCCGTTTGGGCTGGTCGATGTCGGCGCATCCGGGGGCATCGACCCGCGTTGGCGCACCTTTGGCGACAGCCTGAACGCGCTTGGCTTCGATCCTAGCATCACGGGCTGCGAGCGGCTCAACCAGGCAGAGGCCGACCAGCCCGGCGATGTCCGCTACTTCGCACAAATCGTGGGCGGCAGGCGACCGCCGCGGCCACGAGAGGCGTTCAACTCCTATCCCTTTGATCGGCTTCACGCGACGGCCGTGCTGCGCGAGCAATCGCTGGCTCTGGACGACTATTTCAACGAACTGAAACCGACAAAGTTCGTCGAAGACTACCAAATCCTGCGCCCTAGCGGCAAAGCGCCCGCGCCGCCAGACCTTAGCCAGCGCCTGCGCCCGCGCAACGGCGAATGGCCAGCGGCGCCGGCGACCTTAGATGCAATCCTCAGCGAGCAGAACTTCGACGCCGACTTCATCAAGATAGACACCGACGGCACCGATTTCGCGGTGCTTTGCGGCGCGGAAACCGCGCTCGCGCATTGCCCGGTGACAGCGGTGCTTATCGAAGCCAATTTCGCCGGCGACCTCTCGCCCGCAGCAAACTCCTTCACCAACATCGACACCTTCCTGCGGACGCACGGCTTCTCGCTGTTCGACTTAAGCGGGCCCTGGCGCTATAGCCGTCAGGATTTGCCGGCGCCCTTCCTCCATCCCTTCCCCTCCCAGAGCGTCACTGGCCAAGTGCTGTGGTCGGACGCGCTCTATCTGCGCGATCTAGCCATCCCTCCCTACCACGACCTGTTTGACATCAAGATCGACGTGGCCAAGGTCTGCAAGCTGGTGGCGATTGCCTATGCATTTGATCTGGCGGATTTCGCTGTGGAGCTTGTCAACCGGTATCGCATCGCGATCGGCGAGCGGTTGGACGCCGCCCGTTTGGTCGAAGCTCTTTCGGCCCCCAAACCATGACTGCCGAGCCCGCCAAGATCGCGGGCCTACAACGTATCCTGAAAACCGCCGCCGGCTTTGAGTTCGAACCGCTTGAGGGTGATTCCATCATCGCCCAAAGCGTGCGCGACACCGGGAGCTACGAGCCGGAGATTCTGGCTGTGTTGGCGCTGTTTCTGCGTCCCGGCGATACCTTCGTCGATGTCGGCGCCAATTTTGGCTGGCACAGCGTGCACGCGGCCAGGATCGTCGGCCCGGCCGGGAAAGTGTTTGCCTTCGAGCCAGTGCCGAACATCGCCGACGTGCTGGAGCGAAACTGCCGACGCAACGGCTTTAGCAATGTCGAGGTCCGGCGCCTGGCGCTCGGCGCGCGCCAGGGTCAGGTCAAGCTCGCCCTCAACAGCGATAACCCCGGCGGCGGCAGTGTCGCTGAATTCGGCACGCTTCCCGTGCACATGTTCGCACTCGACCAGGTGATCGCCGACGCCCGCCCCGCCTTGATCAAGATCGATGTCGAGGGCTACGAACTGGAAGTGCTGCGCGGCGCCAACCGGACGCTCGAGAGAGAACCGGTGGTCGTGCTCGAATACAACCGCGGGCCGCACCGCAAACGCATCTTCCGCTATCTCAGCGACCGCGGCTATTCGCTCTATATCGTCTCCGACACGCTTGCCTTCAACTGGCTGCGCCTGCCGTATGTGCCCCAGGACTTCGAGAACATCGTCGCCGTGCCGAAACGGCTCGCGCACATCGTCTCGCCCGCCACCGCGTTGGATTACCCGCACCTGCGGCAATGGTTGCGTTACGCCCCACCCCGCCTGGCGCGTCAGGCTGCGAGCTTGGTGTTGCGTCGGCTCGGGCTCACCCGATCGGCTCAGCGCTGACGCCGGCTCTCCGGCACGGCGCCGCGCCCGGCCATGCCGAGCGACGCGCGGCATGCTTCTTCCGGGCTCTGCAGCTGCGGCCCCATCGGGTCGCTTTCGAAAGCGCCCTGCACATCGGTGACGCACTGATCCCAGGCGCGCACGTCCTCGCGGCGCTCAACGCGCGAACGCGGATCGCCATCGGGCGCGGGGATTTGGCGTTGGGTCTGGCCCGGAATGACGATCTCGTCCTCGTCGCTTTGCCGCGGGGCCGGCTCCGCGGCAGGCGCAAGCTCGAAAGCGACGACCGGCGGCAGGGCCTCGGGCGCGGCGGCACTCGGGACGCCATCGTCGGCGCGAACCTCGGTCGGCGGCGTCGGCGCGCCGGGGACGCCGCGCCCGACCGGCTCAATTCCCGCGCACCCCGTCAGGCACAACAACCCGACCAGGACGACCATCCGCTTTTCCATGAAACTTGCTCCATGTTGTCAAAGCCAGCCTAAGCCAAAATTGCGTCACACCCCAATACCCACTTTCACTGGCGCCTGAGTCACGGCAGGAACCTCCAGTGTCACCAAAGTGGGTACAGAATCATACGTTTGTACCGGAACCCGAAATTGCGTGATGAATCACGCAATTTCGATTCCGAGTACAGGCCACGGCGACAGCCACGGCGCGAAACCCGCGCTACTCGCCTCGCGCGCGAATATGCGGCCACCGCGCACGCCGCAGCCGGCCTCTTGACGCCGCGCCCGCAATGGTGGTTTTCCGCCGACAGCTGGGAAAAACAGGAAAGGCGCAAGAATGCGCATCGCTTCAATTCTCGCCGCAGCCGCCTTGGCGCTGCTGGCCGGCGCCTGCGCCAACCGCACCGGCGACATGACCATCGCCGAATGGTGCGCCGCCGATGCGGGCCGGGCTAACACCGATGTCTGCAAGCAACACGCCGACACTGAAAACGTGCGCACCAGCCTGGGCGACCGCATCGGCGGCGTGTTGGGCATCGCCAACCGCGCGCAATCCACCGCCGATCAGGCGATGGGGCGCAATGTCGTGTGTGTTACCCGCACGCTGAACCGCACCCGCAACGGAACTTGCGATCCGGGCTACACGCTGACCGGCTGCACACAAACCCGCTACAGCGCCGCCGCTGGCGGCATGGCGATCTTGCGTTCGGTCAACGACACCGAATGCCGCTACAATTCCCGGGTGCTGGAAGTGCAGGTGCGCTGCTGCGCCATGGGCCCCAATCCGCCGCCCGCGACCATGGTGCGCGACACACCAGCGCCGCAACCGGAACGGCCGCGCCCGGCCCCGATTTCCTAGGCGCTCTTGCGCAACGGATATTCCGCCTCGAGCCGATACAGGCTTGGGGCGGCTTTGCGGGTGAAGCTCGAATAGAGCGTGACGGAATCGACGCCGAAGGCTGGCGTTTCGAATAGCGAATGCCGCGCTACGAACGCTTGCACGCTTTCGGTGGGTGCGCCGCTCAGGTAGGCGAGCGTGACATGGGCGGTGAATTTGCGCGGTTCGGGCTTCAGCCCAACCCGCCGCGCCGCACGCTCGCAAGCGGCGGCGAGCGCGCTCAGCGCGGTATTTTCCGCCGCGCCGATCCAAAGCGCATGCGCGTCCGCGCCGCCAAACGCGCCCGCGCCCTTGAGCTTCAGTTCGAACTGGCCCGCGGCTTCGGCGACCGCGGCAAGTTCGGCGTCGAGATCGTCGGCGATCCGCTCATGTAGTTCGCCGAAAAAACGCAGCGTCAGATGCAGGTTTTCGCGCGCCCGCCATCTCGCGCCCGGCACGCCCTTCATCAGCGCCAGCAGGCCCTCAGCGATGTCGTCGGGAAGATCGAGCGCGGCGAAGAGGCGGAGCATGGAAAACTATGGTGCTGAAAGCGATGATCGACTCGGTCGTGGCTTATACCAGCGGCGCGAAATGCTGACTCATAGGAATCAGTTGAACTCATTCCGTCATTCCGGGGCTGGGCGATAGCCGAGAGCCCGCTTGCGCGGCCGAAGCCGCTACGGCGTGGCGAAGGCCGGAACCCATGACACGCTAGTGGACCGCTGCTGTGTGCCAACGGCCCTCCCAACACGCGCGCGCTCCGCGCTCCCCTTGTGGTTCATGCTTTGTTCTCGCGAACATCACCGTACGCTGAAGCGTCGCCTGACGCCGGCCGACCTCGACTGGCCCGCTCCTTTGCGGCCTCATCGCCGCGCGGTGTTAATCGTCGAACGGGAAGATCATGGGCGCGCGCCGTAGCCCTGGTGTCGTACGCAGCTTGAGCTTGTCGCGAAATGGGAACCGGCGATGCTCACGCCTCATATCTTCCGACCTCGAAATGAAACACCCGCGCCAGAAAAACGTCAACTAACTTTCACGCAAGCCGCAACGCCCATTGGATCGAAAAGTGGCTCACAAAAGCGGTTACGGAAAGCTGAAACCCAATTCGAGCTTTCATACGCGATCCAGATGGGTTGCGCGAATACCGCCGCCGCCTACGTCACCGCCGTGAAACATGGGGGTCAGTGCCTAGGGGATCTTAAGGGGTGGATCCAGCGGGCCTCAGAGACCGCCGCCGCTTGGCTACGGTGGGAGGTTCGGCTGCTCGCGACCGTGGTCGGAGTAATGTGGCGGGCGCCGGTGCTGTCGCGCAATTCGCTCACCGTTTGGTTCACGTCGGAGTGCATATGCCGTTACGCCGGCGCGGGCACGACGCCGCGCTCGAAATTATTCCTCTGCGCAACGGCCCGCCCTCCCCGGCGAGCAAATAACGGTCGCCCTTGGCCCGAGATTCCGGCACTACTTGCCGCTCATGGTCCAGCATACGGGAGCCTGGGGTGATCGACGAAAAATATGATGCCTTCATCAGCCACGCGTCGGCTGACGAGGCAATTGCTCAACGAGTGCGCGACGCCCTCCAGAGCCGGGGCATCACGCCATTTTTTGCACCGGATGAAATGCAAAAAGGGAAGTTCCGGGAACAATTGGCAAAGGCGGTGCAAGCTTCGACCAATTTCGTTCTGCTGTTGTCGAATGCCTCCGCGAACAGCGAATACGTTCGTTGGGAGGCGGACGTTGCCCAGAATTGCGATCGCCCAATCATCCCGGTGTTGGTCGAGGAGTTTCAGCTAGCGATGGACAATTCGCTCTACATGCTGACCTACGACATACAACAGGTGCGACTTTTTCCCGATGTGGACAGAGGCTTGGAAAAGCTCATGGAGTTCCTTGGCGGCGCGAAAGACACCGCCCCCAAGGAAGCGCCCTCACCTTCCAAGCCGGCGGACGCCCCGCCCCCGCCGTCCGAATCGAGCGAGCCGCGGCACAA
>JANNQT010000173.1:0-3090 GCA_031400895.1 Alphaproteobacteria bacterium | reverse complement strand
GGCGCGCATAGCAATAGACGCAGCCATGCTCGCAGCCGCGATAGGGATTGATGGATTGGTCGAAGGAAATATCCGGGCTCTGATTGGTGGAGATGATCGACTTGGCCAGTTCCGGAGTGACGATGGTCTCCAGCGGCGCGATCTCCTCCCCGGCCCAGCCATCATCGAACGCCTCACGGGCAAAGCGCTCATAGCGGCCGCTGGCATTGCTCCGGGCGCCGCGTCCATGCAGGGGATCATAGGGATCGCGACTCATGCATGGGATTATAATCCCATTAAGAGAACATTACAAGAACTTTGGCGGCAATGGAAAAGGGCGCCGGCCCATCGGCTCAGCGCCCTTTGTTTATCCCTCTTGGCATGATGCTCTTCCGGCTCAGACCATTTGCGCGGCTTGGTTCAGCATGGTCAGCGCAAACGGCGCGTAGACGAGGCTGGCAGCGATCAGGGCGGTGAATTTGAACATGACTTGGCCTCCCAATGAATTCGCTTCAGATCATTTGCGCGGCTTGGTTCAGCATGGTCGCGGCGAACGGGACATACAAAGCGCAAGCGGCGATCAGGGCGTAAAGCTTGAACATTTCCGGGCTCCATCTTTCTTGTCTCGAACCGTCCATCGATCCGATGAGTGGAAGCTATTGCGAGGCCGGGATTGGCGCTGTGACGGGGGTCACGGGGCGCGTTGCGTGAAGCCATTCTGGTCTCGCCGGCGTTCGAGACGAAGGCGCGGAAATAGCGATTGACGCGCGTGCGAGCGGCGACCACCTAGGCTTCGCTCGAATTTTATTACCCAGAAAAATCCCTTTAGAATCTGGTGGGTGTAGCAGGATTCGAACCTGCGACCCGCTGATTAAGAGTCAGCTGCTCTACCGACTGAGCTATACACCCGTTCCAGGTCGCCTGGGAGGGTCTGCAATTAGGGGGATTGGCAGGCGAGGTCCAGCCCGATTCCCGCCCAAGATCGTGGAATGCCGGTCTTGACCTGGTAAGGGAGGTTGCACGCGCGATTTGCCGGCGCTTCGGGGCCGACCTCGGCGCTGGTGTTTTCGATCACGCCGCCGACCGCGGGAGGCGCTGACAGCATTTCTGCGCCGGCCCGCGGATCGCGGCATCGATTTCCTAGCCGCGAACCCATCCGATGGGTGGTATCTCTCATTCAGATCGGGACCTGAGCGCCCTGCCGCTCGGGCCGCGGAGATTGAACTCCATCACGCCGCTCCGCTGTTGCGCAGCGCCTCAATTTCGGCGCGCTCCAAACCCCAATCGGCCAGCGCCTCCTCGGTGTGCGCGCCGAGCGCCGGCGGCGGACCCTGCACCGCGCCCGGTGTGCGCGAGAAACGCGGCGCCGGACCCGGCTGCACCAAACCGTCCACCTCCACATAAGCCTCGCGCGCCACATTGTGCGGATGGCGCGGCGCCTCGTCGAGATCGAGCACCGGCGCGAAGCACGCGTCGGTTCCTTCAAACAAAGCGCACCACTCGGCTTGCGTGCGCGCGGCGAAAATCGCCGCCAGCTTCTCGCGCAGCGCCGGCCAGCGGCCGCGATCGTGTTGGCGCGCGAATTCCGGATCGGCGATTCGCGCCTTCTCCAGCAGGATCGCGTAGAATTGCGGCTAGATCGGGCCAATGGAAATCCATTTGCCGTCGGCGCAGCGATAGGTGCTGTAATAGTGCGCGCCGCCGTCGAGGCCGTTGGCTTCGCGCTGGTCGCTCCACAGGCCCCTCGCCTTGAGGCCATGGAACAGCGTCATCAGCGAAGCCGCGCCTTCGACAATGGCGCAGTCGACCACCTGGCCAGCGCCGGTCTCGCGCGCGTGCAAAATGCCAGCGAGCAGCCCCATGACCAGATAAAGCGAACCGCCGCCGAAATCGCCGACCAGGTTCAGCGGTGGAATCGGCTTCTCCGCCGTACCGATGGCGTGCAGCGCGCCCGAGAGCGCGATATAATTGATGTCGTGACCCGCCGCGTGGGCCAACGGACCGGTTTGCCCCCAGCCGGTCATGCGCCCGTAAACAAGTTTCGGGTTGCGCGCCAAGGCGATTTCGGGGCCGAGACCCAGCCGCTCCATCACCCCAGGCCTGAACCCCTCGAACAAGCCGTCGGCGCGTTCGATCAGCTTCAGGCACACTTCGACCGCGTCCGGACTTTTCAGGTTGAGCGCCACCGAGCGGCGCCCGCGCTCGTACACTTGGCGCCGATCGGGGCCGCCCTTGCGGTCGATGCGCACCACATCGGCGCCGAGGTCGGACAGCAGCATGCCGCAAAACGGCCCCGGCCCGATGCCGGCGAACTCGAGAATCTTCAGCCCTGTAAGCGGACCTTGTCGCACGATGTCCTCCCCGCTCAGCCTTCGTCTGCAATACTTGCACCTTAGCGCCTTTTCAGCTGGCGCAATAGCTCAGGGCGCGTCGCGGCCCGCGATAATTCCAGCGCGCCTCAGGCTGGACAATTGCCCCTTGTCCAAGCCGAGCCAATCGGCCAGCGCCGCGAACGTGTCGGCCCCCAGCAGCGGCGGCGGCTTTACGAACCGCGCCGGCGTCTCGCTCAGCTTGCCCGGAAACGCCACCGATGGAATTTTCACGCCGTCCTCACGCTCGAAATGATGCACCACGCCGCGTGCTTGCACAAATGGATCGCTGAATACCTGCTCCAGATTGTTCACCGGCCCCGACGGCACCCCCTTGGCCGGCAGAGTGTCTTGCAGCTCTTTCATGGTGAACCGCAGCAGGATTTCCTGCAGCGTTGCTTCCAGCGCGAAGCGGTTGAGCACGCGGTCGCGGTTGAGCACGTAGCGCGGGTTCCGCGCCAGCTCGGGCACGCCGAGCACTTCGCACAGCGCCACGAATTGGCGGTCATTGCCGACCGCGACCACCAGCGGGCCATCCTTGGTGTTGAACACGCCATAGGGCACCACATTAGGGTGCCAATTGCCCATCCGCGTCGGCGACTTGCCGCTCACCAGGCAACTCAGCCCCTGGTTCGCCAGCATGGCGATCTGGCTGTCGAGCAGCGAGCAATCGATGTTCTGTCTGAAAAGAGATCGTTGGTATTCCTGGCCTTGGCCATTCACATTGTTCCCGAATCGTTTC
>JANNQT010000172.1:0-8731 GCA_031400895.1 Alphaproteobacteria bacterium | reverse complement strand
CCGGCCCGGCGGGCAGTGTGACGCTGCCTGGCGGCGGCGGCGGCGGCGCAGCGCTGGCGCTGCCCGGCCCCGAGACGGACGAGCCCTCGATCGACATCGCCCAGATCCAGGGCCGCGTGCGCGCCTCCTCGGTGAAGAAGATCGCCGAAGTCGTCGGCCAGCACCCCGACGAGTCGGTGCAGATTATCCGCGGCTGGCTGAACAACGCGCTCTGATCATGTCAGCTCAAGCCAAATCCCCCGCGAAACAAGACGACGGCAAGGGCGACCGCAGCGATCCCACGCGCTTCACCGGTCTTGAGAAAGCGGCGATCGTGCTGCTCTGCCTCGGCGAGGAAGCGAGGAAACTCTGGACCCTCTTGGACGAGGACGAAGTCAAGGAACTATCGCAGGCGATGTCCTCGCTTGGCGTGATTCCTTCAGTCAGCGTGGAATCGGTGGTCGTCGAGTTCGTGCAGAAGCTCTCGAGCTCGGGCTCGTTGATGGGCTCGGTCGAGCAGACCCAGCGCATGTTGAACGCCTTCTTGCCGAAGGACAAAGTCGACACGCTGATGGAGGAAATCCGCGGCCCCGCCGGCCGCAACATCTGGGACAAGCTGGCCAACGTCAACGAGACCGTGCTGGCTTCCTATTTGAAGAACGAATACCCGCAAACCGTCGCCGTGGTGCTGGCCAAGGTGCGCCCCGAGCATGCCGCCAAGGTGCTGGGCGAGCTGCCGGAGGACTTCGCCTCCGAGTGCGTCCAGCGCATGCTGGCGATGGAGCCGGTGCAACGCGACATCCTGGAGAAGATCGAAATCACGCTGCGCACCGAATTCATGTCCAATTTGGCGCGCACCTCACGGCGCGACAGCCACGAGATGATGGCCGAGATCTTCAACAATTTCGACCGCCAAACCGAATCGAAATTTCTGGGGGCGATCGAGGAGCGCAACCGCGACAGCGCCGAGCGCATCAAGGCGCTGATGTTCGTGTTCGAGGATCTGGGTCGGCTCGATACCGGCGGCGTGCAGACGCTGCTGCGCAGTGTCGATAAATCCGACCTCGCGCTGGCGCTCAAGGGCGCTTCCGACACGCTGCGGCAATTGTTTTTTTCCAACATGTCCGAACGCGGGGCCAAATTGCTTCGCGATGACATGGCTGGCCAAGGACCGGTTCGGCTCAAGGATGTCGAGGCGGCGCAGACGCGCATGGTGGCCGCCGCCAAGGATCTCGCCGCGCGCGGGGAAATCGTGCTGTCCGAAGGCAAGGCCGAAGACGAGTTGGTTTACTGATGACGGAGATGCGCAAATACGCCTTCACCACGGAGTTCGCACCAGACGGCGCGATCGTGCGCGCGCAACGTCCGCTCAAGCCC
Organism: Alphaproteobacteria bacterium; assembly: GCA_031400895.1. GTDB lineage: Bacteria > Pseudomonadota > Alphaproteobacteria > Caulobacterales > Aquidulcibacteraceae > Vitreimonas. The sequence goes on along the minus strand of JANNQT010000172.1, from coordinate 7,375 downwards.
GAGGAAATCGAAGCCAAATGCGCCACCGCCTACGAAAGCGGCAAGGCCGACGCGCTGGCCGAGGCCGAACGGCGTTCGGCGGCGGCGCTGGAAGCGCTCGCCAAGGCCGCCGACAACATCTTGGCGGCGCTCGAGAACGAAAGCCGCGCCATGCGCGCCGAGGCCGCCGCGATTGCGTTGGCGGCGGGACGCAAGATTGCTGGCGCGGCGCTCGAGCAATTCGGCGATGCGCACGCCGGCGCCGCGATCGAGGCGGCCATGGACGCCCTGCGCCATCAGCCGCGCCTGTTGATCAAGCTGCCGGAGAGCATCGCTGAAACGCTGCTGCCGCGCATCGAGGTGATGCGCGAGACCCACGGCTATGCCGGCGCGATCCTGCTGCGCGCAGAACCGCAAATGCGCACCGGGCAAGTCTCAATCGATTGGTCGGACGGCATCGTTCACCTGAGCGCCGAGCAAGTCGCCGAACGCATCGGCGCGCTGATCGACGCAACCCTAACCGCTTCATGACGAGGATCAGATGAGTTCAAACCTTAAGCTCGACGAATTCACCCCAGGTCAGGCCGAGGCCCGCACCGCCGAAATGGCCGCCGAACGCAGCGCCGCCGACCTGGCCGCCGTCTATGACGTGCCAATCAGCGTACAGGCGGTGCTGGGGCGCGCGCACATGGAAGTGGCAGCCCTGCTGCGGCTGGCGCGCGGCTCGGTGATCGAGCTTGACCGCAAGGTCGGCGAGGCGATCGACATCTATGTCAACAACCGGCTGGTCGCCCGCGGCGAGGTCGTGGTCGTCGACGAGCGCCTCGGCGTCACCATGACCGAAATCATCAAGGACGGAGACGCCGCATGATTGCGTCACCTCTCCCCTCGCTTTCGCTTGGAGTAACAAAATGCGTCTCTTGATCGTCGGGCCGCTCGGCGGACAGATTTCGGCGGCGACCCGCATCGCCATGGATCTTGGCGCCAAAGTCGCCCATGTCGACACGATCGAACAGGCCACGCATGCGCTGCGCGCGGGGCGCGGCGCCGATCTGCTCATGGTCGATGCGCGCCTCGACATCGCCGCCTTGATCGCCGCCAACGAAGCCGAGCATATCGTGGTGCCGGTGGTGGCCGCCGGCGTCGGCATCGACCCGAGCCTCGCCGCCCGCGCCATCCACGCCGGCGCGCGCGAATACATCTCGTTGCCGCCCGACCCCGAACTGATCGCCGCCGTGCTGGCCGCGGTCTGCGACGACGAGCGCCCGTTGATCGCCGAAGACGCCTCGATGAAAACCGTGATCACACTCGCCGATCAGATCGCCGGCTCCGACGCTTCGATCCTGATCACCGGCGAGAGCGGTGTCGGCAAGGAAGTGATCGCCCGCTACGTGCACAAACGCTCGCGCCGCAAGGACAAGCAATTCATCGCGGTCAATTGCGCGGCGATCCCGGAACATTTGTTGGAGAGCGAATTGTTCGGCCACGAGAAAGGCGCCTTCACCGGCGCGGTGGCGCGGCGCATCGGCAAATTCGAAGAGGCTGATGGCGGCACGCTGCTGCTGGACGAAATCTCGGAAATGGATTTGCGGCTGCAGTCGAAACTGCTGCGCGCACTGCAGGAACGGGTGATCGACCGCGTCGGCGGAGGCAAGCCGGTGGCGGTCAACATCCGCGTGCTGGCGACCTCGAACCGCGATCTGGGCGCGCTGGTGCGTGCGGGCGAGTTCCGCGAGGACCTGCTCTACCGGCTCAACGTGGTGAACCTGCGCATCCCGCCGCTGCGCGAACGCAAGGACGATCTGAACGCGTTGGCGCAATTCTTCATCGACAAGTACGCCCGCGCCAACGGCCGCCCGGCCCGGCGACTGGCCAAGGATGGCCGTGAACAGGTGCTGGCGCATGCCTGGCCGGGCAATGTGCGCGAGTTGGAGAACGCCATGCACCGCGCGGTGCTGCTGGCGAGCGGCGAAGATATTGGCGCCGAGGCGATCCGCGCGCCCGACGGCGCCCCGGTTGGCCGCGCCCGCGACGCCACTGGCGCGGCGATCGAAGCGGCGCAAGCGGCGGCGCGCCACCTGGTCGGGCGCACGGTGGCGGAAGTGGAACAGGATTTGATCCTGGAGACGCTGACGCATTGCCTGGGCAACCGCACGCACGCCGCGCACATTCTCGGCATTTCCATCCGCACGCTGCGCAACAAGTTGAAGCTCTACGCCGAAGAAGGCGTCAAGGTGCTGGCCCCGCCGACCGGGCAAGCGGCTTGAGGATTGAATCATGACAGATTCAGTTCAGCCCCGGCGCCCGATCCTCACCTTCGCCGAAGTCGGCGTCATGGTCATGCGCGGGGAGATCGCGCTGGCGGCTGGCGTGCTCGGTATCCTCGCCATCATGCTGGTTCCGCTACCGAAGGAATTGCTCGACTTTCTGCTGGCGATCTCGGTCACGTTGTCGATCCTGGTGCTGGTGACAGCGCTGCTGATCAAGCGGCCGCTCGAATTCACCTCGTTTCCCTCGGTGCTGCTGCTGGCGACGTTGCTGCGGCTGGCGCTCAACATCGCCTCGACGCGGTTGATCCTTTCCAATGGCCAGACCGGCGAGCACGCCGCCGGCGAAGTGATCGCCACCTTTGCGACCTTCGTCATGGGCGGCGATTTCATCATCGGCGTGATCGTGTTCGCGATCCTAGTGCTCGTGAATTTCGTGGTCATCACCCGCGGTTCGACCCGCATCGCCGAGGTCGCCGCGCGCTTCACCCTGGACGCCATGCCCGGCAAGCAGATGGCGATCGACGCAGACCTCTCCTCCGGCCTGATCAACGAGACCCAGGCGCGCGAGCGCAGGCGCGCGCTGGAAGGTGAAAGCGCCTTCTTCGGGGCCATGGACGGGGCCTCTAAATTCGTGCGCGGCGACGCCATCGCCGGGCTGTTGATCGTCTTCATCAACATCATCGGCGGCATCATTATCGGCGTGTTCGAGCATGGCATGGCCTTCGACGAGGCCGGCCGCACCTATACCCTGCTCACGGTCGGCGACGGCCTGGTGACGCAGATTCCGGCGCTGATCGTCTCAGTCGCCGCCGGCTTGCTGGTGACCAAGGCCGGCATTGAAGGCGCCGCCGACCAGGCCTTGGCGAAACAGCTTGCTTCCTATCCGCTCGCGCTCGGCATTGTGTCGGCTTGCGCTTTCGGCGTCGGCCTTTTGCCTGGCATGCTGCTGCCGTTCTGGACGCTGGCGGCTGCTTCGGGCTGGCTGGCCTGGCGTTTGCGCGAGGCCGGGCGCATTGCCGCCGTCACCGCCGCCGCCGAACCGCCGCCAGTGGAGGTCGCCGACGAAACGCCCGCTTCCTCGCTGGCCATGGACGATGTGCGCATCGATCTCGGCTTTGGCCTGCTGCCGCTGATCAACGACGTGCAGGGCCGCCGGCTGACCGACCAGATTAAGGTGCTGCGCAAATCGCTGGCGCAGGAATACGGTTTCATCATGCCGGCGGTGCGGGTGATGGACGACATGACCCTGGGCAGCGACAATTACGCCGTGCGGGTGCGCGAGATGATCGCCGGCGACGGCAAGCTGAAGATGGGGGCGCTGCTGGCGATGGACCCGAGCGGCGTCGGCGTCGCCATTCCCGGCGAAGCGGTGAAGGAGCCGGCCTTTGGGCTCGACGCCATGTGGATCGACGAGCGCGCGCGCGAGGAAGCCAGCTTCCGCGGCTACACCGTGGTCGACCCCGCCACCGTGCTCGCCACCCATCTGACCGAGATCATCAAGGAGCATATGTCCGAGCTGCTGACCTTCGCGGAAGTGAAGAAGCTGATCAAGGACCTGCCCAAGGAAACCCAGACGCTGCTCGACGATGTCGCGCCGGCGCACATTTCATGGTCGGGCGTGCAGCGTGTGCTGCAGAATCTGCTCAAGGAGCGGGTCTCGATCCGCGACCTCTCGGCCATTATCGAGGCGATCGCCGAGGCCGCGCCCTCGATGCACGATCTGGTGCTGATCACCGAACATGTGCGCGCGCGGCTGGCGCGGCAAATCTGCCATCACCACAAGAACGGCGAAGGCTCGATGCCGATCATCACCCTCTCGCCCACCTGGGAACAGGCGTTCAATGAATCGCTGGTGGGCGAAGGGCAGTCGCGGCAACTGGCGCTGGCGCCTTCGAAGCTGCACGATTTCGTCGCCGACGTGCGCGCCGCGTTTGAGCGCGCCGCGCAATCGGGCGAAACCCCAGTGCTGCTCACCTCGCCGGCCATCCGCCCGTTCGTGCGCTCGCTGATCGAACGCTTCCGGCCGTCAACAGCAGTGCTGGGCCAGAGCGAAGTGCACCCGAAAATGCGGCTGAAAGCGATGGGGCAGGTTTAGGCGCGCCCGCGGCGCGTTAACCATGAAGTAACCAAATCGCGCCTCGGCGCTAACGCCTCGGCAACACCTTGTGGCGCTATATCGCGGACATGTCAGGCGCACACGCTCTTCCCGAGCCGCCGCTGCCGCGCACGCGCGCGGCGCCGATTTTTGCCGTCGCTTCCGGCAAGGGCGGGGTCGGCAAGACTTGGCTTTCGACCATGCTGTCGATCGCCTTCGGCCGCGCCGGGCAACGCGCGTTGCTGGTCGATTGCGATCTCGGCCTCGCCAACGTCGATGTGCAGCTCGGCGTACGCCCCACCGCCGACGTGCATTCGGTGGTGCGCGGTTTTCTGGAACTCGACGCCGCGGTGACGCCGGTGCTCGGCGGGCCAGGCCGCAATGGCGGCTTCGACCTGATCGCCGGCCATTCTGGTTCTGGCGCGCTGGGCGCGGTAAAGCTCGAGGAAGTGGCGCGCATCGCCACCGGCCTGCTCAAATTGGCCCCACACTATGATCGCATCATCCTCGACCTCGCCGCCGGCATCGATCCCACCGTGCTGCGCTTTGCGCGCGCCGCCGATCGGCTGATCCTGGTCACCACCGAGGAGCCCACCGCGCTCACCGACGCCTACGCCATGGTGAAACTGCTGCGTCTGCAGGGCGCCAATGTTGTGCCGTGGGTGATCGTCAACATGGCCGAGAACCGCCAGAAGGGTCGGCGCGTGTTCGATCAATTCGCCATGGCCTGTAACGAATATCTCGGCTTCAAGCCCAAATTCGCCGGCGCCATCTGCCGCGACCCGCGCGTGCCGGACTCAATCCGCGCGCAAACCCCGCTGCCGATCCGCCACCCGCAGAGCCAAGCGTATGAAGATGTGATCCGGATTGTGGAAGTGCTGAACGCGGGTTAGCCCGGCTTCAGCTTCAATTCCGGTTGCTATTGCGCAGCGTCGCGAATTCATCGAGTTCGGCGGCTTCGCGTTTTTCCAGCGCCGCGCGCTCACGCGCTTCCTCGAGTTCGATCAGGCGTTCGAATTTGCGCACTTCCACATGCGCTGCGCTGACCACGCCGCGCAGGCGCTCGATTTCTTGCTCCACCGCCGCCTTCTCCGCCTCCAGCGCCAGGCGCATGGCTTTGGCCAGCACCGCATAACCGCCGAAGGCGCGCGCGCTTTCATAGTCGCGCATCGCCAGCGCCTGCTCGGCGCGCAGGGTCTGTTCGTGGCCCAGCAGGCGCTCCTCGACCGAGCGCAGCTTGGCCAATTGATCGCCCAGCGCACGGCGCAGCATTTCCAGGTCGCGCTCGGCCAGCTTGAGCAGCGTGCGCAGGGATCTCATTTCCCCCTCCCCTTCTTTGCGGGCGCGCTCATGCGAGCGCCTCGTCCAGCCTGGCGAAGCTTTCCTCGATACTGCACAATTCGTCGCGCTGTTGGCCCAGCAGCGCTTCGATCGCCGGGCGCACGCGCACGGCTTCATCGACCTGGGCATCGGCGCCTTGCTTATAGGCGCCGATGCGGATCAGTTCCTCCATCTCGCCGTAGAGCGAAAGCGCCTCGCGCGCACGGGCGACCAGCGCCATCTGTTCGCTCGAATGGCACATCGGCATCAGCCGCGAGATGGATTTCAGCACGTTGATGGCCGGGTAGCGGCCCCTCTCCGCAATCGCGCGCTCCATGACGATGTGGCCGTCGAGAATGCCGCGCACGGCGTCGGTGATCGGCTCGTTGTGATCGTCGCCGTCGACCAGCACGGTGAACAGCGCGGTGATCGAACCGGGCTTGCCTTGCAGACCCGGGCCGGCGCGCTCCAACAGCTTTGGCAATTCGGCGAACACCGAGGGCGTGTAGCCCTTGGTGGTGGGCGGCTCGCCGACGGCAAGGCCGATCTCGCGCTGCGCCATGGCCAGGCGGGTGACGCTATCGATCAGCAGCAGCACGTCCTTGCCCTCGTCGCGGAAATGCTCGGCCACGGCGCAGGCCATGTGCGCCGCCAGCCGGCGGCGCGCGGCGGCCTCGTCGGAGGTGGCCACCACCAGCACCGAGCGGCGGCGGCCCTCTTCGCCCAAGGTGTCCTCGATGAATTCCTTCACTTCGCGCCCGCGCTCGCCGACGAGGCCGATGACGATCACGTCTGCAGCCGCCCCGCGCGCCAGCATCGACATCAGCACCGACTTGCCCACGCCCGAGCCAGAGAACACGCCCATGCGCTGGCCCCGGCACAAAGCCGCGAATATATTGAGCGCCCGCACGCCGACATCCATGCGCTCGCCCACCCGCGCACGCGCGTGCGCTGGCGGCGGCGCCCCGCGCACCAGGCGCGCGCACGTGCCTTGCGGCAGCGGCCCCTCATTGTCCACCGGCTCGCCGAAACAATCGATGATGCGTCCGAGCCAGGCTTGCGACGGGCGCACCATTGGCGCGGCCCCATCGAGCGCCACCGGCGCGCCGGGGCGGATTGCCTCGATCGAATCGTAGGGCGCGAGCAAGGCGCGGTCGCCGCGGAAGCCGACGATCTCTCCGCGCACCGGGGCCGCGCCCTGGATCAGCGCCCGCGCGCCGAGCGCCAGCGCGTCGCGCGGGCCCGACGCCTCGATCAGCGAACCGGACAAGCCGGTGACGCGGCCCTCGAAACGGCGCGGATCGAGCGCGTCGATGTCGGCGGCGATGCGGGAGAGGAGCGAGGCCATGTGCTGCCCACAGCAAATGCAGCGACATGGTGAACAGGACGTTTACGAAATACCTTGGATCGTCCCGATGATTCCGATAGCGGAATCTTCGCAAGCCCTGGTGTCGTGCCGAGCGTGCGCCCCAGACTCTTGCGTCCCGGTCCAAATGCGATTCTAAAGTCGGAATCACTGGCTCGGTTTACTTTCCCTTCATCAAATTCTGTGAATGGTTGAGTCGAACCGTTAATTTTAACCTCGGGGCAGCGTGGCCAGCGCTGAGGTCGGAGAGGGCAATATGCGAGTTCTGCTGATCGAGGACGATAGCGCCGTGGCGCAGGGCATCGAGCTGATGCTGAAGTCCGAAGGCTTCAACATCTATACCAC
>JANNQT010000171.1:0-4437 GCA_031400895.1 Alphaproteobacteria bacterium | reverse complement strand
CGTTGCGGCGCTGAATGCCGGCGAGGACGCCGGCGGTCCATAATTGCAGAGGAGCTCGCATGACCTCACGCCCCAACGACGCGGCGACGTTTCACGCGCTGCACAAGGACTTTTTGATTCTGCCCAATGCCTGGGACGCGGTCAGCGCCAAGCTGGTCGAGCGCGCCGGGGCCAAGGCGATCGCGACCTCCAGTGCCGCACTAGCCTGGGCGCATGGCTATGCGGATGGACACGATTTGCCGATCGCGAAACTTGTCACCACTGTGGAGGAGATCGCGCGTGTGGTCTCGGTTCCGATAACAGCCGATGCGGAGGGCGGCTATGCCGAGGATCCGGGGCAGGTCGGCGAAAACGTCGCCGCTTTGATCGGCGCGGGCGCGGTGGGCATCAATCTGGAAGACGGGCGCGAGCCGCACGAATTGCACTTGCGCAAAATCGAAGCGGCGCGCCAAGCGGCGGTGCGCGCGGGCGTCGATCTCTTCATCAATGCGCGCGCCGATGTGTTTCTGAAGCAATTGGTTCCGCCCGAACAGGCGGTGGCGGAAACTATTCGGCGCGGGCGCGCGCTCAAGGCGGCCGGCGCCAGCGGTTTGTTTGCGCCGTTCGCGATCAAGGGCGAGGATATCAAGGCGATCGCCGAGGCGGTGGAGATGCCGCTCAACCTAATCGCCTGGGCCGGCGTGCCGAAGGCGGCAGCACTCAAGGCGCTCGGTGCGCGTCGGCTCAGCGCCGGGACCAAGATCGCCGGCGCGGCGTTGCGCGCCGCGCGCGAGGCGGCGGCGGCGTTCCTGGCTGACGGCGACAGCGATGCGCTATCCGCACGGGTGGGTGAGCCGGTCAATTACAACGCCATGTTCAAGGGCTGACGGGGGCGGGCGGAGCGCTTACAAGGACGCCGATGACCAAGCCCTCCGCCCCGCGCCTGTTCCTGATCGACGGCTCCGGCTACATTTTTCGCGCCTATCACGCGTTGCCGCCGTTGACGCGGGCGAGCGATGGGCTTTCCGTGGGCGCGGTGGCTGGCTTCTGCAACATGGTGTGGAAGTTTCTCGATGAGATGAAGGGCAGCGAAGCGCCGACGCACCTCGCCGTGATTTTCGACAAATCCGAAATCACCTTTCGCAACCAGCTCTATCCCGAATACAAAGCCCATCGCCCGCCGACGCCCGAGGATTTGGTTCCGCAATTCCCGCTGATCCGCGACGCCACCCGCGCGTTCAACTTACCGTGCATCGAAATGGGGGGCTTTGAGGCCGATGATCTGATCGCCACCTATGCGCGCCAGGCCGCCGCCGCTGGCGCGAGCGTGAAGATTGTCTCGTCGGACAAGGATTTGATGCAGCTGGTCACCGATGGGCAGATTCAGCTTTACGATCCGATGAAGCAGAAGCCGCTGGGCGTAGAAGCGGTGTTCGAGAAATTCGGCGTCACGCCGGACAAAGTGATCGACGCGCAAGCGTTGATCGGCGACAGCACCGATAATGTGCCCGGCGCGCCCGGCATTGGCCCAAAAACCGCCGCCGAACTGATCGCGCAATTTGGCTCGCTGGAAGCCATTTTAGAGCGCGCGGGCGAGATCAAGCAGCCGAAGCGGCGCGAGACGTTGATCAATTTCGCCGATCAGATCAGGCTTTCCAAGCTGCTGGTGACGCTGAAAGACGACGTGGCGGTGGAGGAGGGTTGGGAGAGCTTCGCCGTGCGCGAACCCGATCCCGGCATGTTGCTGCAATTTCTCGACACTATGGAATTTCGCACGCTCGGTCGGCGCGTACGCGAACATTACGCAAAGGAAAAAGGCGCGGCGATCGTGGCGTCCTATGCGGCCGAGGCCGCGCCGAGTCAGCAAGCTTTGGGCGGCGCGGGTGGACCAGTCGCCGAGGCGATCGAAACCGAGTTCCGCCGCGAGAGGTACAAGATCGTCCGCGACCTCGCCGAGCTCGAACGCTGGATCGCGCGCGCGAGCGCTTCTGGAATGGTTGGCGTCGACACCGAAGCGACATCGTTCGACGCGCAGCGCGCCGAGCTGGTCGGCGTGTCGCTGGCGCTGGGCGCAAACGATGCGCGCTACATCCCGCTCGGCCACCGCGCCGCCGATCCGCGCGCGGGAGAATTGTTTGCGTCGGAGTTGCCGATGAGCGAACCCTTCTCCCTTGCGGAGAAGGTGGCCGCGGAGTGGCCGGATGAGGGGCGGGCCGACGCGCAGGCGCCGCAAATCTCCGTCAGCGACGCGCTGGCCGCTCTCAAGCCGCTGCTGGAAGACCCCTCCATCCTCAAGCTCGGCCTCAACATCAAATGGGACATCGCGCTGTTTGCGCGCCACGCCATCGCGCTCGCGCCTTATGACGATCCGATGCTGATCTCCTACGCGCTGTACGGCGGCCTTGATCCGCATGACAAGACATCGCTGGTGGAAAAGCACCTCGGCCACGCGTTGACGCCGCTCGCCGATGTCATCGGCAAGGGCAAGGCGCAGATCGGTTTTGATCTCGCGCCGGTTGAGCGCGCGGGGCTGTATTCGTGCGAGCAGGCGGACGCGGGCCTGCGGCTGTGGCGCAAGTTGAAGCCCGAACTCGCGCGTGAACATCTCCTCAGCGTGTACGAGACACTGGAACGGCCGTTGCCACCGGTGCTGGCGGCGATGGAGCGCGAGGGCGTTCGTGTCGATCCGCACATGCTCTCGCGCCTGTCGGGCGATTTCGCCCAGCGTATGTTGCAGTTCGAGGCCGAGGCCGAGGGGCTGGCGGGGCGCGCCTTCAATATCGGCTCGCCCAAGCAGGTGGGCGAAATCCTGTTCGACGAAATGAAGCTGAACGCGGGCGCGAAAACCAAGACTGGCGCCTGGTCCACCGATGCGTCCGTGCTGGAGCTATTGGTCGAGGAGGGCCACGAACTGCCGCGCGTGGTGTTGGATTGGCGCGAGCTTGCGAAGCTTCGCAGCACTTACACCGAAGCGCTTGGCCAGGCGATCAATCCGCGCACCGGGCGCGTGCATACCAGTTACGCGCTGGCTTCCACCACCACCGGGCGCTTGTCCTCCAACGATCCCAATCTGCAGAATATCCCGATCCGCACCGAGGAGGGCCGGCGCTTGCGCGAGGCGTTTATTCCCGATCCGGGCAATGTACTGGTGTCGGCGGATTATTCGCAGATCGAATTGCGGTTGCTCGCGCATGTCGCCGACATCCCGCAACTGAAGCAGGCGTTCGCCGAGGGCGTGGACATTCACGCGCTGACTGCCTCGGAAATGTTCGGCGTGCCGGTGAAGGACATGCCGAGCGATATTCGCCGCCAGGCCAAAGCCATCAATTTCGGCATTATCTATGGCATTTCGGCGTTTGGCCTGGCGCGCAATCTCGGTATCGCCCGCGGTGAGGCGGATTCCTACATCAAGAAATATTTCGAGCGCTTCCCCGGCATCCGCGATTACATGGAAGAGGCCAAAGCCTATGCGCGCGCCAATGGCTACGTGAAAACCATCTTCGGCCGCCGCATCTGGATCGCCGGCGCCAAGTCAAAAAACTACCAGGAACGCGCCTCCGCCGATCGCCAAGCCATCAACGCGCCGCTGCAAGGCGCCGCCGCCGACATCATCCGCCGCGCCATGGTGCGCATGGCCGAAGCGCTGCGGACCGCGGGGCTGCAGGCGCGCATGCTGCTGCAAGTGCACGACGAATTGGTGTTCGAAGCGCCGGCGGGCGAAGCGGAAGCGCTCTGCGCGCTGGCCAAACGCGTGATGGAAGCCGCGCCAACGCCGGCGGTGACGCTTAGCGTGCCGCTGACGGTGGAGGCGAAAGCCGGCGCAACCTGGGGCGCGGCGCATTAGGCTCACGGCACCACCCATTCCCGGGGCGCCGCGCGGCGGCGCGCCCGGGACCCATAAACCCAAGCGGTCGTGTTTATAGGTCCCGGACTTCGCTTCGCGAATCCGGGAATGGGTGGCGGGGCCTCTCCGAGAAAGGAAAGGTGCGCGGGCGCCGCCAAGTCCGGCAGGGCTGTGTCAGGCGGCCTTGTTGAAGCTGGATGTTGGGAGCGCGCCGCTCCGCGGCGCAATGCGCGGCGGAGCCGCGCGCTCCAACCGGGTTCGAGCCCGGCGTGCGCGCTTTGTTGAAGGGGATGGGCGGCTTGGCTCCATCCATTCCGGGGCGCCGCGCGGCGGCGAGCCCGGGACCCATACACGCAATCGGTCGCGCTCATGGGTCCCGGACTTCGCTCCGCGAATCCGGGAATGGGTGGCGGGGACTTCTACCAGAAAGGAAAGGTGCGCGGGCGCCGCCAAGTCCGGCAGGGCTGTGTCAGGCGGCCTGGCGGAGCTTGCAGCCGGTGCTCCGTTCTTCGCCACGGGGCCGCCCGCGCGGGGAGCAGATTAGCGCCAACGGGCGTGGATTCGCTAGCGCATGTTCCCACCAAACTGAATCGGCTCAGGCCCTCCCTCCCCGG
>JANNQT010000170.1:0-2999 GCA_031400895.1 Alphaproteobacteria bacterium | reverse complement strand
AGCATGGCGGGTCTCCTAGGGGTTCTTGCGTTGCAACAGCGCGAGGAATTCGCGGCGCAGGTTGGGGTCCTTCAGGAACGATCCGCGCATCACGCTGTTGATCATCTTTGAATCCGTGTCTTTCACGCCACGCCACTGCATGCAGAAATGGTCGGCTTCCATCACCAGCGCGAGCCCATCGGGCTGCATGCGGCCCTGCAGCAGATCGGCGAGGCGCGCCACTGCCTCTTCCTGAATCTGCGGGCGGCTCATCACCCATTCGCAAAGCCGGGCGTACTTGGACAGCCCGATCAGGTTCGAATGCTCGTTGGGCATGACCCCGATCCAGACCTTGCCGATGATCGGGCACAAGTGGTGCGAGCAAGCGCTGCGCACCGTGATGGGCCCGACGATCATCAGTTCGTTCAGGTGTTCGACATTGGGAAATTCCGTGACCTCAGGCTGCGGGGTGTAGCGCCCTCGGAAGACTTCCGTGAGGTACATCTTCGCCACGCGGCGCGCGGTGTCCTGCGTGTTGTGATCGCCTTCGGTGTCGATGACGAGGCTCTGCAGCACGTCTTGCATCTTGTGCGTCACCTCCTCGAGCAGCAGCGGCAACTCATGGCTCTCGATGTGGCGGGCGATGTTGTCGTTGGCATGGAATCGTTGGCGAGCGGCACGCAACCGCTCACGGATCTTCTGAGACACCGTAACGCCGGGATTCTCGCGCTGAGGCGCGAGCGAACCGCCGTCGGAAGACCGGTGCATCACGTCAAGCCGGGCACCGCCGCTCACAGCGCGGGTGCCTCGGTAAGCAACCCGGTCTTGATGAAATACTTGACCAGCTTGTCGGAGGCTTTGCTTCGGAAAGCAGCGCCGGCCGGATGCGCGAGCGCCAGTTGGCGCAGGTCGTAGGCGTCCGTGAGCCCGGCGTCGCGGTACATGGTGGGGTTGTAGAAGTCGCCCCACGACGCCCGCAGGTACTCGACCAGCCAGCTCTCAAAGCCTGCCAGCGCCTCAGCCGACCAGCTCGCCGAGTGCCGCTCGAACAACTCGGCCTGGTAGACGCGGCCAAAGGCCAGATGGCGCGCCTCGTCGCGGTGGTGCACGCGGTTGATCTCGCGCACCAGCGGATCGACGCGCTCGTCGCGGTCGATCACCACGTTGTAGTAGTCGCCCAGCTCCTCGACCACCATCACCTTGCAGTAAAACGCCACTTCTTCCTCGCCCTTGTTGTATTCGCGGGCGAGCGCGATCTTCTTCTCCGGGTAGACCTTGCCGAGGTAGCGGTTGCAGAATTCGCCGAACATCACCATGTGCTTGTTCTCTTCGTCGACGAAGTGGTGCAGGTACTCGGTCACCTCGCGGCTGTTGCTCTTCTGGTACATGCGATGCACGAGGCCCTGTACCAGCGGGCGCTCGCCCTGAAGCACCAGGCTGAAGAAATTGCCGATTTCGTAAAGACTCAGCCTGCGCCTCTGCTCCTCGCTCAGCGTTTCGTAGACGGGCGTGCCATAGAGCGAGATCAGCTCCGGCGGCATGCACCAGAGCTTCGCGTCCAGCGCGGCCGGCCAGGCGAAGGAGCTGTGGACGTCCCACGCCTTGCGGCGCGAGGCGCCGGTCAGACGTGTGGCGAGTGCAGAGGCGGTTTCCACGACGGTACGATCAGTTCGGCAGAACAACGCTATCGATGACATGGATCACGCCGTTGTCGGCGACGATATCGACGGCAGTGACGTTGGCGTCATTCACCTTCACGCCGCCCATGGTGGTCACGTTCAGCGCGGAACCCTCCACCGTCCTCACCATGCCGGGCTTCACGTCCTTGGACATCACCACGCCAGGCACGACATGATAGGTCAGGACCGCGATGAGCTTGGCCTTGTCGGCCAGCAGCGCCTGCAGCTGGGCCGGCGGCACTTTCGCAAACGCGGCGTCAGTCGGCGCGAATACCGTGAACGGGCCCTTGCCCTTCAGCGTTTCGATCAGCCCCGCTGCCTGGAGTGCGGCGGCGAGGGTTTTGAACTGCCCGGCCGAGACCGCGGTGTCCACGATGTCCTTGGCGAGGGCGCTTGTAGAGATGAGCGACGCAACAGCAATTGCGATCAGAGATTTTTTCATTTTCATGTCCTTGGATTTCGTCTGGTTACTAGGGGGTGACTTGGTGCTTGAGGGCATTTGTTTTTCAAACAGAACGAAGCATAAACACAAATACCTGTGTTTGTATCTTTATTGACCCTATTAATGAATTATAAACGTTTCAATATCGTTTCAACTAATGTATTATTTAATGACTTATGTGGCAATAACAAGACAAAAGGGAGAATTCTATGGGCATCGAGAATCTGAACGAAGGCGTCTACCGAAGCGGAATCGCGGCGCGGCTGTCGGGCGTGCCGGTCGACACCTTGCGCATTTGGGAGCGCCGCTACTCAGTGATCGGCCCTCGTCTGAGCGCGGGCCGGCAGCGCCTCTATTCGACCGCGGATATCAGGCGCCTGACGCTGATCAAACAGCTGGTGGACATGGGCCACCCGATCGGCACCGTCGCCTCGCTTGGCCTCGACGCCCTCTCGAGCATGCAGGCCGCGACATGGTCGCTGCAAGACAAACGCCCTGCCCGGCCGGGCGCCGGGGACGGTGGCACGATCCGGGTCGCGTTGGTCGGCGCGCTGCTGGTTGCCGAACAGTTCACCAAGGCACTCTCGGGGGGCGCGCTCAACGTCACCGGGTGCTGCGCCGATCCGGAGCAGGCGGTTTCAGCCTTCAAGAATCTCGCAGCGGACATCGTGGCCATCGAGCTGCCGACGATTCGCGAGACCGACCTGGAGCGAGTGTCGTCAATAAAGGCTGCTTGCGGCGCCTCCAGTGCGATCGTGCTGTATCGCTTTGCGCCCGGCGCCATGGTCCGGCGCATGCGCATGGCCGGGCACGCCGTGGCGCGGGCGACATCGGATCCTGCGGAAATCGAGGCCCTTTGCCTCGGCGTCGCGCGCCGCCCGCGCCTCGAGGCAGGCGAC
>JANNQT010000169.1:0-1786 GCA_031400895.1 Alphaproteobacteria bacterium | reverse complement strand
CTGCGCGCCAGTTGCAGCGGCGTCTGGCCGGAACGATCGCTCAGCTTCAAGTTCGCGCCGGCGTCAACCAGCGCGCGCAGCGTCGCCTGGTGGCGCGGCCCGCCGTCGCCGAGCACCACGGCTTCGATCGCGGCGGTCCAGTGCAGGTTGTTCACATGGTCGAGCGGCGCGCCGGCGGCGATGAGCTGGCGCATGACGCCATCATGGCCGAGGTGCGCCGCCGCGATCAGCGCCGTGCCGTCGTAGCGGCTGGTGGTGAGTTTCGCGCTCGCACCGAGCGCGAGCAGCACCTTCAGTGTTTCCTCATCGTCGGCGACGGCGGCGATCGTCACCGCGTCGTAGCGGTCGTTCTCGAGCGCCCCGAGGTCGGCCCCGGCAGCCGCCAACCGGCGGATCGCCTCGCGCTGGCGCGCGAACGCCGCCACATGCAGCGGCGTGCGGCCGCGGCTGTCGCGGCCATTCACCGGCGCCCCTCCGGCCAGCGCCGCTGCCAGGCGCACCAGGTCACCGCGGTGAGCGGCGCTGTGCAGCGCGCCGAACAGCGCCACCTCGCTCGGGCTGGGGCCGACCTGGGCGAACCCGGCCGACGGGGGCAGGACCGCGCACAACGCCGCCGCGAGGATCAAGGCCTGTCGCCGGTGTCGAAGTGTCGAGGTCATGAGGCTTTGGTCGTGGTTGGCATGCGGCCTGGCAGCGCCGTCGCGAAGGCTGGCGCAGCCCCGAGTTTGCACCGTTTCACCGCAAGCCGAAGGGCTCTGCACGCCCCATCTGCGACCCTACACTGGAACCTTTCAATCTGTCGGAGGCCCTCATGATCGGCTATGTGACCCTCGGAACCAACGAACTGCCGCGCGCCGCGGCGTTCTATGACGCGCTGCTTGCCGAGATCGGCGCGAAGCGCCTGTGGGATTCGGATCGCGGCATCGCCTGGGGCGTGGCGATCGACAAACCCGGCCTGGGCGTGATGAAGCCCTACGACGAGAAGGCTGCGACCGTGGGCAACGGCGTGATGGTGGCGCTGGTGGTCGACTCGCGCGACAAGGTCAATCGCGTGCACGCGAAGGCGCTGCAACTCGGTGGCCGCGACGAAGGCGCCGTCGGCCCGCGCGGCGACGGCTTCTACGCCGGCTACTTCCGCGATCTCGACGGCAACAAGCTGAACGTGTTCGTCATGGGCTGAGCCCGGACTCAAACAGTCCCGAGCACTGTTTGTGCCTGGCGAAGGGCCCGAGCATTGCGAGGGCGCGGCCTGCAAGGTGAGAAGCGCGGAACCGCGGCGCAATTCGCGCGCCCCTACGCCGTTCGCGTCAACCCCGGCGCCGGCACGGTTTCCTGCAAGGCGCGGATACTCTCGGCTCGCCTGAACGCAGTGCGCCCTCCTATTGCTCGCCCCTGGCCCATGCCTGAATTGCTCGCCCTCGTCGCCTCCCACGGCCTGTGGCTGGTGTTCGCCGCCACGCTGGCGGCACGCATAGGTGCGCCGGTGCCGGCTTCGCCGGTGCTGATGGTGGCCGGCGCGCTGGCCGTCACCGGGCAGATCGCCTGGGGCGCCGCGCTGGGCGTGGCGGTGCTGGCCAACATCCTCGGCGATGGCGCCTGGTTCTTCGCCGGCCGCGCCTACGGCCACCGCGTCATGAAGCTGTTGTGCCGGATCTCGCTGTCGCCCGACTCATGCGTGCGCCAGAGCGAAATGTTCATCGCGCGCTGGGGTGGCAGTTCGTTGATCGCGGCCAAGTTCCTGCCCGGCATTTCGGTGGTGGCGCCGCCGATGGCCGGCGCGATCGGC
>JANNQT010000168.1:0-26656 GCA_031400895.1 Alphaproteobacteria bacterium | reverse complement strand
CGCGAGCGCACCACCCCACTACCTTCTTTGAGCTCACGCGCCGCGCGCGCCCCGCTCTCCCGCTTTTTGTGTTGTACAAAAAGCAAAGCCGAACCCGGAAGCGCCGCGCGCTGTCCGGCCTTCGCCGCGCGCCTCCCTTCTCCCCATGCGGGGAGAGAAGGTACGAGGCCACAGCGTGTTGTACAAATATGGCTCGCCGAAGCAAACCGCCGGCGAGGGCGCCTACCAGTGCGCCAGCATCGCCAGCAGCAGCAGCGCCACGATGTTGGTGATCTTGATCATCGGGTTCACGGCGGGGCCGGCGGTGTCCTTGTAGGGGTCGCCGACGGTGTCGCCGGTGACGGCGGCCTTGTGCGCGTCCGAACCCTTGCCGCCGTAATGGCCTTCCTCGATCAGCTTCTTGGCATTGTCCCAAGCGCCGCCGCCGGAGGTCATCGAGATAGCCACGAACAGCCCGGTGACGATCACCCCGACCAGCAGCGCCCCCAGGGCCGCCAGCGCCTGACTTGGGCCAGCGATGGCGTAGATGACGAAGAACAGCGCGATCGGGGCCAGCACCGGCAGCATCGACGGCACGATCATCTCCCTGATCGCCGCTTGCGTCAGGATATCGACCGCCTTGCCGTAATCGGGCTTAGCGGTGCGCTCCATGATGCAGGGGATTTCCTTGAACTGGCGGCGTACTTCGGTCACCACCGCCTCCGCCGCGCGCCCGACCGCGGTCATCGACCAGCCGCCGAACAGGTAAGGCAACAAGCCGCCGATGAATAAGCCGACGATCACGAACGGGTTGCTCAAGGCGAAGTCGGGAACGACGCCATCGAAGAACGCGAATTCGTTGGGGTTGGCTGCGTAGTATTTCAGATCCTCGAAATAAGCCGCGAAAAGCACTAGTGCGCCCAGCCCCGCCGAGCCGATGGCGTAGCCCTTGGTGACGGCCTTGGTGGTGTTGCCGACGGCGTCGAGCGCATCGGTGGTGACGCGTACTTCCTTAGGCAGATCGGCCATTTCGGCGATGCCGCCGGCGTTGTCGGTGACGGGGCCGAAGGCGTCGAGCGCGACGATGATGCCGGCCACCGACAGCATGGCGGTGACGGCGATGGCGATGCCGAACAGGCCCGCCAGCGCGTTGCAACCGATAATGCCGACGACGATGGTGAGCGCCGGCAGCGCCGTCGATTCCATCGACACGGCTAGGCCCTGGATGACATTGGTGCCGTGGCCCGAGACCGAGGCTTTGGCGATGCTCTTCACCGGGCGGAAGCCGGTGCCGGTGTAGTATTCGGTGATCCAGACAATGGCGCCGGTGACGGCAAGACCGATCAGGCCGCAAGCCATGAGGTCGGCGCCGGTGATCTTGGGATAGCCGGAAGCGGGCGCGATCGCGCCAAAGCCTACCGTTGCGGCGATGGCCAGCGCCAGTCCGCCCGCCGACAGCACGCCGGCGACCAGCAGGCCCTTGTAGAGCGCGCCCATGATGTTCTGGGAAGCGCCCAGGCGTACAAAATACGAGCCGACGATCGAAGCCAGAATGGCGATTCCGCCGATAGCCAGCGGCAGCAGCATGATCGCGTTCACCTCGGTCTGGCCGCGGAACAGGATCGAGGCGAGCACCATGGTGGCGACGGTGCTGACCGCATAGGTCTCGAACAAATCCGCCGCCATGCCCGCGCAATCGCCGACATTGTCGCCGACATTGTCGGCGATGGTGGCGGGATTGCGCGGATCGTCCTCGGGAATGCCGGCCTCGACCTTGCCGACCATGTCGCCGCCGACATCGGCGCCCTTGGTGAAGATGCCCCCGCCCAAACGGGCGAAAATCGAAATCAGCGAAGCGCCGAAGCCAAGCGCGATCAGACTATCGACCACCGTGCGGTCGGTGGGATCGAGCGGCGCTAAAATGCCGAAAAAGCCGGTGGTGAGCAGCAGATAATAAAACGCAACACCAAACAACGCCCCGCCCGCCACCAACATGCCGGTGACCGAGCCGGCCTTGAACGCCATGCGTAAGCCAGCCGCGAGCGAAGTGCGCGAGGCTTCCGCGGTGCGCACATTGGCCTGCACCGAAACGTTCATGCCGATGAAGCCAGCAGCGCCTGAAAGCACCGCGCCGATGACAAAGCCCACGGGTATTTGCCAGATCGGCCAGAACGCCACCGCCAGCACCACGAACACGCCCACGCCCACCAAGGCGATGGTCGAATATTGGCGCTTCAGATAAGCGCGCGCGCCTTCCTGGATGGCGGCGGCGATTTCCTGCATCCGCTCATTGCCGGGGCTGGCCTTGGTGATGACTTGGGTTTCGAGCCAACCATAAAGCGCAGCGATCAAGCCGCTGGCCACGACCAGCCAAAGGATCAAATCTTGGTTCATGTTGCCTTATCCTGAACGCGGGGCCGCGCTGGTTGGGGAATGGGTTGGCCGCTGCCCGCGACAGTCGTCAACGAGCGCGCTTCCCCCAAAGGTGGCGTGTTACTGCCAAAACGCACGCGCGGACGCAATCCACCACGCGCGCGGGCGTCGCCTGAGTGAGCTCAGACGCCCCCGCCGCGGCTGGAATAGGAGGCGGTGATTGTGATTGGCCCCACCGCCCGCTCGCCCAGAGTCTCAATTGCGACGGCCCGGTAGGCGGCGATGGCGCGCGCCTCGTCGAGGAGATTGACGTCGTTGGCATCGGCCAAGTCGGCGGTATGACTGACCCGGACCAGGGCGTCGCGAAGGAAGTGCGCCTTCTCCCGCGTGGCCCACAAATCGACCCGGTCGGAGATCTCGATGCGAATGGAAACAAACAGATAATTGGCCAAACGGCCGTTGCGGACCACCGGCACGGCGAGGTAGGGCGCATCCATGCCGCGGGCGCTGGCGGTAGGCTGAGCCGGCTCGGCGCCTGCCTTGGGGTGCGCCGGCGCGCCCGAGGCGAAAGCTCGCGAATTGGCCAGTCCAGCCAGCAGGGTAGACGCCAGCAATGCCATCACCAGGGCGCGCTTCATGGGAATGCTCCTTCGCCGGCCAAGGTCGGCGCTAAGCGTTAGCGAAACCCTAACAGCCGAGGCGGTGGGAAAAACCAGCGCTGGCGAACGCCAGGCGGGACCCGTCAGCCACGAACACATCGACGCCCTCGCCGGCCTCGGCGCAGCCGATTCGGTGCATGCCCGCTGCCGCCAGCAGATCGCGTAGCGCGGGGGCGGCGGTGAATAGGAGTTCGTAATCGTCGCCGCCTGTGAACAGGTCGGCCAGCGTCGCCGCGCCTTGCGCCAACGCCGCTCGCGCCGTGGTGGAAAGCGGCACAGCCGCCGCCTCGACGCGAAGCGCTACGCCGGAAGCGTACGCCAGCTTGCGGGCATCGGCGATCAGCCCATCGGAGACATCCATCGCCGCCCCGCCATGGGCCGCGATCAGCGCCGCGCAATCGCCGCGAGGCTCGGGAACGCGGTAGCGGTTGATCACATCGGCGGCCGCCGCATCGCCCCGCCTGGCGGCGAGCAGGCCGAGATACGCATCGCCCACCGGCCCCGACAGCCAGAGATCCTCGCCCGCGACAGCGTCGGCGCGAGAGGGCGTGCGATCGGCCAAGGGCGCGCCGAACAAGGTCATCGACACCGTGAGCGGGCCTGGCGTCGAAGTGGTGTCGCCGCCCCACAGCGCGACGCCGTAGCGGCGCAGATCCTCGCCAAGCGCATGCGCGAATGCCGCGATTTCGGCGGCGGGGCGATGGTTTGGCCAGATCAGGGTCAGCAGCGCGCCGACCGGCCTTGCGCCCTTCCCGGCCAGATCGGAAAGGTTGACCCGCAGCGCCTTCTTGGCCACCGTCGCGATGGGATCGTTGGGCAAGAAATGTACGCCCTCGACGATCGCATCGGTGGTGATCACAAGCGGCCCACGCGGCGCCAGCACGGCGGCGTCGTCGGTCAGCCCACGTGCCGCCGCGTCCGTGGCCAGGGGCGCGAACAAATCGCGGATGATGTCGAATTCGTCGGCCGGGCTGTCCACATCATGGCTCACGCGCGAAAATCCTTGGCGCAAGCGTCGAGCGTGGCGTTGATGAAGCCGATCTCCGCGGTATCGAGGAAGCCCTTGGCGATCTCGACATATTCGTCGATCACCACCGCAACCGGGGTAGCGGCGCATTGTTCAAGCTCGGTCGCGCCAGCGCGCAGGATCGCGCGCGCCACCGCGTCGAGCCGGTCGAGGCGCCAATTCTTGCCCAGGTGACGGGCGATGGCGCGATCGATAATAGCTTGCCGGTTGACCGCGCCATCGATCAGCAGCTTGAACAAGCCGGCATCGCCCTCGACGCCGGCATAGTTCGCCTCGCTCCCGAGCGGCAGCTTGCCGGCGTCGAACTCGGCGATCACATCGGCGGTCGAGGCCCCGCCCAACTCCATCTGGTAGAGCGCCTGCACTGCCGCCAAGCGCGCCGCGCGGCGCGCGCCTTGATCGGCGGCGATCATGGCCCCGCGCCAGCGAAGCTGCGCTTCAGCGCGATCATCGCCAGCGCCGCGCGCGCGGCCTCGCCGCCCTTGTCGCCGCGGGCGGGATCGGCGCGCGCCTCGGCCTGGGCGAGGGTCTCGACGGTGAGAATGCCGTAGCCGATGGCAAGGCCCTCGCGCAGCGACAAATCCATCAGCCCGCGCGCGCTTTCGCCGCAGACATAATCGTAATGGCTGGTCTCGCCCCGCACCACGCAGCCGAGTGCGATAAAGCCGTCAAAGCTACCGCCGTGCGCGGCGTGAGCAATCGCCGCTGGAATCTCGAATGCGCCAGGAACAACAACAGATTCCAGCCCCGCTTGCGCGTCCCCCGCCGCCGCCCGGGCGCCGGCCTGCAACTGATCGGCGATGGCGCGATAATAGGGGGCCGTCACCATCAGCAAGCGCGCGCCGGGAAGCTTGATCGCGGCGGATCTCTCGCCATCCTTCACGTCGAGAACCCTCGCCAGCCATCGACATGCAGGCCATAGCCTTCGAGCCCAACCAGCCTGGCGGGCGTGTTGGCCAGAACTACCATGCGCCGAACGCCGAGCTCACGCAGGATTTGCGAGCCGACGCCGATCATGCGGTTGGCGTTGTCGGTGGCCTGTTCCGGCGTCAGCGTGAAGCCGGACAGGCGCTTTGACAACCCATCCCGATCGAGATCGCGCAACAGCACCAGCACGCCGGCGCCTTCCTTGTCGATCTCGGCAATCGCGCGGTCGATGAGGCCAGCGCGCTCGCCGTCGCCGCCTACCACGTCGGCGCCGAAATCGACCCGGTGCACCCGCACCAACACTGGCTGATCCGGCTGGATCTCGCCCTTCACCAGGGCGGCGTGTTCGACATTGTCGAGCCGGTTGCGGAACACCACCAGCTTGAAGCCCGCGCCGGCGCGGGTGTCGAACGGGGCCTCCAGCAGGCGATCGACCGTGCTCTCGGTGACGCGGCGATAGGCGATCAATTCGTCGATGGCGCCAATCTTCAGATTATGGAATTGCGCGAAAGCGACCAGTTCGGGCAAACGCGCCATTGAGCCATCATCGTTCATGATCTCGCAAATCACCGCCGAGGCGTTGAGTCCGGCCTGGCGCGCGATATCGACGCTTGCCTCGGTGTGCCCGGCCCGCACCAGCACGCCGCCGTCGCGCGCGGTAAGCGGGAACACATGGCCGGGCGAGACGATGTCGTCGGCGCCCTTGCTGGCGTCGATGGCGACGGCGATGGTGTGGGCGCGGTCGTGCGCGGAAATGCCGGTGGACACGCCCTCACGCGCCTCGATCGACACCGTGAACGCGGTGCGCAGCCGGGTCTGGTTGCGCGGCGCCATCGGCTCCAGCCCCAAAAGCCGGGTGCGCTCGGCGGTGAGCGCCAGGCAGATGAGGCCGCGCCCGTGCTTGGCCATGAAATTCACCTGCGCGGGGGTGGCGAATTGCGCTGGGATAACCAGGTCGCCTTCGTTTTCGCGATCCTCGGCGTCCACCAGAATGAACATGCGCCCCTCGCGCGCTTCCTCGATAATCTCGGGGATTGGCGAGATGGCGCGCTTGAAATCGGCGGTGGGAGACGGCTTGGCCGCCATCAGGACTTGCTCCGAGCTTCGATGAGGCGCGCCGCATAGCGGGCCATCACGTCGGCTTCAAGGTTCACCCTATCGCCTGCTTTCAGTTTCGACAAAGTGGTAACGCTCCAGCTGTGCGGAATGATCAGCACGCCGAAGCCCTGCCCATCCACCTCGTTCACCGTCAGCGACACGCCCGCCACCGCGACCGAGCCCTTCCGCGCAATCAGGTTTTCGATTGCATGGGGCGGCTTGATGCGCAGCCGATAGCCCTCTCCGTCCTGGGTCACGCCGAGCACCTCGCCCAGTCCGTCAACGTGGCCCAAGACCATGTGGCCGCCCAATTCGTCGCCGACGCGAAGCGAACGCTCGAGATTCACCTGATCGTCGACCTGCAGTCCGCCCAAGGTGGTGAGCGCCAAGCTCTCCGGCGCCACCTCGACCACATGGCGCATGCCCCCGGAGCGCGAGGCGACCTCCACTAATGTGAGGCAACACCCGTCATGGGAAATCGAAGCGCCGATCGCGACGCCAGCCGGATCATAACCGCTGTCGATCGCCAGCCGCACTAGTCCCGCGCGGCGCTCGACCGCGCTCACTTCTCCCATCGCGGTGACAATACCGGTAAACATCAGACCCGCTCATAGCTTTCCCAGAGATCGGGGCCAAGCTCGGCCAGCGCAATTCTGCGCCAGGCGGGAGCGGCGGCGAGTTGAGGTAACCCCAATTCGCCAAGCGCCAGCCGGGCGTCGCCGCCCAACAGGATCGGCGCGCGAAACCATTCCAGCCGGTCCACCAGCCCCGCGCCGATCAGCGACGCCGCCAACTTGCCGCCGCCCTCGCAGAGCAGTTTGCCCACGCCAAGTTCGGCCAAGCGCGCAAGCAATGCGGCGATGTCCAAACCATCGCCAGCGCGGGGAACCTGCTCGATCCGCGCCCCGGCGGCCTCGAGGATGGCGTGACGCGCCGGGTTGGCTCGCTCGGCGCCGAACAGCAACAGCGGCGATAGCGCCAAATCCTCGAACAAGCGCCCTTGCGGCAAAATCTCCAGCCGCGTGGTCACCACAACCCGCAGCGGCTGGCGCAGCGGCGCGGGCCCGGTGCGCGCCAGCAGCGAGGGATTGTCCGCCCGCGCCGTGCCCGCACCGATCATCACCGCGTCCACGCCGGCGCGCATGCGATGCACTTCGGCGCGCGCGGCTTCGCCGGTAATCCAACGGCTCTCGCCGGAGGCGGTGGCGATGCGGCCATCGAGGCTGGTCGCCAGTTTGAGAATGACGTGCGGGCGGCTCATGCGGCCAGTCTAGCGTCTCGGATGTGAAATGCGACCCAGCTTGGCACCGACCGAATATGGACCGACGCGAGATGTGCAAGCTGCAGCAAAGACGCCGCCATATTGGCGCGGCGCCTAATCCGTCCCGGCGCCGCCGCGCTTCTTCTTTCGCGCTTCCTCGATGAATTTCGCGAAATCGGAGGTCTCCTGGAAGTCCTGGTAGACCGAGGCATAGCGGACATAGGCCACCGGATCGAGCTGGGCCAACGCCTCCATCACCATGCCGCCGATAATCTCGGAAGTGACCTCGCTCTCACCCTGGCTTTCCAGCTTGCGAACGATGCCGGAGATCATCTGCTCGATTTGGTCCTGCTCGATCGGGCGCTTGCGCAAAGCGATCGCCAGCGAACGCGCCAGCTTGTCGCGGTCGAACGGCACGCGCCTGCCGGAGCGTTTGAGCACGACGAGATCCCTGAGCTGAACACGCTCGAAGGTCGTGAACCTGGATCCGCATTTGTCGCATTGGCGGCGGCGGCGAATGGCGGCGCCATCCTCGGTCGGACGGCTGTCCTTCACCTGGGTGTCTTCGTTGGAGCAAAAGGGACAACGCATGGGGCGGCCTCGGTCGATTGGATCGCCCCAGTGTCCCGCGCAAACCGAGTCGATCCAAGCCCCATGCGCGGCGGGCGATGCGGCGTATCGCCTGGCCAGCGCTGGGCCCGGGGGCCAATTCGCCCCGAGCCCATTAACGCCCCCAGGCGCCCCGCCGCCCGGCCTCGCTGGCAGGCAAATCAGCCAAACCCGAAAACGTCCGGTGCGTTGGCGGCCAGGTCAGCGAGTTGGACCCCTGTCAAGGTGATGGTGTTGTTGTGGTCGTAGGTGATCACGACATTGCGACCGACCTGCACGATGGCGTTGGCGGCGAGCATGTCGGCAAAGCTGGCGAACATGCGATTGTCGAGCATCAGCACATCATGAGTCGGCGAGGTCGCGTCGAAATCGGTGATCACGTCGCGGCCAAGATTGAAGGCGTTCTCGCCGGCCTCGCGGAAGTAGATGAAGGTGTCGGAACCAGCGCCGCCCGTGAGGCGGTCATTGCCGAGGCCGCCGACGATGGTGTCGTCGCCGCCGCGCCCGTTGATGACATCGCGGCCGCGGCCGCCGGACAACAGGTTCTGCTCCCCATTGCCGATGATTTCATCATTGCCGGCGCCGCCGAGGACGTTCTCGATGCTGTAGAGACGGTCCGAGCCGATCTGGTCGCCCGAGGCGCCGCCCCAGGAATTCGCCGCCGCCGAGCTGTTCAGCGTCACCTTGGTCGCCGCGGTGATCGCGGAAAGATCAAGCGTGTCCGAGCCGAGGCCGCCATAATAGCGGTCATTGCCGTCTCTGATCGTGGCGACGAACCGGTCATTGTCTGCGCCGGCGTCGATCACGTCATTGCCGCGCCCGCCGGTGATCTCGTCGATGTCGTCGGTTCCGGTCAAGCGATCGGCGCGCGCGGTTCCGTTGATGGTGTTGATCACCTGCAGCGGGCGCATCATGGTGTGATCTTCGTGCGAGAGAATGTGGCAGTGCCAGACGAACTCGCCGGGCCGATCCCACGTCGAAATGATCTTGAGCGCCTCGCCGGGGCCGACCCAGATCGTGTCCTGGTTGCCCAAATCTTCCGGGTAGAGCGGAATTTGCTCGCCCAGATCGTTGAGATAGCCGTCGCCGTCGAGATCGAACTCGGAAATCTTGAAGCGGCCAAGCACCTGGTACTGCACCAAATGCAAGTGAACCGGGTGCGCGTCCTCGGTGTAGTTGAACACTTCCCACACTTCGGTGTCGCCAAGCTTCGGCGCCTCGGTGATCGGCATTTCCCACGAGAGCGGGCCGGCCTTGATCGGCTTGCCGTTGATATCGACGGAATCCTCGGCCAGGCCGAGCAGCGGGTGAATGCGGCCGAACTCGTCCTCGCCCTCGAACAGCGCAAGCTTGCGGGCGCGAACGGCGGAGGCTTCCATCTTGGCCACATAGGCAGCGTTCAGCACAGCGCCGTCGACGATGTTGGAATGGAATTCGTTGGCCGCGGCGAGATTATCGCGAACCTTGAATTGCATGATCTGGCCGGTGGAATCGTCGATGGTCGCGGCTGCGGCGATATTGAGGCTTCCGTCCGGGTTTAAACCTTTAAACGGCTCGAACGCCGGTCCGACATTGAGCAATGTCGCCACGCCGCCAACCGGCACGTTGGAAAAGTTGAACAGCAATTCGAGACGATCGCCGGGCGCGAGCACGATCTGCTCGCCCATTTCCTGTACGCCATCGCCGTCCATGATCACTCTCGCGGTCGGCATCAAGCCGCCGTCGGCGCCGATCAGCGTGACTTTGACGTTCGCATTGTCGAGTTGCAGCACGTAGAAGCGCGAGTCCGAGCCGTTGACCAAGCGGTACAGATAATCGGCTTGCTCGACGTGGGCGTGCGGCCAGGCTTGTCCGTTGACCAGGATGAAGTCACCGAAATATTCGGGCAATGTGGTGGGGTATGCGCCGCCGCGCTCGAGATAATCGGGCGGCAAGCCGTCAGCGACGGTTTCCCAAACGCCGGTTGCCGGATCGTATGTGCCCGGAATCGGATCATCGGGCGCACCGCCGGGGAAATAGAGTTCGCCGTCGGCTTTGAACGACTTGTCCTGCACCATCAGCACCGTGTCGAAGACGCCCAAAGTGGTCGGCAATGCGCCGGCGGCGATGAGGTTCAGCCGGTTTTGATCTTCGATGACATAAGTACCAGCCAGGCCCGCGAATAGATTGAGGCGCGTGAAGCCCATGGCGTGATCGTGATACCAGAGCGTCGAGGCTTCCTGACTGTTGTCATAGGTATAATATTCGAGCTGATCGGGCGTGCCCTTCACCAGCGGATCCTGCGTCACCCAAGCGTCGGGGTGGCCGTCGCTGCTGGCGGCGACGTGGCCGCCGTGGAGGTGGACCACAGTCGGGATCAAAGCGTGATCCATCGGCTCGGCGCCGCCGTGCCCGGTGTGCGCCATATGGATGCTGGTATCGAGCGGCAGCAAATGCCCACCTGGAAGATCGGTCGGCAACGCGTTGGCCCATTTTACTTGGATCGGCACGTTCGTGCGCGTCAAAATAGTCGGGCCGCCATAGCCGGCCGAGCCGTTGCCAGGATGGTGCGGATCGGTCGCAACCGGTGCATTGACGCCGTATCCCCAGACCGTGGTCGCCAGCGGCAAGCCGGTCACGGGGTCGTACAACCCCATCGAAATTATGCTCTGCTGAGCCGTGACGACGAAGGCGCCGCCGGCGCGCGCATCTACAAGAGCTGCGTTGGTCAAATGGTTAACAAACCTCGGCTGCAACGCCGGATTCAGTAAAGCGACACCCATAATTTCCCCCTGCAAGTAATGTGGTTCTTCATTACATGCATTGAGCTTGCCCTAGGCACATGTCACCGCGCTGAAATGAAAATAACAATCGTGTAATTTTTGTATTTCTTTTTGAGAATTGGTGTGTTCCCGACGGCGGTTTCGCGTGTAAAGCAAATAAAACCAGAGCGGAGCACAGAAGCGCCCGCGCGCGCCGGCGCCACCGCTCGGCAGGCACACGCGGACCGAAGCCGCAAGTAATCGCGAAAATTTAGTTATAGATTGGAAACCGCGCCGTCAGCGCCTCCACCTTGGCGGCGACCGCGGCTTCGGTGGCGGCATTGTCGCCATTGGACTTCTGCAATCCGTCCAGAACTTCGCAGATCAGGTCGGCCACCTGCCGGAACTCGGCCGGGCCGAAGCCGCGCGTGGTGCAGGCGGGCGAGCCGAGCCGCACCCCGGAAGTCACCATCGGCTTTTCCGGATCGAACGGAATGCCGTTTTTGTTGCAGGTGATGAGCGCGCGTTCGAGCGCTTGCTCGCCGGCTTTGCCGGTGACTTGCTTCGGGCGCAAATCAACCAACATGAGATGGCTGTCGGTGCCGCCCGAAACGACGGCTAAACCGTTCTCGATAAGCCGCGCCGCCAACGCGCGCGCATTCTCGAGCGTGGCTTGCGCGTAGAGCTTGAACTCCGGCCGCAGCGCTTCGCCGAAGCTCACCGCCTTGGCGGCGATCACGTGCATCAGCGGGCCGCCCTGCAGGCCCGGGAACACCGCCGAATTGATCTTCTTGCCGATCTCTTCGTCGTTGCAGAGGATCATGCCGCCGCGCGGACCGCGCAGGGTTTTGTGCGTTGTCGTCGTCACCACGTGCGCGTGCGGAAGGGGAGAGGGATAGACGCCCCCGGCGATCAGCCCAGCGTAGTGCGCCATGTCCACCATTAGCACCGCGCCGACTTCATCGGCGATGGCGCGGAAGCGGGCGAAATCGATCTGGCGCGAATAAGCCGAGGCGCCGGCCAGGATCAGTTTCGGCCGCTCGCGCCGCGCAATCTCGGCCACCTGATCATAATCGATCAGATGATCGTCCTCGCGCACGCCATAGGCGACCGGGTTGAACCACTTGCCGGAAATGTTGACCGGCGAGCCGTGCGTGAGGTGCCCCCCGCAGGCCAGATCCATGCCGAGGAATTTATCGCCGGGTTGCAACAGCGCGAAGAACACCGCCTGGTTGGCGTTGGCGCCGGAATGAGGCTGCACGTTGGCGAATTTGCAGTCGAACAGACGCTTGGCGCGGTCGATGGCGAGGCGCTCGACTTCGTCCACATGCTCGCAACCGCCATAGTAGCGCCGGCCTGGATAGCCTTCGGCGTATTTATTGGTCAGCACCGAGCCCTGCGCTTCCAGCACCGCCCGCGAAACGATATTTTCCGAGGCGATGAGTTCGACCTGGCGTTGCTGGCGGCGCAATTCCGATTTGATGGCAGCGCTGACATCGGGATCGGCACCGGCCAAATCGCCGGAGAAAAAATGGTCGCGCCCATCGGCGGCGCGTGCGGTCGCGTGCGTCATTCCGGCCTCATCAGAAGAATCTGCGGGCCTTAGCATAGGGTCTTGGACGCGGTCACGCAAAGCCTGCAAACCCGTGTGGGCGCCACTCGAAACCGGTGATCTGCGGCCAAATCGCGCCCTTCGGCAGGAATGTCGGGTCTAGGGCGATCCCGCCGATCGTAACAATGTGGCGACCTGAGCCAGAATGGCCCGAAGCCGCCGCAGAGCGAAAATGCGGGAATGCCTGTTTGACATCCAACCCCGGACGCGGCTCCTTGATCTGCGCGCCTGCGCAGCGGGGCATTACAGCGAGACGGGGGGTCTCCTTCGCGCCGCGCCGCGAGAACGCCGGCAACATGCCGGTACTACTCAGCGCCCCAAACCCTGATTCAAAGGGGGCGGGCCGCGACGCGGGTAAAGTTGCGGAAATTGCCAGTAAGAGTTCGCGCGTATCCCCCGACGCGCTTATTCTCTCGCAGGAGCTTCGGTGGAGTGAGTCATGCGACATTGTTGGGCGGTGCTGGCGTCATGCGTCGTGTTCTCGGGAGCGTTGGCGGGCTGTGCCGCGGCCCCCGCCGTGGCGGATACCCGGGCGCCTGCAGCGGATGCGACCTGTTACAGGCAGAGCGATCTTAACCCTCGCACTTGGGAGCGCTTGGGGTGGGACGAACTGAATTGCTTTGCCGCGGACAGCTGCCACGGTGGTTTGGGGACCTATATAAGCGGCTGCTTGAAATGGGCGAGAGGACCGAATGCGCCGCCCTTGCCGTGGTCGGTGGAGGTCACGGGCGGTGAGCCGCCTGGGCGCCCGTTGCCGACCGACGAAGGGTTGCCGCTGGAATATGGTCTCTTCGCATTCCATACAATCTGCGAGGAAACTCCAGACGAGTGCCCCGTCTTACGCTGGCGCACCAACACGCAGGTGCCAATCTACATGGAGCCAAATCCAACCTCGCGGCGCGTCGGCCGGATCAATGGGAACGAGGTTGTGCTCATGCTTGAGAGTGCGCGCTTCGTTGCGGCGCCGCGCGGTGTAGTTATCTCCGGTTATAGCGGGATGAACGCAGGCGATGTCGTCTACGCGGTCGAAGATGTTTGCAAGTGGCAAACCGTTTGGCGCCGGGGTGATCTCATCGAGGGCGTCGACGGGGGCGTCGAGTGGGAGCCGCGGCAACGTTTGTACAATTCAAGCAGCGGGACGTGGATTCGCGTCGAGCGCGCCAATGGTCAACGCGGCTGGGCGCGATGGAGTGTGATCGGTCAATATCTCACCCAATATCCGCCCCGCGTTGTCGAACCAGTGCAAGAGGAAGGCGAATACGACGAGGTCGACGAATGCGAGTAGTGGTTGGCTGCTTAAGCCGCGCTGGTCGTTGTCCTTGAGGGAGACGGTCTCTAGGCCGGGCAAATGTCGCTTGTCGGCGACTTTCGTCCGGTCGGGCGGCTGGGGCCCGAACGGAAGGTCTTGAGCGACCCCGTCGGTCGTCACAATGTGGCTGCCCGGGCCGGAATGGCCCTTTCCTAACCTTCCATTATACCCGTTGCATCGAATTTTTTTTGATTGAAAAGAGATGGTGAGGGAAAGTCATGCCGAGTGCGCGATTGGTGCACCTGTTCAACCTGCCGGCCTCCGACCTATGGGCGCTGATCGGTGATTTCGGCGATACCGGCCGATGGTCGGGGCGCCCGGCGGACGCTTGCGTTCAAGAAGGCGAGGGTGTCGGCGCTCGTCGGACGTTGACCTTAGAGGACGGACGACAGATCGTTGATCGATTGGAGGCCCAGGGTGAGTTCTTCTACAGTTATTCCATCGTGCGATCACCACTCCCCGTGAGTGCCTACCGGGCGACGATGGCTGTTTCGCCCATGGATGCTTCGTCTTCGCAGCTGACTTGGTCGGGCGAGTTCGAGCCGATTGGCATGAGCGACGCCGAAGCGATCAAATTCTGGGAGAACATTTATCGTATGGGCGTCGGATTGATGGAAAAGACAATCGCACGGCGCGCCTGATCGAGTGACCGTTCTCGGCGAATTCTGATGAAAAATTCCTCTGCAAGAGTGCGTGTGATTTTTCGGGATTTTATTGTGCAAGGGAGCATCGCCACCAGAAGCAAGTTGGGCGGTTCTAGCGACCGCCAGGGCGAGATTTGTGGCGTGTCTCGCGATCCCTTCGTGTCGACGATGCCCGACGCGGCTCAGTGCGCAAGCAAATTTCGGCGCTGACCCCAAAACAGAGTTTTTCAACAGAATTGGCGAAAAGCGTGCGGTCCGCCCCGAAGTGTGTGTGGCGGCTTTGAGAGCGCCTCCGGTCGGTCCGAGCGGCGCTGAGACGCTACCAAGCCCTTGTTTGGCGACGCATTAGATCAGCTTGCCGCGCCGCTCCGGCGGCGGCGGGGGCGGGTCCCCCGCCAGCGCTCGCTCCAGCTTACGCAGCGCCAGCGTGCGCACATCGACCAGAGCCGCGTTGGCCGGCGCCTGGATCACGACCTCGACGCCGCTGGCGACATCAATCGCGGCGACCCTTTGAACATCGCCCACGCGCGTAATTTCGAAGATCACTTCACTCTGGGGTTCGCCGCCCGGGCTCACGCCGCCTTGCCCAAGATGAGCTTGGCCCACACCGAACGCATCGCCGCCACCAGATCGTCCATCATGGCATCGTCATGGAAGGGCGAAGGTGTGAAGCGCAATCGCTCGGTTCCGCGCGGCACGGTCGGGTAATTGATCGGCTGCACGTAGATGCCGTGCTCGTAGAGCAGCGCATCGGAAACCTGCTTGCACAGCGCCGCATCGCCCACGCGCACCGGCACGATATGGGTGGTTGAGGAATCCATTACCGGCAGGCCGGCCTCGCGCAGCAGCGCCTTCAGCCGCTCGGCGCGCTCGGCTAGGCGGTCGCGCATGTGCGGGCAGGCCTTGACCAGGCGCACGCTCTCGAGCGCCGCCGCCGCGATCGAGGGCGCGAGCGAGGTGGTGAAAATGAAGCCGGCAGCCGAGGAGCGAATTGCGTCCATGGCCACGGCGGGGCCGGTGACGTAGCCGCCCATGGTCCCGAACGCCTTGGCCAGCGTGCCTTCGATGAAATCCACCCGGTGCATCACCCCGTCGCGTTCGGCGACGCCGCCGCCGGTTTCGCCGTAAAGGCCAACGCCGTGCACTTCATCGAGATAGGTCATCGCCCCGTAAGCTTCGGCGACATCGCAGATGGCGGCGATCGGCGCGGTGTCGCCATCCATGGAATAGACACTCTCGAAGGCGATCAGCTTGGGCGCATCGGCCGGCGCTTCGTTGATCAGGGCTTCGAGGTGCTGCAAATCGTTGTGGCGGAAAATGCGCTTCTGGCTGCCGGAGCGGCGAACGCCCTCGATCATCGAAGCGTGGTTGGCGGCATCGGAGAAAATCCACAAATTCGAAAACAGCTTGCCCAAGGTCGCCAGGGTGGCGTCGTTGGAGACATACCCAGAGGTGAACAGCAGAGCGGCTTCCTTGGCGTGCAACAACGCCAGTTCGCGTTCGAGATCGACGTGATAGGAAGTGGTGCCGGAAATATTGCGGGTGCCGCCGGCGCCGGCGCCGACCGCGTCGATGGCGGCATGGGCGGCCTTGATCACTTCCGGGCTTTGGCCCTGTCCCAGATAATCGTTCGAGCACCAGACGATGATCTCGCGGCTGGCCCCGTTCTCCATCCGCAGCCTGGCGCGGGGAAACCGCCCGCGCTCGCGCATGATATCGGCGAACACCCGGTAGCGCCCCTCCGCCTTCACGGCGGCGACGGCGTCCTCGAAAACCTGCTTGTCCTCTGCTCTCACGATCGGCGCCTCGGGCTGGCTTTCGCCAACACCATTATAGGATGTTTCCACCGAACAAGGTAACTGGGGCGCATAGGCGCAGTAAATTCTTTGGATAGTTGCGAGCCATTCGCATGAGCTACAGCAGTCAATACCCCTCCGCTCGCCCGCGCCGGCTGCGTCAATCGGACTGGGTGCGCCGCTTGGTGCGAGAGCACCGGCTCGGCGTGAACGACTTGATCTGGGCCATAGTGATCCATGAGGGGAACGAACCTGCAATTCCGGTGACAGCCATGCCCGGCGCGCCGCGGCTGTCGCTGGCGGCGGCGGCGGCGGCGGCCAAGCGGGCCGCGGCGCTGGGCATTCCAGCCATCGCCGTCTTTCCCCATATCGACCCCGCCAAAAAGGATGCCGCGGGCAGCGAAGCGCTTAACCCGGACGGCCTGGTCTGCCGTGCGGTCGCCGCCATGAAGGACGCCGCCCCGGAAGTGGGGATCATGGTCGATGTCGCGCTCGATCCGTTTACCGACCATGGCCATGACGGGCTCCTCAAGGACGGGCGCATCCAGAATGACGAGACGGTAAAAGTGTTGGCCGAGCAGGCCTTGATCCAGGTCAAGGCAGGGGCCGACATAGTCGCCCCCTCGGACATGATGGACGGGCGCGTCGGCGCCATCCGCACGGCGCTTGACCGGGAAGGTTTCCAGGATGCGCTGATCATGTCCTACGCGGCCAAGTACGCGTCCGGCTTTTACGGCCCCTACCGCGAAGCCATCGGGTCCGGGAAACTGGGCGCGGGCTCGGTCGCCAATCCCGGCGACAAGCGCACCTATCAGATGGATCCCGGCAACAGCGACGAAGCATTGCGCGAGGTGGCCATGGACATCGCCGAAGGCGCCGACATGGTGATGGTGAAGCCGGGCCTGGCTTATCTCGACATCGTGCGCCGGGTGAAGGACACGTTCGGCCTGCCCACCTTCGCGTTTCAGGTCTCGGGCGAATACGCGATGATCAAGGCCGCCGGCGCCAATGGCTGGATCGACGAAGAGCGGGTCATGATGGAGACGTTGCTGGCCTTCAAGCGCGCCGGCGCCGACGGCATCATCACCTATTTCGCCCCGCGCGCGGCGGAGCTGCTGGGATGAAATGGCGGTGGCGCCGGACGCGTGCGCGCGCCGCGACCCGGCTCACGCCGCGCGCGTACCGCCGGGCGCGGGTTTGCGGCCGAGCCGCTTGTCCACCACCTTTACCAGCCCGAGCACCAAGTCCTCGCGCTCGACCTGATATTGCGAGCCGAGCACGCCAAGCTTCTGCAGCGCGTCGATGTGGGTGGACAGCACTTCCTGATCGATCGCGCCGGCGCCGCCGATGGCGGTGATATAGCGCCCGAGCGAACGCGCCGCGTCGCCCATGAATTGGTCGCGCACATCGTCGGCCAATTGTTCGGTGTCGCGCACCGCGGCGTAAATCTCACGCAGTTTGCGCCGGTCCCCGGGCGTGAGTTCGCTGGCCAGCTCGGAGATGCGGGTCACGCATTTGCACACCAAGTCGCGGTTGGCCTCGTTCTCCCACAGCGGCTTTTCCATCGATTCCAGCGGGTCGGTGAAGCGCCGCATCGGCCCCTCATATTCTTCCAGCATGCGCCGGCGCCGGCAGGGGCCGACATAATTGACGCTTTCAACAAAGCGGCGCGGGCGCAGCAGCACCGCCTCGACGCGCGCGAGCACCGCCCGCCCGGTGAACGGCCGCACCAGTAATTCGTCGGCCCCGGCTTCACGCGCCGCGTCGATGAATTTCTGCGTGGGTGTATCGGTCATCACGATAATGGCGAGCGCGCGATTGACGCCCTTATAGCCGCCGCGGATCATGCGGGTGAATTCAAGTCCCGACAGCCCCGGCACGCGCGAGGTGGTCAGCACAATGCGCGGCTGGAACTCCACCGTCAGCTTGAGCAATTCCACGCCATCGGCGGCATGCTGAACCTTTTCGAATCCCGCATTCGCTAGCACCTCGGTCACCAAGCGGCGCGCATAGGGGTTCTCGTCGCAGATGAGAAACTGCAGACTCTTCGTCTTAGGCGACATGGCCCCCCCCCCGGGTTCGGCCATGCAAATTCAAGCATGGCCTTATGGCCAAGGTTTCACGTTCAGGTTGATTAAGTGTTTATTTCACTTTGGCGCTAACTACGCGAGCGCTCCAGCCGGGCGATCAGGCTGGACGTATCCCAGCGCCGCCCTCCCATCGCCTGCACGTCGGCGTAAAAGCCGTCGATCAGCTCCGCCAGTTCTAGTTGGGCGCCGTTGCGTTGGGCTTCTTCGAGCACCAAACCCAGGTCTTTGCGCATCCAATCCACGGCGAAGCCGAAATCGAAGCGGCCCTCGATCATGCTTTGCCAACGATTGTCCATCTGCCAACTTTGCGCGGCCCCACGCGAGATCGCGGCGACCACTTTCTCGACGTCCAGGCCGGAGCGCTTGGCGAAATGCAGCCCCTCGGCCAAGCCCTGCAATGTCCCCGCAATGCAAAGTTGATTCACCATTTTCGCCAATTGCCCGGCCCCGGCGGGGCCGACCAGCGTCATGTTCTTGGCGTAGGCGCGCATGATCGGCTCGGCTTCCGCGAACACGCTGGATTGCCCGCCCGCCATCACCGAGAGCGTCCCCGCCTGCGCGCCCGCCTGCCCGCCCGACACCGGCGCGTCGAGAAAACCGAGCCCTCGTTCGTCGGCCTTCGCGGCCAGTTCCCGCGCCAATTCGGCCGAGGTGGTGGTGTGATCGACGAAAATCGCCCCCTGGCGCATGGTTGAGACGGCGGCGTCGAACACTTCGCGCAGGTCGCGATCGTCGCCGACGCAGGAGAATACGATGTCGACGCCATCGACGGCGTTGGCGACGGAAGAATAGGTGCGGCCCTTGTGTTTCTGGGCCCAGTCGCGAGCCTTGTCTTCGGTGCGGTTGTAAACCGCGACCTGATGGCCGGCGCTCGCCAGATGCCCGGCCATGGGCGCGCCCATCACCCCAAGTCCGATAAAAGCCGCCTTCGCCATTGTTCGATCCTCTTGCCCGCGAAACCCCATCTTAACCGCGTTTGCCCATCAATGCGCGCCTCTCCCCCACAATGGACGGATTATGGCAGCGGCGACCAACAAACGACCCATCATCATAAAGAAGGTAAAAAAAATCACTGGCGGCGGCCACCATGGCGGCGCCTGGAAGGTCGCTTATGCCGACTTCGTTACCGCCATGATGGCGTTCTTCTTGCTGATGTGGCTGATCAACACCACCAGCCCCGAGCAGCGCCGCGGCATCGCCGAATTCTTCGCGCCGGCGGCGGTCAGCCGCTCCTCCTCCGGCGCCGGGGGACTGTTGCAGGGGACGAGCTTTGCCGAGGAAGGGGTCCGCAACGGCCGTTCGGCGGTGGTCGCCGCGACGGCGCAGCCGCAATACACCGCCAATGCCGCCGACGAAAATCCCTCCGCCGGCCAGACCGCGGCCGGCGGTGAGGAAAACCCGAACGAGAGCTCGCTCGCCCGCGCCCGCACGCTGCGCGAGAGCGGCGAGTTCGCCCGCGCCGAGATCGCCATCCGCCAGGCCATGGCCGACATGCCCGATGTCGCGGAATTGTCGCGCAACGTGATCGTCGAGCAGACCCCGGAAGGCCTGCGCATCCAGATCGTCGATCAAGAAGGCCGCTCGATGTTCAGATCGGGCGACGCCCAGCCCAACGAACGCGCGCGCCGCCTGTTGAACGCGATCGCCCCAGTGCTCGAGCAATTGCCCAACCGCATGACCATTTCCGGCCACACCGACGGCTCGGCGCCCGGCGGACGCTACGCCTCCAATTTCGAACTGTCCGCCGCCCGCGCCGACGCCGCCCGCCGCATCCTCGCGGCGCGGGGCATTCCATCCAACCGATTCTACCAAATCGCCGGCCGCGCCGATTCCGAGCCGATGTTCGCCGACGACCCAACCCTCCCCGGCAATCGCCGCATCGCCATCACGCTATTGCGCGAAGCCCCGGCGCTGCCGGCGGATCTGGGGCTGTAGCGACCTAGCGCCCAGTTTCGATGTCGCCGGGTCTTACGGACCGGCAGCGCCGGTTTTGGCGCCGCGTTGCGTCGGCGGCGCATCGGCTTCGCCGCGGGACACCACCGTCGCCACCACGAGATCGCCGGCGACGTTCAGGGTGGTGCGGCACATGTCGAGGAAGCGGTCGACGCCGAGGATGATGCCAATGCCCGCCGCTGGCACTCCGATTTGCGGCATGGCGAGGATCATGGCGATTACCGGCAGCGAGCCAGCCGGCACGCCGGCCGTGCCAATGCCGCCCAAAATGCACACGAGCATGACGAGGAGTTGGTCGCTAAGCGTGAGATCGGCGCCGAAAAATTGCGCCAGGAATAGCACGGTCACGCCTTCGAACAGAGCGGTGCCGTTCTGGTTGGCGGTGGCGCCCACCGTCAGCACGAAACGGGCTATGCGCTTGGGCAGCTTGAGTTCGGTCTCCGCCGCGCGCAGCGACACGGGCAGGGTGGCGTTGGAGGAGGCGGTCGAGAACGCTACCACCATCGGTTCGCGAATTTGCGCGAAGAAGGCCACCGGATTCTTGGCCCCGAACAGCAGCAAGATCAGCGGGTAAACCACGAACATGTGCAGCGCCATCGCCGCGAGCGCGACACCGACATAAGACATCAGGCGTGCGAGCAAGTCCCAGCCGAACAGAGCGGCGAGGTTAAACATCAGGCAAGCCACCGCAATCGGCGCGACGCGGATGACGATGTTCAACAGCTTCATCATCACTTCGAACAAGCCGTGGATGACCTGCTGCAATGCGTCGCTCGCTGGGCTCTTCACCAGCACCAGGCCAATACCAAAAAACACCGCGAACACCATCAGCGGCAACACCTGGTTGCCGGCGGCGGCGGCGAAGATGTTGCGGGGCACGAGATCGAGGAAGAACTGACCCAGATCGACGCTCTCGGGCGCGCTAGCGACGATGCCGCGCGCGCCCTCGGCGTACTGCGCCAACAAATCCTGCGCCAGCGCCCGATCTACGCCCTCGCCCGGCCGAAAATAGTTCACCAGGCCAAGGCCGATTACGACAGCGATGGCGGAGACGACCACCGTCAGCAGCAGGGTCTTCCAACCAACGCGGCCGAGCGCGCTGAGATCGCCCATCTCGGTCACGCCGATGACGATGGCCGAAAACAAAAGCGGCAGCACCAACATGAACAACAGGCCGAGGAATATCTGCCCGATCGGGCCGGTAACGCTAGCGGTCACCCACTGCACCCAAGCAGCGTCGCCGCCCACGCTCAGATTGACCCACAGCCCCCCTATAAGGCCGGCCGCAAACCCAGCCAGCATCAGCAGATGGAGAGGCGCGCCTCGCTTCGTAATGGCCATAGAGGCTGGCTAGTGTATCGGCGCGCGCTTATCAATCTCAGGTCCTGAAAATGCCGCGCTTGATTTTGCCGCCGGGCGCTCCGACAAGCGGACGCGAGGGTGAGCACATGAATGTGATCCGGGCGGCGATCGGGGTATGCGGTTTGGCGTTGTTGGGGCTGGCGCTTTGGGCCGCCTTCGCCAAACACGATTTGCATGGCGGCTTCCAGCTGCAGTTTGACGTGCTGACGACGCTGCCTTGGGGGCTGATGGCGCTGGTCGATCTCTATCTCGGACTCGTTCTTATTGTGGTGCTGATTTTCCTGGTCGAGCGCTCCTGGCTGGCGGCGGCGTTGTGGGCGGCGCCGGTGCTGGTGCTCGGCAATATCTGGGTGGCGCTTTGGTTTGTGGTGCGGCTGCCCTACCTGGCCAAGCGGTTCTCGCAGCACCCGTCTTAGCTGGCGTGCAGCAGATCCGCCAGCAGTTCGGCCAGTAGCCGCGCCTCCCCCTCGCGCGGCGAGCCTTCGCGCCAGGCGACGCCAATAGCGCGCCCCACCGCCGGGCGGGCGAATGGGCGCATCGCCACCCGCGCTCCAGCTGCCGCGCCGCCGTCGGCCGCCAGTTTCGGCAACAGCGTCACCCCCATGCCGGCTTCGACCATACGCACCAAGGTATGCAGGCTGGTCGCGCCGATCTCGCTCTGGCGACGACCGGGGGCCAGCGCGCAAAGCGAAGTCGCATGCTCGCGCAGGCAATGGCCATCGTCCAACAACAGCACCTCCTCATCTTTCAGATGCTCGGGCATCAGATCGTTGCGGGCGGCGAGTTCATGGCCAAGCGGACAGATCAGGAAAAATTCATCGTCGGCCACCGACACCGTAGTGACGCCATGGACCGTGTAGGGAAGCGCGATAATGGCGGCGTCCAAGGTACGCGCGCGCAAGCCCTCGATCAGGCGCGCGGTCAGATCCTCGCGCATGAGCAGACGCAGGCGCGGGTGCGCCTGTTTGAGCCGCGGTGCGACGCGCGGCAGCAGGAACGGGGCGATGGTGGGAATGGCGCCCAGACGGAACGTCCCCGCGAACGGCGCGCCAGCCGCCTGCACTGCGTGAACCAATTCCTCCACCTCGCTCAGCGCCCGCGCCGCGCGCTCGGCGGCCTCCTCGCCCGCCGGGGTCAGCACCGCGCCGGCGCGTCCGCGCTCCACCAGTAGCGAACCCAGCGCGGCTTCCAGTTCCTTGATGCCAGCCGAGAGCGTCGGCTGGGTCACCCCCACCGCCTCGGCTGCCGCCACGAAACTCCCCCGCGCCCGCAGCGCGGTCAGGAATTGCAGCTGCCGCAACGTCGGCATGGCGGAGGCGGGGAGCTTGTCCATCGACCCTATCAATAACAATGTCGAGTTCATATCGGACACTTCGATGCGTCAAGCAACTTGACCTTTGAACAGCGACGAACTGGTCTATTTGACGCTTTGCCATGAGTGATTTCGAGGCAGTGATTGTCGGCGCTGGCGCGGTGGGCCTGGCTTGCGGCTACGCGCTAGCTCGCCGCGGCCTCGGCGTGGCCGTGCTCGAGAGCGAGACCCGCATCGGCGCCGGCGTGTCGTCACGCAATTCCGAGGTCATCCACGCCGGCTTCTATTATCCCACCGGCTCGTTGAAAGCTCGGCTGTGCATCGAAGGCCGGCGTGCGCTCTATCCGTTCCTGGAAGCGCACGGGGTGGGTTTCAACAAATGCGGCAAGCTGCTGGTCGCCACCGACGAAAGCGAAGTCGCCGCTATCGAGCAGATCGCCAAACAGGCCCAGCTCAATGGCGTGGAGAACATGCGCTTGCTCAGCGGCGCCGAGGCGCGGGCGCTGGAACCGGAATTGCGCGCTGTCGCTGCGCTCGAGTTCGGCGAGAGCGGGGTGATGGACGCGCACGGCTACATGGAGGCGCTGGAGGGCGAGATCGAAGGCCGTGGCGGGGCCGTCGTGCTGAACGCCCCGTTCCTCGGCGCGACGCCGCGCGCGGGCGGCTTTGAGGTGCGCGTGGGCGGAGAGACGCCGATCACCATCAGCGCGTCGCGCTTGATCCTTTCGGCCGGCTTGTCGGCGCAGGCGAGCGCGCGCCTGGTCGAATTCTATCCGCGCGAGCGCATCCCACGGCGCGTCCTGGGCAAGGGCAATTACTTCACCCTCGCCGCGCGCGCGCCGTTCACGCGGCTGATCTATCCCCCGCCCATCCCCGGCGCGCTGGGCATGCATTACCGGCGCGACCTCGGCGGCGTCGCCCGCTTTGGCCCCGATCTCGAATGGGTGGAACACGAGGATTACCGCGTCGATCCCGCGCGGGCGGCGAGCTTTTACCAAGCCGTGCGCCGGTTTTGGCCGGGCTTACCCGATGGCGCGCTGACGCCCGACTATGCCGGCATCCGCCCGAAAATCCACGGCCCCGGCGAGGCGCAACCCGATTTCGTCCTCGACGACCCAAGCCAGCACAGCCTCGCCGGCCTGGTCTGCCTGTTCGGCATCGAAAGCCCGGGGCTGACTGCCTCGTTGGCTCTGGGCGAGGAAGTAGCGGCGCGACTCGGGGCGTGAGCGGGCGAGTGCGAATCTAACACTTGGCGCCCGCCGCTTGGACACTTGCCGACCGGCGCCGCGCCTGGAATGCCCCTGGCAGGGGAATTGCGCTGGCATGGTGAAACCGGGCGCGCGGCGCCAATGCGGCACACAAGAATTATCGAGGTCGGTTGCTTGCGCCTGCTTGTCATTGAAGATCATGAACAGACCTCCCGTCTGCTGCGGCGCGGGCTCGGCGAGGCCGGGTTTGTGGTCGATGTCGCCCATAACGGCCTGGATGGGCTGCACATGGCCACGTCCTCGCCCTACGACGCCATCATTCTCGACATCATGATGCCCAAGCTCGACGGTTGGACGGTGCTTGCGGGGTTGCGCGAATCCGACCGGCGCACCCCGGCGCTGGTGCTCTCGGCGCGGGAATCTGTCGATGACCGGGTCCGCGGCCTTAGCCTTGGCGCTGACGATTATTTGGTTAAGCCTTTCTCGTTCGACGAATTGCTGGCCCGGGTTCGGGCGCTGCTGCGCCGGGCCAACCAGCCGGAACAGACCACGCTTTCGATCGCCGAAATGACGATGGATCCGAGCCGGCTGACGGTAACCCGCGCCGGCCAGCCGATCACGCTGGGCATGAAGGAATATCAGCTACTCGAATTGCTGGTGCGCCGCCAAGGCGAAGTGCTTTCGCGCAATTTCATCGCTGAACAAGTCTGGGACATGAGTTTCGACAGCGACAGCAACGTCATTGAAGTCAACATCCGCCGCCTGCGCAAGAAAATCGACGAAGGCTTCGAGCGCCAGCTGATCCACACGGTGCGAGGGCGCGGTTATGTCGTTCGCTAGCCAGGCGTTGAGCGCGCTGCGGCAAGCGGCGTCGAACTCCAACTCTTTGTTGGCCAAACTGGTGCGCCTGCAGATCGCCAGCCTTATCGTGCTGGTGGCTTGCGTCTGCGGGGTTCTCTACCTGGGGCTGATCAGCCTCGAAAATTGGGAAGAAGATCAGGTGCTGGAGCGCAAGCACCTCAATGTCGCCGCCGTGCTCGCCTCGCAGGCGGAGCAGGAATATTGGCTCGGCCACGAGGTCAGCGAAGACATGAGCGGGCCGCGCCGGGTACTGGTGCGGGTGCTGTTGGCGGACGGGGCGCTGCTGATGGAAACGCCTGAGATGGCGAATGTGTTTCCCGCCGAGCGCTTCCCCGCGCCGGGGCCCAACCGCCGTTCCGCGAGCGCCTCCCAGATCGACCCCGCCGGGCGCCACTACCGCGTCCTTTCGGTGCGGACGCCGATCGATACCGAAGCCGGCCTGCGCGAGGGCCTGGTGCAGATCGCCATCGACCGAACCCTTGATCAGGCCGTGCATCGCCGCTTTGAAATTCTGATGCTCGCGGTCGCCAGCGTCGCGATCACGGTGGCGGCGCTGCTCAGCGCCCTTCTGGCGTCCCGGCAACTCGCGCCGCTGCATCGCATGGCGGGCGCGATCAAGCAGATCGAGCCCACCTCGCTCGATCAGCGCCTCGATACCAAAGGCATGACCGAAGAGCTGCAATATCTGGGTGGCCAGTTCAATGAGCTGCTGGCGCGTCTCGGCGTCGCCTATGACGGTCTCAAGCATTACGCCGACAATGTCGCCCACGAAATCCGCACGCCGCTCAACAAAATGCTGCTCGAATTGGATGTGCTGCAACAGAAGCCGCGCAACCTCGCACAATACGAAGACATGACCGCGCAGCTGGCCGATTCCTGCCGCGAACTGAAGACGCTGGTCGATCGCCTGCTGTTCCTGGCCCGCGCCACCAACCAACAGGCCGCGCTGATACTTAAGGACGTCGATTTGCAAGCCGAGATCGAAGCCATCGGCGTTTATTTCGAGGCCAGCGCGGCCGAAGCCGGGGTCAGCCTCGCCGTCGCGCCCGGCGCGCCGTGCGTGGTGAGCGTCGATCGCACATTGCTGCAGCGGGCCATCACCAATCTTGTCGCCAACGCGCTCTCGCATACGCCGGCCGGGGGCGAGGTGCGGCTGGCGCTACGGCGCGAGGGGCCAGGCGTCGCCATAGATGTCCGCGACAACGGCGAAGGCAT
Organism: Alphaproteobacteria bacterium; assembly: GCA_031400895.1. Taxonomy (GTDB): domain Bacteria; phylum Pseudomonadota; class Alphaproteobacteria; order Caulobacterales; family Aquidulcibacteraceae; genus Vitreimonas. The sequence continues at coordinate 620 of JANNQT010000168.1, read as the reverse complement.
CGCCGCGGAAGATCTGCCGCATATTTTCGACCGCTTCTACCGCGCAGACAAACAGCGCGCCTACGGCGCCGGCCGCGTCGGCCTCGGGCTGACCATCGCCAAGAGCATCGTCGAACTGCACGGCGGCGGCCTCACCATTGCCAGCGCGTTGCACAAAGGGACGATTGTGACCCTCTCGCTGCCCCATGCCGCCGCGGCGGCGCTGGCGAACGCGTAGCGCTGCATTTCATGCATCGCCTTCGAGCTAGTCGATATCCTCAACCTTCGCATCCGCCGCGCCGCTGACACGCGCGGCGAGCGAGGCGGCCATGAAGCGGTCGAGGTCGCCGTCGAGCACGCCGCTTGTGTCGGAGGTTTCCACGCCGGTGCGGAGGTCCTTCACCATCTGGTAGGGCTGCAGCACGTAAGAGCGGATTTGCCGGCCCCAGCCGATCTCGGTTTTTGCATCTTCCTGCTGCTGCGCCGCCGCTTCGCGCTTTTGCAGCTCCGCTTCGTACATGCGCGCGCGCAACATGTCCCAGGCGGAGGCGCGGTTCTTGTGCTGGCTGCGTTCGGCCTGGCAAGCGACGACGATGCCGGTGGGCATGTGGGTGAGCCGCACGGCGCTGTCGGTTTTGTTG
>JANNQT010000167.1:0-14865 GCA_031400895.1 Alphaproteobacteria bacterium | reverse complement strand
TCAAGAACAAAGCAAATAGACAGAAAAGCCGCCGCGCTGGGACGCGGCGGGCCCGGAGTAGGAAGATGCTAAAAGGCCTGGTCGCCTGGTGGGGACGCAACCCCGTCGCCGGCAATCTGCTGATGCTCATTTGCGTCGTCGCTGGCGTGTTCTCGTTCAACAAGATGGAGAAGGAATTCTTCCCTTCCGGCGCCGGCGACGCCGTGTTCGTCAGCGCGCTCTGGCCGGGCGCCAGCCCCGAGGACATCGAAAGCCAAGTGATCATCCGCATCGAGGAGGCCACCTCCGACCTCGACAACGTGGATTGGGTGCGCTCGCGCTCGGGCGAAGGCTCGGGCTGGGTGCGCATCATCGCCAACCCCAACACCGATCTCAACACGCTGACCGAAGAAGTGCGCTCGCGCGTGGCTTCCATCAGCGGCCTCCCCGCCGGTATGGATCCGATCAATGTGGTCGCCGAGTACAACCGCGATTTCACCTTCATTCTAGCGGTGCACGGCGACGCCGACGAACGCGCCCTGCGCGACACCGCCGAGCGCCTGCGCGACCGCCTGGCGATCCACGCCAATACTCAGATGGGCGGCGTGCGCGCGCCGGAGGTCTCGGTCGAATTGTCTGAGGCGTCGCTGCAGGCCTGGGGACTCACGTTTGACGAAGTCGCGCGCGCCATCCGCGCCAATTCGCTCAACGCCGGCGCCGGCGCGGTGCGCACCGCCGACGGCAGCTTCCAGCTGCAGGCGCGCAATCTGGCCGACACCGCACTCGATTTCGAGAACATCATCATCCGCCAGACGCCCGATGGCGGCGCCGTGCGCCTTGGCGATGTCGCCACCGTCGTCGATGGCTTCCAGGACGTGAACCTCGACTCGCGCATGGACGGCGATCGTGCGGCAATGCTGTTCGTGCAGAACGACGACAATTTCAACATCTGGGACACCACCACAGCAGTGCGCGAAGAACTCGCGAAGTTCCGCGAGCAGCTGCCGCAGGGCGTGGACCTCACCGTCGTGTTCGACCGCAACGAGGACTACAATGCCCTGCTCTGGATCCTGGCCTCGAATGCGCTGCAGGGCTTTGCCCTGATCTTCTTGCTGCTGCTGCTGACGTTGCACCCGAAAGTGGCGTTCTGGGCCACGGTTGGCGTGATGACCGCCTTCGCGGGGTCGTTCTTCATCCTGCCTTATGTCGATGTGTCGCTGAACTTCATGACCGTGTTCGGCTTCTTGCTGGTGCTCGGGATCATGGTCGATGACGCGATTATCGTCGGCGAGGCGGTTTATGAGCGCGCTGAGAGGGGCTATTCCGGCGCCGACGCCTCGATCCTGGCCACGCAGATGGTGCTGAAGCCGCTAGTGGCTTCGGTGTTTGTCACCATGATCGCCTTCAGCCCGATGATGATGCTCTCGGGCTCGGCGCAGCAATATACCAAGGCGATCTCGCTTGTCGTCATGTCGACCCTGGTATTCTCGCTGATCGAGAGTTTGATCATCCTGCCCGCGCACTTGGCGCACGTGACCAAGCCGAACCCGCAGGGCGACAAGCTCGGCGCCCGGCTGATGCGGTTGCAGCAACGCTGCGCGCATTCGGTAATCTGGGTGGCGCAGAATATTCACGGGCCGCTAGTGCGCTGGGCGGTGAAGTTCCGCTACCTCACCTGGGCGTTCTTCCTGGTCGCCATGATCCTCGCCGTCGGCCTGCTGGCGACCGGGCGGGTGAAATGGGCGTTCGAGCCGGACATTGAAGGCGACTTCATGTTCGTCAACATCGCCTTGCCGCAAACGACGCCGTTCTCGCGCATGCAGCAGGTGGCCGATCAACTCGACGCGGCGCGGCGCGGGCTGGAAGCGGAAACCGGAGAATTCGCGTTCGAGGATCCGAATACAAACCGGATGTCGCGCGGCGTGGTGCGCTCGTGGAGCCAATTCGTCGACGAGACCTCGATCCAGGCCTATGTCGGCTTCACCCCACCGGAAACCCGCCCGGAAATGCGCTCCCGCGCCATCACCCGCCGGCTTGAGGAATTGATGGGCGAGGTGCCCGACGCCGACCAGGTGAGCTTCTCGCTCAACGGTGAAGGCGCCCCCTCGATCGAAATGGCGCTGATGGGCGAAAACAAAGCAGACCTCGAAGCCGGCGTCGAGGAGCTCAAATCTCGGCTGCTGGATTTCGACGCCATCACCAGCGTTCGCGACAGCCAGGACGCGGCGGTTGAAGAATTGCGCTTCCAGCTGTTGCCGGGCGCGGAGCAATTGGGGCTGTCGCTCAGCGATGTCGCGCGCCAGGTGCGGCAAGCTTATTTCGGCGAAGAGGTGCAGCGGCTCCCGCGCGAGGGCGACGATGTGCGCGTCTATGTGCGCTATCCGCGCCAGGCCCGCCGCACGCTCGAGAGCCTCGGCGGCTTCCGCCTGCGCACCAATGACGGACGCGAAGTGCCGCTCGCCTCGGTCGCCACTTGGGAGTTCGCGCCCGGCGTCACCGGCCTCGACCGCCGCCAACGCATGAGTTCGATCCTGGTTACCGCCGATCTCACCGGCGCCGACGCGCGCAAGGGGATCATGGACACGCTTGAGAAGGATTTTTGGCCAGGATTCGACGCGAAGTTCTCAACTGTCGGCCGTCGCGCCATCGGCGAGGCCGAGGGTGAAGCGGAGTTTTTCTCCGAGCTCGGCGCGCTGATGTTGATGGCGTTCGCCGCTATCTATTTCCTGTTGGCGGTTACGTTCCGCTCCTATTCGCAGCCGCTGGGCATCCTGTCGGCGGTGCCGTTCGCGTTGTTTGGCGCAGCTATCGGCCATTTCCTGCTGGGCACCGGCTTTGGCATGTTCTCGGTGCTTGGCGTGGTGGCGGCAGTCGGCGTGGCGGTGAACGACAACGTCGTGCTGGTCGATCGCTGCAACCAGATCCGCGGCTATTTCGCCCTGCGCCTGAAGAGCGCCGGCGCGCCGGCGCCGGCGCCGGAGAAGGGCTGGGAGGTCAGCGAGTTCGCGGGCCCGGAGGGGCAGACTTACGAATATGTCGCGCTCTCGCCCGATCTTGAGATGCACGAGGAATTCGTGGCGCAAGCCGCGCAAGCCGGGTTCGAGCGCGGCCCGCTCGAATTGCGCACTTCGCAGCAAGTGCGCCAGGATGCCGGCGAGCATCACGAAATGGCCGAGGAATTGGAGGCGCTCGGCTTCCAGATCATGCGCGTCCGCGCCGACCGCGCCATCACCGAAGCCTCGGTGTCGCGCTTCCGGCAGATCTTCCTCACCTCGCTGACGGAATTCATCGGCATGGCCCCGATGATCCTGGAAAGCGCCGTGATCGCGCAATTCCTGCGGCCAATGGCGCTTTCGCTGGCCTTCGGCGTGCTGCTATGCATGCCGGCCACCTTGCTGCTGACGCCCGCTTTCTACATGATCGGGATCGACATCAAGCGGGTCACGGGGGGCGCGTTCCGCGGCATTGGCCGCCTGTTCGGGTTCTACGCCCGGCTCTATGGCCGACGCGAGAAGCCAGCGGCGGCAGAATAGTAAGAACAGAACACTGGTACTGGAGGGAAGACCGATGATGACACTCACTCGCCGCGCCTGGGGCGCGTCCTCGCTTGCGTTGCTGGCCGGCTGCGCGGCACAAAAACAAGTCGACGAAACGCCTGCCCTCGCGGCGCGGCCGCCGGCGGCGATCGGCTCATTCGGCGTCGACCTCACCGCACGCAATTTGAGCGTGAAGGCGGGCGACAATTTCTTCCAGCACGCCAACGGAACCTGGCTCGCCAACACGCCGGTCCCCGCCGACCGCGTGCGCTGGGGCGCGTTCGATATGCTGCGCGAGAAATCCGACAACGACGTGCGCACCATCGTCGAGGAAGTGGCGCTTGCCGGCGGCGCGCCGGGCACGATCCAGCAAAAGATCGCCGATTACTACAATTCGTTCCTCGACCAGGGCGCCATCGACGCGCGCGGTCTGGCCCCGATCCAGCCCGAGCTCGACGCCATCGCCGCGTTGCGTACGCACGAACAAACCATCCGCCTGATCTCCGCGCCCGGCGTCGCCGTCAACTCGCCAATCGGCGTGTTCGTCGGCCTCGATGAACGCAACCCGGACCGCTATATCGTCAACATGGGCCATGGCGGGCTCGGGCTGCCGGAGCGCGAATTCTATCGCCGCGCCGATGGCCCGTTTCCGCAGATCCGCGCCGCCTACCTCGCCCACATAGAGCGCATGCTGACGTTCGCCGGGCGCACCGGCGCGGCGGCGAAGGCCCGGCGCGTGCTGGCGCTGGAAACCGCCATCGCCGAACAGCATTGGCCGATCGCCGAGCGGCGCGACCGCGACCGGACCTACAATCTCAAGACCCGCGCGGAAGTTCGCGCCATGGCCCCGCGCTTCCCCTGGGACGCTGGCTTTGACGCTGCCGGCCTCGGCGGCATTGAGGAAGTGGTGATCGCCGAACTTTCGGCGATGGCCCCACTGGCGCGGCTATTCATGGCGACGCCGGTCAGCACTTGGCGCGACTACCTCACCTTCCATCTGATGATCAACAATGCCGGCCTGTTGCCACGCGCCATCGACGACGCGAACTTCGATTTCTTCGGCAAGACGCTAAACGGCCAGCCGCAACAGCGCGAGCGCTGGAAGCGCGCGGTGCAGGCGGTCAACGGCTCGCTCGGCGAAGCCATCGGCCAGATCTATGTGGAACGCCACTTCCCGGCCGAGGCCAAGGGCCAGATGCTCGAATTGGTGGAAAATCTCCGCCGCGCCTACGGCGAGCGCATCGACCGGTTGTCGTGGATGTCGCCGGAAACCAAGGTGAAGGCGCGCGAAAAGCTCGCCACCTTCCGTCCCAAGATCGGCTATCCGGATCGCTGGAAGGATTATTCCGCGCTCGCAGTGCAAGCTGGGGATGCTTACGGCAACAACAAGCGCCAGCAAGTGTTCGACTGGAGTTTCGATCTCGCGCGCCTGGCCCGTCCGACCGACAAGGACGAGTGGTTCATGACCCCGCAAACGGTAAACGCCTATTATAATCCGACCTTCAACGAGATTGTGTTCCCCGCCGCGATCCTGCAGCCGCCGTTCTTCGATCCCAATGCCGATCCGGCGGTGAATTACGGCGCCATTGGCGGGGTGATCGGCCACGAAATGGGGCACGGCTTCGACGACCAGGGCGCGAAATCCGACGCGCACGGCGTGCTGCGCGATTGGTGGAACGCCAATGACGTCGCCGCCTTCACCCAAGTCACCGACAAGCTGGTGGCGCAATACGACGGCTTCACCCCGCTCGAAGGCATCAGCGTCAACGGCCGCCTCACGCTGGGCGAAAACATCGGCGACAATGGCGGCCTACAGGTCTCGCGCCACGCTTATCAACTTTCGCTCGGCGGCGCGGCGGCGCCGCTCATCGACGGGCTGAGCGGCGATCAGCGTTTCTTCCTCGGCTGGGCGCAGGCCTGGCGTCAGAACATCCGCGACGAAGCCCTGCGCAACCAGGTGCTCACCGACCCGCACTCGCCGGCGCAGTACCGCTGCAACGGCACGGTGCGCAACATGGATGCGTGGTACGAAGCGTTTGGCGTGCAGCCAGGCGAAGCGCTGTATCTCGCGCCGGCCGAGCGGGTGACGATCTGGTAGGGTAAGCCGGCGGTCCGATGGTGCGCTATCCGTATTTCGCGCTCATCCAATCCCACGCGCGCCGCGCCAGTTCGCGCAGCACGGCCTCGTCCACGTCGGCCAGCTTGTTGATGTAGAGGCAGCTTGAGGCGGTCTTGTGCTTGCCGAGCTGCTTCAACAGCGGCGCGAAGGGCTTGAAGCCAGGCATGATGTAAATTGTGAGATTGACTTTGCGCGGCGAGAAGGCGAGCTTGGGCCACACGCCTTCGCGGCCACTGCTGTAGACATATTTGTATTCCCCGTAGCCGACGATGGACGGGCCCCACAAAGCTGGCTTTTCGCCGCTGACAGCGCGCATCAGCTTGTCGAGCGCCTTGGCGTCGGCGCGTCTTCCTTCACCATCGACGGCGGCCAGGAAGGCGGCGACGCTGGCGCTAGTCTTCTGGGTTTTGTTCTCGGCTTTGGCCATCACTCACTCCGCCGGATGCGCCGCAAGAAACGGCCAGATGTGATCATAGATTCCGTCGCGCACCAACGTCGCGTGATCGGAACCGGTCATGCGCATGAACGTCTTCGGCGCCGGCGCGAGCGCGAACAGACGCTGGCCTTGCGTGAACGGCACAACGGTATCGGCGTCGCCGTGAACGATCAGGATCGGCATGGCGACCGCGCCGATCACCTCGCGCGAGGCGAAGCGGTCGCCAATCACCAGCCGCGCCAGCGGCGACACCCGTTCGGCGGCGACATCGTCAACCCCCGTGAACGGCGCCTCCAGGATCAACGCCCGCGCCGGCCGCTCTGACGCAAGCCGCGCCGCAACGCCGGAGCCGAGCGAAAAACCGTGGATGATAATGTCGTTCGGCGCGTAGCCGCGCTTGCTGAGCCAATCATAACCCGCGCGCGCATCGCGATAGAGCCCCTGCTCGCTCGGCGTTCCAGTCGAGCCCGAATAGCCGCGATAATACACCGCCAAAAACCCAGCCCCGCCTTCGACAATGCGGCGCCAGCGGCCTTCCCAGATTTGCGGCCGCCCGCCATTGCCGTCGAAAAACAAAAACACCGGCGCCCCTTCACTCGGCGGCGGTCGCCACCACGCGACAAGGCGCTCTCCATCCTCCGTCGCGATCCGCACCGCCTCCACGCCAGGAAAATTCGGTGCGACTTCCTGGCGGTCAGGGTGATAAATCAACGCGCGGGTGTTGAGCGCCAGCAGCGCGAAAGCGAGCGCGAGGAGCGCGGCGAGGATGAAAGCGGCGCGAAGCAGTGTCTTCATCGCCGGTCAAAGATCCTGGTGGAACAAATGCCGTTTTGGGTCCATTCGCCCGTGGAGGACGGCCAGAACAAGCAGCGTGTCTCCCTCCAGGATGCCGTAGGCGACGTGTGAAGCGGCCTTCCGCGCGACTACGCCTTCCCCGAGTTCGGGCCGCCCCCGCAGCAACGCTGGCGTCTGGATCGCGCGCTCCAAGGCCGCTTCAATTTCGGCCAAATAGGTGTTCGCTCGCGCCACGCCCCAGCGGTCTCGTGAGTATCGCCAGATGCCTTGGAGCTGACGGTCAGCGGTTTCCGTGAGGCGATAAACCTTCATTCCGCCGCGGCGCGCGCGGCTGCGCCTATCACACCGCCTTCGGCGAAGCGGCCGGCGGCAACGTCAGCCAACCCTGGCGCGAGCGCGGCGCGCAGTGCGTCAAGCTTGCCGGCCTCAGTGGCCGCGCGCATATCGGCGAGTCGGCGCACCGCATCGCGGATCACCTCGGACTCGTCGGCGTAACGACCGGCCTCGACTTCATCACGAACGAAAATCTCAAGGCCAGGGGTCAACGTGGTGGACATCAGCACAGGATAGCACTGCGTTCGCTCAATGTGTAGAGCGCTCATTGTTCGGGGTGCACTCCATGGCCGAACGGCCGCAATCTCAGCCCTTGGAATATACCTCGGCGCATGGAGGAAGCGGGTGCTGCACGGACATGGCGTCGCGGCAGAGTGAGCGACCAAGCTCAGGCGCAACAAAACAGCCACCGCCAACGAAAACAGCTCACACCAGCCCGCCCGCTTTCAATATCTGGTACGAGGCCAGCACGCGCTGCAGATTGGCTTCCGCGCCGCGGTCGCCGCCGTTGGAATCGGGGTGCCAGCGCTTGACCAGCTCGGCATAGCGGGTGCGGATTTCGCCGGCGTCCGCGCCCTCCTGCAGCGACAGCGCTTCCAGCGCTTTGGCCTGCAGGCGGGTGAGACGGCGGCGGGGCTTGGCCGCCGGCGCGTTAGGGTCGCCGAACATGCCGAACGGGTCGCCGCGGCGCCCGGCCTGGAAGCCGCGCGCGGTCGCCGCCAGCCGGTCGCCGCGGCCACCGCGCAAGGTCCAGGTCGGGCGGTGGCCCACCTCCTCGCGGGTGCGATAATCCTCAAGCTCGGAATCGCTCATGCCGGCGAAATAATTCCAGCGCTTGTTGTAGTCGGCGGCGTGCTCGAGGCAGAAATGCCAGAATTGGTTGGCGTGCTCGCGGCCCTTGGGCGCGCGATGGGCGCCTTCGTGGCGGCAGCCCATGTGATCACACGGCTGCACCGGCCCCTTCGCCTGGGCAAGCGGTGGCGGCGGCGCGTCAGGCTTCTTGACGCGGATATCGATGAATTTCGGCCTGTACTCAAACACGTCCGCCATGGGAAGGCGAGTATGGGGCACCATAGGTTAAGCGGACAAGGAATTGACAACCGTGAAAACACATCTTTCCCGCTCCGAACGCCTAGAAAATTTGCTGCGGCAGCGCTTTTCCCCGCTTGACTTTACGCTGGAGGATGAATCCGGCCGCCACGCCGGGCATGCCGGCGCTCAGCCCGGGGGAGAAACCCATTACCGGCTGCGCCTGGTCGCGGCCGCATTCGAGGGGATTTCGCGGGTGGCGCGGCAACGCCTTGTTTACACGTTGCTGGCGCGGGAGTTCGAAACCGGCTTGCACGCGCTCTCGCTCGACCTAAAAACTCCTAATGAGGCCGGCATGGGCTGAGCCTCAGCGGGGATGAGGACCACGATGACTGGGCGGGTGCTGGCGTGGAGTGCGGCGATGCTGGCTGGCCTGGCGCTCGGCTGCGCCTCGGCCTGGGCGGCGCTGGCGCTGGGCGCCTCGCTGCTCTCGGAGCACTATGGCGCCTGGTCGCACCGCCCCGCTGCCGGGGCCGCCGCCGCCGACCCCTACACCCGCGCCATTGTCGCCAGCGAAGGCCTGTTGTCGCTTTCGGCGCACGAGGCGCTCTATTTCACGCTCGACCGCGACGACCAGGGCCACCCGCTCGATGAGAGCTGCACCTACACACTCTCAGGCGGCGACGTCGCGGCGCGCTGGTGGTCGGTGACGCTCTATGCCGGGGACGATTTCCTCGCCCGCAACAGCGACGACGCCCATTCCATCGACGCCTCGCGCCTCGCCGACGGGGCATGGAGCGCCCACGTTTCCGCCACACGCGGCGACGCCGCCAACTGGCTGTCCTCGCGCGCGGCGCGGCGCGGTTTCTCGCTATTGCTGCGGGTCTACCAGCCGCGCGGAGATTTCAAACCGAGCGCGGAAAATTTGCCGGTGCTCTCCACCCTCGCGTGCACGCGCTCATGATGCCGTGGGCGAAATATGTCTGGGCGGCGCTCGCCGTCGCGGTGCTGGCGCATCTGATCGTCGTCAACGCGCTTCCGGGCGCCATGATGGGCGCGGCGATCGAACGGCTGAGCCAGGATCGGGTCAACGCCTGGCGCTTCACCGACCGGGTAACCCCGCTTTCGCGCGGGGTCGTGCGCCCCTCGCCGGATTTCGCCTATTCCGCCTGCCCCTACGATTTGAGCCGCGGGCCGGTCAGCCTCAAGACCGCGCCGTGGGACGATTATTGGTCGCTCTCGCTCTACGCCGACAACAGCGACAATTTCCACGTGGTCAACGACAACCAAGCGCCTCACGGCGCAGACCTCACCTTGATTGCGCCTGGCGCGGCGCTGCCCGACGTGCTGACGCCAGTGGTGGAGAGCCCGTCGCTACGCGGCATCGCGCTGCTGCGCCGCCTCGCCCCCAGCGTGGACCGCTACAACGCCGCCGCCCGCGCCGCGCGGGGAGACATATGCGCGCCGCTCGCAGGCTAGTACCCGATATCATTGAAGCATGATTCACAAACACCCATCCCCGGATTCGCGGTACGCGAAGTCCGGGGCCGATAAACTCAGGCGTTCGCGAGTATGGGTCCCGGACTGAATGCTGCGCATTCATCCGGGAATGGGTGGGATGGGCGTCTCACCGATTTATGATTCCGGGTGCTAGCTGCCCGCCAGACGCTGCGCCGCCAGCCGCGCGAACAGCAGCGTCACCGCTTTGCGGCGCGCGCCGGCGAGCGGGACAAGCGGGCTTTCACGCAAAATCGCGCCGCCAAAGCCGTCGGCGACGATGAGGCCGACAGCCTCGGGGATCAGCTCGCGCGGAAAATCTTCGGTGACGGCGAAGAAAAACCGGTCGCAATAATCCTGATAATCCGGCCATTTCTGATCCACCACGAAATCCTCGGCGCAGGATTTGGTCTCCACGATCCAGATTTCGCCGCCGTGCGCGAGCCCCATCAGATCGGCGCGCCGGCCATTGGCCAGGGGCACTTCGAGGATGGAGGCAAGCCCGTGATCGTGCAGCACCCGCGTCACCCCGCGCGCCAGCAGCGCGGTGATCTCGGGGCGGGTGTGGGGTTCGTCGGCGGACATTGGCCGTCCCAGCCTAAACGCCATTTTGGCCGAATGGCAGCTGGGCTCGATGGATATCTGAATTTCGCCGATTTTGTTGAAAAACAGTATCCGCCGAATTCAGCCCGCCACTCCAAGCAATCGCCCCCGCCTCGCGGGGCGCTTGGGTTTGCGCGCCTATTCCGCTGCGGGCGGCGCTGAATATCTCCTCACGCAACCCGTTCGACAAGCTGCCGGACCGGTAATAAATTTGCTTGCTGAAACCTCGCCATGAAGGGTGCGCCATGAAACATTTACTTCGCGCTGCATTTTTGACTTCCGCGCTTGGCGCCTGTGCGACTTCTTCAGGAAATGGCGCCGTGTGGGTACCATCGGCTGGCCTGTCCAACGCAGAGATTGACACTGCTGTTGCAGATTGCCAGCGAGCCGCAGCGCAAGTCCGCGCGCCGGCGCAGCAAGTGACCGGGAACTATTCGAGCGGCGCTGCTGCCTTCGGTTCAGCACTAGGCGCTAGTTTGGCACAAGGCGCTGCCGATGGACAGGCGAGGCGGTCTGCCCTGTCGCGATGCATGAATCAAAGCGGCTTTGTGGCGATTGCGCTGAGTCCAGAACAACGCGCGCAAATGGAAGCCATCCCTATAGGGCCTGAACGCGGCGCATTCCTGCAGTCGCTTGCTGAGGTGGAGCGCCAGCGTCTAACCGCGATAGCGGCCAAAAAGCCCCCCGCCGTCGAATCCACGCCAGCGGGCACACCGTTGGAACCGCAATAGCCCGCCCGCCTATTCCGCCGCGATTGCCGCGGTTTTGATCTCGTCCAGCGCGCCAGTGTTGATGCCGAAATTGATGGTCTTCAGATAAGCGATGCCTTCATCGGCGATGGCGTCGCCGACCATATCCGTGCCTTCGGCTTCGAACTCCTCGAAGTTCACGTAGGTGGCGTAGAAGCTCTTGGTGCGTTCGGTGATGATGCCGGCGTTCCACAGCGTTTTCACCAGCACGCGGAAAATGTTGGCGCTTTCCTTCATGTGCTCGCGGCGCGCTTCGTCGGTGGCGATTTCCTGGAACTCGGTCATGACGCGGTTGGCATCCAGGCCGAACTGATCGTAAATCGCCGTCATCTGGTGCGGCGCGACCAGATTGAACAGCAGCGTCTGGAAGCAATGCGCGGCCCAGCTCTCGACGATTTCGTGCTCTTCGGCCGACAGTTTCGGAATGGTGCGGTCGGCCCAGATTTTTCCGAATTTGTGGTGAAAAGCTTCGTCGGTCATCACCAATTGGGTGAGCTTCTTGGCCAACGGATCATCCCATTCCTTGTAGATGGTGGCGAAAGCGCCCATGGCGAGCCCTTCCACCAGCATCTGCATGCCGATGATCTTCTTGTACACCTCCGGCGCGTGTACGATTTCCTGCAACAAGCCGCCGAGCACCGTGCCAACCGGCAAGGGCGAGCCCCAGCGGGCGACGATGTATTTGGCGAAGGCGGTGACATGGCGGCCTTCTTCGCGGGTCTGGTTGGCGGCGTATTCCTGCGCGCCGGGATCGCGCAGCACGTGGCAGAGCGAGGCGGAGAGATTCAAAGCGCCCTGCTCGCCATGCAGAATCGAAGACATCACCCAGCGCCCGACCTGGCTCTTGAAGCGAATGCGTTCGGCCGGCTTGTCGGCGAAATAATTGGTGACGTAATCCGTCATCAGCGCGGGAACCAGCCAATCGGGGATGAAGTCGGTCTCGTCGGCTTTGAAATCATCGTTGAAGTCGATGTATTTGGTGTCGAGCGGATCCCAGAAATGGTCGTGCGTCGCGGAAATGATTTTATCGAACGCGGAGGAACGCGTCAGGTGGCGGTCGATCGCCAGCATCGGCGCGAAATCGTTCGGCGACACCGCGTCATAGACCTCGTCCTTGGTGATCTGGCGGACTGGACTGATGTTAAGGGTGGCGGAATCGGCCATCGACGATCTCTCCGGTTCATGGGGCCTCACTGGGGCCCGGTTGGCGGTAATTAGCAGCTTCGCGGACCGTTTCAACAAAAATGACGCATGCGTCAACTTAATTTCCAGCTAGCATCGCCGCCATGCAACACCACGCCCCCTCGCTCGACGACCTGGAGCGGCTCGCCCGCGCCGCCTGGGAGGCGCTGGCCCCCGAGTTTCGCCGTCTGGCCGGCGACATCGTGTTTCGGATCGAAGATTGGCCGGATGAGGAAATCCTGGCCGAGATGGGCATCGAGGACCCCTACGAACTATCCGGGCTCTATCAGGGCATAGACCTCACCCAGGCCTCGGTCACCGATCCCTCCCCGCAACAGCCGATGGTGCTGCTCTATCGCCGCGCCATCCTCGATGAATGGATCGAACGCGGCGACGTCGCCCTCGCCGAACTGGTCGCCCACGTGCTGGTGCACGAAGTCGGCCACCATTTCGGGCTGAGCGACGAACAGATGGAGGCGCTGCTGGAGGCGGCGGACTAAAGCGCCGGACTTGAAATGCGACCCAGCTTCTCGGCTGAACACTTGTCGCATTTCAAGTCCAAAAGGCGCTTTAGAGTCAAAAGCTTTAGCGTGGCTGATGGATCTGAAATTCGCTCGGCGCCAGCCACATACAGGAGGCGAATTTCAGATCCGCCGCGCTAAAGCGTCTGGCCTTAAATGCGACTCAGTGCTTGGATCGATCCGGTTGTCGCATTTAAGGCCAAGAAGACGCTTTAGATTCAAAAGTTTCTAAAGCAACTTTAGGACTTTAAATTCGCTCCGCGATCGCCATCGAACTGAGGCGAATTTAAAGTCCGTTGCTGTAGCCCAAAACGGGGGATTTCGCGCGCCTTATCCAACACGGGGGCGTTGTAAATATTGGCAATCTTACGTCCCAATCAGACCGGGTTCGCGCCGGCTTAAGCTTGCCCCATGAGCGAGCAATCCACCAATCTGCAATTGCCCTTCCTGCAAGCCGGACAGGCGCAGAAGCACGTGACCGTCAATGAAAGTCTGCTGCTGCTGGATGCGCTGGTGCAATTGGCAGTCGCCTCGGCGACGATGACAGCGCAGCCGGCCTCGCCGGCGGACGGGGCGGCGTACATTCTACCGGCGGGAAAATCTGGCGCCAATTGGGGCGCCATGGCCAATAATGCGCTGGCTTATTATCGCGACGGCGCATGGACCGCGATCGCCCCGCGCGAAGGCTGGCTCGCCTTTGTCAAGGACAGCGACAAATTCCTGGCCTTCGATGGGACAAGCTGGGGCGACCTCGGCGTGACCGGCGCGGCGGCGGCGTTCGCGTTCAGCGGCGACATATCGCCTGGCCAGATCAGCGCCGATCAGCACGACTACAACCCCGCCGGATTGGCGGGCGCGGCAATCGTCAGGCTGTCAAGCGATGCGCGGCGCGCGATCACCGGCATCCAAGGGGGCGCGGACGGGCGCCTGCTCTTTCTCGCCAACGTCGGGGCACATCCGATCACGTTGGCCAACGCCTCGACAGGCTCGAGCGCGGCGAACCGGTTCGCCGCGCTCAAAGATATCGAGCTCGCCGCGAGCGCGGCGGCCAAGTTACTTTACGACGCCACCGCGCAGCGCTGGCGGGTGGTCTCGCAAGCGACGCCGACCTGCGTCATCGATGAATTCACCGCTTCGGACACTTGGACCAAACGCGCCGGCGCGGTGTGTATCGACGTGACCTGCATCAGCGGCGGCGGCGGTGGCGGCGGCGGTGCGCGCACGGCGAGCGGCAATTCTTCATCTGGCGGCGGCGGCGGCGGCGCTGGCGCGTGTGTGACGGGGCGTCTGCTGGCGGCCGACCTGGCAAGCACAGAGACCGTCACAATCGGCGCTGGCGGCGTTGGCGGGACCGGCGCCACCAGCAACGGCTCAGCCGGCGGCGACGCCGGTGCGGGAGGCAACACTTCTTTCGGCGCGAAATTGATCGCCTATCCCGGCAGCCGCGGCGCAGGCGGCCAGCTGGCCACGAATTCTGGCGGCGGCGGCGGCGGCGCGCAATACTCGGCAGCGACAGCCGCGACCGGTTCAACTGCCGGCGGCGGCGGCGCACCAGGCGGCGGCAGCGGCGGTTCTGGCGCCGCGGCTGGAACGGTGACCGGCTGGGGGTCTGGTTCGGGCGGCGGCGGCGGCGTCAATGGCGCCGCCGGGACCACCAGCGGGGTCTCGCTCAATGCACCCACTGGCGGGGGATCAGGCGGAGGCATCGCCGCAACACCCGCGAACACCGCTGGCGGGGCGGCGCGCAAAGTCGAAGGCGTCGCCGCCGACATCGCTGGCGGCGCATCGGCGAACGGTTCAGCCGGCGGCGCCGGGTCTACCAAAGTGGGCGCCGGCGGCGGCGGCGGCGGCTCAAATGCCGCCGGCGCAGGCTATGCAGGCGGCGCCGGCGGCGCATATGGCGGCGGCGGCGGCGGTGGCGGTTCCGCTGTCGGCGGCAATGGCGGCGCCGGCGGCGCTGGCGGGCCCGGCTATGTCAGCGTGGTCACCTGGTTCTGACTACGGAATGCGCGCGCAGCGCCCGCACCTGCGCCATGCGCGCTCAGTGATGAGCGCATCTTTGCTCATGCTGGCGTCGATGCGCCTG
>JANNQT010000166.1:0-4551 GCA_031400895.1 Alphaproteobacteria bacterium | reverse complement strand
GGCGCGCATGGCTGGTTCTGGCGCAATCGCTCCGGCCAGACGGTCAACATCGTCCTGCGCGTGCGCGGCGACTTCACCGATGTCCGCCGTGTGATGTAGCGTCGCCCCGACGTCTCAGCGGCCAGGCCATCTCGGGTGAAGATCGTCAATGACGTAGGGATGCGCATGATCGGCGCTGCCCAGATGTGGATGATCTGCAAGCAGCTCATCGTGATTGTGAGCCAGGATTTCGGGATCGTTCGCCGGCCAAAGCAAAGCCGTCGTGCCGATGCCAACTAAGCAAAGCGCGCAGAGCGCCGCAAAAGCTGGCCCGATCCCTGCGTTCGCGCTGATGAATCCGGCGAGTGGATAAGCGATGAGCCAGGCGCCATGCGAAAGGGCGAATTGCGCGGCGAACAGCGCCGGCCGGTCTTGCGCTTGAGACGAGCGCCGTAGCACGCGCCCGACTGGCGTTAGAGTCAGTGAATACCCGACGCCTAGAATGCCCCAAAGCAGCAGCAACGAGCCATAGTCGCGAACGAAGAAGGCGCCGGCTCCTAGCGCCAAAGACATCACAAGCGCGCCCGAGAGCAGGACGGTGCGGTCCTGTCTGCCTTCAAGCAGGCGCGGCAAGGCCAAGGCGGCGAAGATTGAGCCAGCGCCGAACACGGCAAGCGCCCAGGCCGTTGCCTGTTCGCCCAGTCCATACGAACTTTGCACCAGCACCACGGTGTTAACGAACACCATCGCGCCGCCCGCCGCCGTCGCCAGTGACAAGCCGATCAGCGCGCGCAGGCGCGGCGTTCGGGCGAAGAGATTGAGGCCGGATGTCAGGCGTTGAATGAAAGGCCGCTGCTGCGCGTTTGAGAGGGCGGGCAGGACAGCCGAGATGACGAGTATGGCCGACAGCACGAACCCGAGCGATGTTCCCGCGAACAGGTTGTTGTAGGACATGAACCCAAGCAGAGCCGCCGCCAGAATGGGGCTTGCGACGCTCTCAAGGTCGCCTGCCAGACGCGACAGCGACAAGGCCTTCGTATAGTCCGCCTCGTCGGGAAGGATGTCGGGGATCATGGCCTGGAATGCCGGCGTGAACGCTGCCGACGCCACATAGAGGACCGTCATCAGCGCATAAATCTGCCATGCCTCGGTGACGAAGGGCAGCGCGATGGCGACGAGCGCGCGAACGAGGTCGAGCCCGACCAGCAAAGTCTTGCGCGGCACGTTGGCCGCGATCGCGCTCGCGATCGGCGCTACGCTGACATAACAGACCATCTTGATCGCAAGCGCCGCACCGAGAATCTCGCCCGCCTGTGCGCCCGCAAGATCGTGCGCCAGCAGCCCCAAGGCGATCGTCGCCAGCCCCGTACCCAGCAGCGCCGAGACCTGAGCGGCGAAGAGGTGGCGATAGGCGGCGTTGGCGAGCGGTGACAGCATGGCTGAACGACACTCTCACATGACCGCGAGGCGCACGAGCCCCGCCAGCGCGCACGCCAATATGACCAGCAGGACATTTGCTTTGAACCGAATGAGCGCGATCGCCGCGCCCAAGGCGATGAGCGCCGCGAGCGGTTCGAAGCTCATAAGCTCTGGCGTGGCGATCGTGTGTCCCCAGGGCGTTGCGAAGGCCAGGTCGCGCGCGAAAATGACGTGCAGACCAAACCAGAGCGCAAGGTTGGCGATGACGCCCAGAACGGCCGCCGTGATTCCCGCGAGCGCGCCAGCCGCAAAGCGGTTCTGGCGCAATCGCTCTGCGTAAGGCGCGCCGGCGAAGATCCAGAGATAGGATGGCGCGAATGTGCACCAGCTCGCCATCGCGGCGCAGGCGACGGCTAAACCAAAGCTGCCGCCTTGCGCCTGCCAACCGGCAAGAAAGGCGACAAACTGATTGACCAGAATGAGCGGACCGGGCGTCGTTTCCGCGAGCCCAAGGCCATCGATCATCTGGCCGGCGCTCAGCCAGCCATGCGCATCAACGGCTTGCTGTTGCAGATAGGCGAGCACGGCATAAGCGCCGCCGAACGTCACTACCGCTAACTCGCTGAACAACACGCCGACATCGGTCAGCACATGGCCGCGTCCAAGCACAACAAACGCTATGGCTAAAGGTGCGAGCCAAAGAACACCCCATAGGGCGGCGGCGCTGAGAGCGCCGCGCGTGGATGCTTGGTCGGTTGCGATCGTTGGCATGAGCATTGGAGCGCTCCGCGTGCGCACCAAACCGAACAACCCAGCGGCAATCACCACAAGCGGAAACGGAACGCCGAACAGATAAAGTGCGATGAAGGCGAGGCCAGCTACCCAGAGATCGAGGCGCGTCTTCAACGCGCGCTTGCCGATTTTCACCAGCGCCTCGACGACGAACGCCAGGACCGCCGCTTTCACGCCAAATAGAAGCGCGGCGACCAATGGCGTCTGTGCATGGAGAACGTAGAGCCACGACAAGCCAAAGACGATGAGTGCGCCGGGGAGCACAAACAGCGCGCCGGCGACGAGCCCGCCGCGTACGCCGTGCAGCAGCCAGCCGACATAAGTCGCGAGTTGTTGCGCCTCGGGTCCAGGCAGAAGCATGCAATAATTCAGTGCATGCATGTAACGCGGCTCATCGATCCATTTCTTCTCATCGACAAAGATGCGGTGCATGAGCGCGATCTGTCCGGCCGGACCGCCGAACCCCAGGCAACCGATCTTGAAGCTGGCGGCGACAAGCTCCGCGAAACTGGGACGAACAGGCGTGATGGCATCTGTTTGGATGGATGCGTCACTCAAGGCCGCGTCTCCGGCATTACGGCGTTGGCCGCATAGAAGTCTTCGAGGTCGCGGCCGAACACCCGCCAATCCCACGGCACGTCGTGATCGACGGCGGGATAGGCGATGAAGCGGGCATTGTCGCCAGCGAGTTCGGCGAGGCGTCGTCCCTGGCGCACCGGCACGATTTCATCGGCTTCGCCGTGAACCAGAAGAATGGGACCGCCATACGCCACGACCGCGCGTTCGTTGTCGAACCGATCGCGTGCTAGCGCGCCTGGCAAATGGTAGCGGCCGAAGAGAGCGGGCAGATTGCGAAACGCGGAAACCATGACCAGCGCCCGCACAGGGCGCCGTGTGGCGAGCCCCGCCGCGATTGCGGCGCCGAGAGAATGTCCATGGACGACGATCCGCGTTGGATCGACCTCGGGGCGCGCTGCGAGCCAATCGAAGAACGCATCCGCGTCCGCCGCCAGCGTGGCCTCGCTGGGATCGCCGGTGGACCGCCGATAGCCGCGATATTCCACCATCAAGCAGGCGAAGCCGCGGCTTGTGTAGAAGTCGGCATATTCGAGCTTGGTTTCGATGTAGTCCGAATTGCCGTGGAAGAAGATCACGGCTGGAACCTTTGCTTCGGCAGATGCGCCGGCTGGTAGAAACAACCAGCTCTCGACGCGGGCGCCATCAGATGTCTCAAGCCAATGCTGAACGGCGCCGGCTGGCGGCGGCCGATCCATTGGGCCTTCCGCGGCATTGGGAAAGACGAATTCGTTTTGCAGCGAATAGGCGGCTGCGCATCCCGCCAGCGCTGCGCCGACCAGAAGCATTGCCGCCCACGCGCCAATGCGCTTCCAGCTTTTCATCATCCCCTCGCACGCGCGACCGCTTGAAACGCCGCATCGGCGTTCGACCAGCGTGCGGCTTCCATGAATGCGTCAACATAGGCGCCCGCGCGCGCGCCATAGTCGATCGCGTAAGCGTGTTCATACATATCGAGCGCAAGCAGCACCGCGCCGTCGGCGGCCGTCATCGTATGGTCAGCGGCCCAGCTATTGATCAGCCGCCCGGCGCGCGGCGACCAAGTAAGCAACACCCAGCCTGAACCGCCGCCTTGCGCTTTTCCTATGCCTGCAAATTCCGCGCGCCAGCGGTCGAACGAACCGAAATCGCGTTCGATCTGCTGGCCAAGTCTTGAACCGGGCGATCGCGCATCGCCGACGAAGCCGGCGAAATAGATTTCGTGGAGGATCATGGAATTGAGCGCGATGAGCTCTTCGCGCTTGAGCCCGTTGATCTGGAAGCCGGGCGCGGCGGCAAAATCGAGTCCGGCCAGTTGCGTCTGGATTGCGCCCAAACGGCGCACGGCGCCGGCATAATTGTTGTCGTGGTGGCTCGTCAGCATTTGCGACGAGAGGCCGGCGATGCGCGCCGCGTCGAAAGGTAGGGGCCGGACCTCATAGGCGGGCGCGGCGGCGGGTGATGCGGGTTGGGCCATGGCGGTCTCCTGGGTCGTGAGCGCCGCGCCAAGCGCCAGAGCGGCGCCCAGTGCGGTGCGGCGGTCGATGTCCGTGGTCATGGATGGCTCCGTGGGTTAGGCGCCGGGGCGCCAGTCGTGGCGTTCGCCTTTGGCTTTGGTCGCCCATGCGTAGAGCGCGTCATAGATGATGAGGCCCTGCGCAAGCAGGGCTTCATCGTCCGGGAACGTCGCGCTCAAACCGAGAGACAGGGCGTGGAGTCCAGCGGCTTCTGGCGCGAGGTCGTGGCGATCAGTGTCAGCGCCGCGTACGATAGGCGCCAGCACCGCCAGGCCCGGATCGTCGAGCG
>JANNQT010000165.1:0-39957 GCA_031400895.1 Alphaproteobacteria bacterium | reverse complement strand
TATGCCGGCTGGAAGCCGGCGGTCCAAGGCGGCTCAAGCTTCCAGCAACACCTCGAAGCCGCCGAAAATCATGCGTTTGCCGTCGAACGGCATCGGCGCTGCGCCTGGCTGCATGCGCGGGTCGGCCATGGCTTTGGCCATGCCAGCGTCGCGCGTGGCTTTGTCCGGCCAGACGATCCAGGAAAACACCACGTTTTCGTCTTCGCTTGCCTTGACCGCCATGTAGAAATCCGTGGTCTTGCCCTTGGGCACGTCGTCGCCCCAGGTTTCCACCACTTTGAGCGCGCCGTGCTGCTTGAAGATCGGCGCGGCAAGCATCGCCGCTTCAAGATAGGCGCCGCGGTTCGTTTTCAGAACCGGGATCACGTAGCCGTCGATGTAGGCCATTTTACTTCTCCTTCATTCGCCGCGGAACGCGGCGTCGAGCGTTGCGATGTCGAGTTTCTTCATCCCCATCAGCTTGCCCCAGAGCCGGCCCATGCCCTCGGCGTTGGACGATGTCATCCATTCAGCCATTTGCGCGGGAATGATCTGCCAGGAGAGCCCGAAGCGGTCCTTGCACCAACCGCACATGCTCTCGGCGCCGCCATCGGCGATCAGCGCGTTCCACAAGCGGTCGAGTTCGGTCTGCGCGTCGCAGGCGACGACGATGGAAACGCCTCGCTCAGCGTAAACATCGGCCCGCCGTTGAGCGCGGCGAAGGATACGCCTTCGAGCTCGAACCGCGTCAGCATCGCCGCGCCCTCCGGCAGCCTCTGGCCCGGCCCGTAGCGGCTCACCTGCACGATGCGCGAATCTGGCAACAGCGAGACGTAGAAATTCGCCGCGTGCTCGCCCTGGTCGTTGAACCAGAGGCAGGTGGAGAGGCGTTGTGGGTTGGCCATCGTCGAACCTCCGCTTGCGTGAGAAGGCGGAAGTCTAGCAGCGGATTTGGCGATTGCGAGGCTTTAGCGCGTACGCTCGAAGCGGACCACCTTGCGGTCGCGGTCGACATACGCCACCCGATAGCCCGCCCCCATCCAGGCGCGCGCGTGGCTGTGATGGCCTTCGTTGTCGTTGGCCCAAAAGGCGCGGTGCACTTCCGCGCTCCTGGGCAATTGCTTGCCGATTATGGCCTCGATGTCCTCGAACGTCAGCATCTCGGCGCGACCCCCGCGCCGTTCGAGATGAGATTGCAACGGCTTGTACTTCCGCATGCCCGCGCCTCCCGCTTCACCAATTCCGGACCGGGTCCGTAACGTTCACTACGGGAGGAAGGGTCGGTGATTTGTGATGAATGAAGGGTAAACGGGGTGGGGGGCGGCACGCGAGCTGGCGCGCGGTAATGATCGATCCGGACCGGTGTCGAAGTTCAATCTCGGTTCAGACGGACAGGATCAATGTCCGCGATGGGCGCTGGCTGCAGGGCATGTTCGCGTGCATGGGCCATCCCACGCGCTACCAGGAATACGAGGGTCTGGGCCACATCTGGGCCGGCGAGCAAGGCGTAAGCGGGCTGATATGGGAGCACTGGCGCACCCATCGGGCGTAAGGCGCGAGGCGCCAATCACCCCTCCGAAGAGCAAAGCGGATAGCCCCGGCGTTGGAGCTGCGCCGTTTCTTCGGCGCTGATGCCAAATCTCGTCACCATCCAAGCCGGCACGCACCAGCGGTCAGAGATTCGCAGCAAGACATGGCTGTGCATGCCCGCCTCGTCACGCCAGAGGATGGCGGCAGCGCGCCTATCGCGTGGGCTGTGCCACACGTAAAAGTCGTCCTCGCTCTCCATCTCGCCCCAGAAATAGCGCGCGACAACGCTTTCCTCGCCAAAGTCACCGAAGACAACGCGCTGAACCTGGATTGGCATGTCGCAAACGAAGAAATAAGCGCCGGCGTCCGATCGCACGCTCCCACATTCCCAATTCGTCGCGAATCTGCCCTCGAGAATCGTGAAATCCTGACGCGACGGGCTGATCGACGCGCAGCCAGCAAGCGCGGCGATAGCCAACACACACGCGAACGCTTTGCGCCAGCGGGGATGTTGGCGGATCCTCACCGCCCAAATTTCTGAAACTTGATCCGGCTCGGAATAATCTCGCTCACACCCAGCCGGCGCATTTTATCTTCTTCGTAGCTATCGAAATCACCTTCGAACCATTCGACGTGGCTATCGCCCTCAAACGCCAGAATGTGCGTGGCGAGCCGGTTCAGGAACCACCTATCGTGGCTGATAACCACGGCGCAGCCGGCGAAATCCTCGAGCGCAGCTTCTAAGCTTTGCAGCGTTTCGACGTCGAGATCGTTGGTGGGCTCGTCCAGCAGCAGCACGTTGGCGCCTGTCAAAAGCGTTTTGGCCAAATGCACGCGGTTGCGTTCGCCGCCGGAGAGTTGGCCGACTTTCTTCTGCTGATCGGCGCCCTTGAAATTGAAGCTCGACACGAAAGCGCGGCTCGGCACTTCGCGGCCGCCCACGTTCAAAATATCCAGCCCGCCGGAAATTTCCTCCCAGATGTTTTTCTTGGCATCGAGACTGTCGCGCGATTGATCGACGAAGCCGAGCTTTACACTGTCGCCAATGCTGATCGCGCCAGCGTCCGGCTTTTCATGCCCGGTGATCATGCGGAACAGCGTCGATTTTCCCGCGCCGTTGGGGCCGATAATGCCGACAATGCCCCCAGGCGGCAGCCTGAAGCTCAAGCCATCGATCAACAGCTTGTCGCCGAAACCCTTCGTCAGGTCGGTAAAGTCGATCACATTCTGCCCGAGGCGCGGCCCTGGCGGAATTTGGATGGTGGCGAAAGTTTGCTTGGCGCGCTCGGCCTCGGCGGCCATCTCCTCATAACGCGAGAGCCGCGCCTTCGACTTGGCTTGCCGCGCCTTGGGAGATTGCCGCACCCATTCCAATTCGCGCGACATCACTTTCTTGCGCGCATCGCTTTCAGAAGATTCTTGCGCCGAGCGTTTGGCTTTGGCTTCCAGCCACGCGGAATAGTTTCCCTCGTAGGGAATGCCCTTGCCGCGATCAAGTTCGAGCGTCCACTTAGTCACCTGGTCGAGGAAATAGCGATCGTGGGTGACCAGGATCACGCAACCGGGGAAGTTTTCGAGATGATGCTGCAGCCAGGCGACGCTTTCGGCGTCGAGATGGTTGGTGGGTTCGTCCAGCAGCAGCATGTCGGGCTTCGAGAGCAGCAAACGGCACAAAGCCACGCGCCGGCGCTCGCCGCCAGAAAGCTTGGTCACGTCAGCATCGTCGGGCGGGCAGCGCAGCGCGTCCATCGCCATCTCGATTTTGCTGTCGATATCCCAGGCTTCGGCGGCGTCGATCTTCTCCTGCAGCGCCGTCATCTCTTCCATCAACGCATCGGAATAATCCTCGCCGAGCTTCATACTGACTTCATTGAAGCGGGCGACCAATTGCTTTTCCGCGCACCAGGATTCGACGTTCTCGCGCACCGAGAGCGCCATATCGATGTGCGGCTCCTGTTCGAGATAGCCCATCTTGGTGTTGGCCATGGCCTTGGCTTCGCCGGTAAAATCCTGGTCCATGCCGGCCATGATCTTCATCAGCGTCGACTTGCCCGAGCCGTTGACGCCGACGACGCCGATCTTGGCGTCGGGAAAAAACGACAGCCAGATGTTCTCGAATACCTTCTTGCCGCCTGGGTAGGCCTTGGTGAGGCCCTGCATGGTGAAAATATATTGTGCCGGCTGCGCCGCCATGATTCCCTCGAATGAAGCTGAGCGGCGCGGTATAATGACGGTTCGTCGCCGCGTCGAGCGTTCAGTGCGTCGCCGGCGCCGCGCCCAGATGTTGCGCCAGGAACGCTTCCAGCTCGCGCAGCATCTGGACGCGTGTGGCAGCGTCCGAGAGCCAGTGGTCGTCGCCGCGCAGCTCCACGAAGCGCACTTCTTTGCCGGCGTCGCGCAGCCGGTCCTGCATCCGGCGCGACTGCAGGATCGGCACCACGGTATCGTCGGTGCCGTGCATCAGCAGGATGGGGACACGCACGCGGTCGGCCAGATTGACGGGCGACACCGCGCGGACGCGTTCGCGATCCTCGGCCCGGTCGCCGATCGATGATTCCCACCACTCCGCAATCATGCTGGTATCGCCCGCTTGCGCGGCGCGCTGGCGGAGGAACTCGTTGAGGTCGGAGAGGCCGGCGACGCTGGCGGCGCACGCATAGCGCTCCGGCGTCAACGTGGCGCCGGCCAGGGCGGCGTAACCACCGTAAGACGCCCCGACAATGCACACCCGCGCCGGATTGACGATCCCCGCGCGCACCAAGGCAGCGACGCCGTCCTCGACATCGGTCTGCATCAGCCCGCCCCATTGACGCCGGCCCGCCTCTTCCCAAGCCCGCCCGTAACCGCTGGAGCCGCGAAAATTCGGCTGCAGCACCGCGTAGCCGCGCGAGGCCATGAACGCCGCCCAATAGTCGAAGTCGAAGCTGTCGCGACTATGGGGTCCGCCGTGCACAAACAACACCAGCGGCAAATCGCGACGCTGATCGCCGGGCGGATAGGTCAAATAAGCAGGAATGCGCACGCCGTCGCGCGCGCGGTAGGTGATCGATTGGCGTTCGCCTTGGGGATGTTTGGCAAGGCCAGGATAGGCCATGCCCAGGCGCTGAACCCGCTGCTCGCCGCGGTCGAAGAAATAATAGCCTCCGCCATCGAGCCCGATTTCGGCGAATACCAGAAAGCGGCGGCGGTCCCGCGACCAGGAGAGAATCCGCGCGGGATGTCCCGGCAGCAGCGCGTCGAGCTGCTCGCGCGCGGCTTGCAAATCGGCCTCGAAAAAGTGCTGGTGGCTCTCCTCGGCTGTCCAATTGGCGCCTACCACCTGGCGCGTCCAGGGGTCGAGGATGGCGCCGTCGATGTCGGCGCTCTCGCGCTGAAACAGCAGCGTGCGGCTGGCGTCGTCGCGGCTCATTGTAGCGAGCGTGGTGAAATTGTCCGCCCCATCAGAATCGTAGGCAATCAAACGCCCGTCGGGCAGCAGGCCGGCGAAAGCAGGCGGCGCGCCGCCGTCGGACACTCCCTCGATCAGCAGGCGCGGCGCCTCACCGTCATAGATGAACACGCGCCAGCGATTGCTGCGCTCGTCGCTGTCGCTGCGGATGACCGGGACGCCCGCCTGGTCAAGCAGGAAGCCGATCGTGTCCCGGTTGGTTCCGCGCGGTGGCGTGTGCCGCACCCGGCCATTGGCCAAATTCACGCTGAAGACGGAGCTATGGGAAGCGCCATCCCCCGGCGCCCGCCCGATCAGGCGCCCGAAACCGGGTTCGCCCGCGATCGGCGCAAGCAGCCAAGCGCCCCGATCGCGCCAGGGATTGTCCTCGTCCGTGGTCAAGAGTTCGGCCCGCTCCGAGGCAAGGTCAATGACTCCAGTGCGTTCGAAATCCACGCGCCGCGGTCTGCCTTCATAATAATAGCCGACCGGCAAGACTTGTCCGGGGTGAAACGTCCGGCTGATCACGTACGTCAGGCGTCCGTCGTCGGCCCAGCCAACACCGCGCAATTGCTGATCCTCGCCCACGCCAATCTGGAACACCCGCCGCTGCTGGTTGAGGTCGTGCACGACAATTCCGGAGCGGCCGCTGTCAAACAGCGCCAACGCCACCTTTGAGCCGTCTGGAGAAATAGCAGCGTCGGCGATCGCTGGCAGGTTGCCGTAGGCCTCCACCGGCGCGGGTTGAGCCACGGCGTTGGCGCTGAATAGCGCCAGGGCCGTTACTGCTGCGGCGCTCCAGCGCATGACGTTCCTCCCTGTTGGCGCCGGAGGCTAAAACCAAACCGGCGCCAAAGGAAGAGGCCGAGCTACGCCGGAACCCATTGCCCGTTGGCGTTGCGGCAGAAGGTTTCTTGCGGCAGCGATTGGGAGCTGGACCCGTCGCTGACGGTGGCGGTGACGCGCCGGCATTCGGGGCCGCGGTCGGGTGCGGGCATCGGGCGCGCGACCGTCAGCGAGCGCGGACCGCCGCCCTGCTCGCCTTCCCAGCTTTGGTTCACGCCCTGGCCGGAATTGAGCGATTGATAGTACGCGTTCTCGACCCGCTGTTGTTCGCGCGCGGAAAGCCAGCGGCAGGCGCCATAGGTGGCGAGCCCGCCGACCGCGGCGCCGATGGCGGCGTTCTCGCCGCGATTGTCCTCATTGCCGATAATGGCGCCGGCGACCGCGCCGACACCCGCGCCGATCAGCGCGTTGCGCATGCATTGGGAGAGTTGCGTACGCGGCGGACCGCCGCCGTAACCGCCGGTGGTTTCGCACGCACTCAGCAGCATCGCGCTGACAAGCGCCGCACTTAATATCTTCGCTTTCATGTTCGCACTCCATTCGACGGCGCGGACGTCCCCGATCCCCGCGCCAATTGACGATAGGCTCGATCACACAATAGCAGCAAAGATACGGCGTTGACGAGACTCAAGGCTGGGCGCGACAAAGCGTCTCCGCCGCGCCTGGCCGGAGCCAGCGGACCACCGGGCCTTGGACCCGCAATTCAGCGCCGTCGCCACCATAGCGGTAGCCCGAACCGGACATCCGCCCGGCCAATCTGAGTTCGGTGTAACCTTCCTGCAGCACATCGGCCGAATCCGGCCCGTAGCGGGTGGTGACCACCAGGCTCGAGCCGTCGTCGCATTCGTACCGCGCATTGCTCGGCCCGGTTTCGGGCGCCGGACAAGGCGTGGCGCAGCCGACCAGGGCGAGCGCGAGGGCGGCGATCAGGTGGCGCATGGGGAACCTCCACCCCTGCTTCTAGCGCTTGCGGGGACATTTGCATGCGCACACCCCCATTAGGCGGCGCCGTGCTTGCCCCGGTTGCGGCTTGCGCCCTAAACAGGCCAATCTGGGGAGACTGATGTCCAACGGCTATCTGGTGGCGACGGGGGCCGATGTGGCGGCGGTTGGCGATATCGCCGACGGCCTCGACCTCGATATTATCGCCGCCCATGACATGACCGACACCAACGCCGTAGGGGCAGCGCTTGCGGGGGCGGCCAATGTCGGCATCGTGCTGAGCTTCGCGGCCGCGCGCGACGGCGCTTACGTCTCCCTGTTGCAAGTGCTGGCGCAACACTTGCGCCAGGCGCAGCTGATCCTGGTCGAGCCCGACGCGCTCAGGGCATTCGCGTTCCTCCCGGCGCTGTGGCCGGCGATGCCGCTGGAAGACGTGCGCGCACGCGCGCTGGCGCTGGCGCAAGCGCGCGCGCCTGCGGTTGAGGCGGAAGTTGAGCCAGCTCCCGCGCCGGGCGAGTCCGAGGCCGCAACAGCGCACGCCGACGACAAACCAGCGCCGCCGCCAATCGTCGCGCAGCCCGAACAACCTGAATCGCCGGGCGAAACATCCGGCACAATCGAAGCCGAGCCCGCTCCGGCCGAGGCCGCCGACGATGATCTCGCCCCGCCGCCGGTTTACCAAGAACCGCCTCCCGACCTCAAGCAAGATGAAGCGGCGCCGCCAGAAGAACCGCTCGCGGAGGAAGCGCCGGTTGATTTTGGGCGGTATCAGCCGCCGGATGCGCCCGCCGATTTCACGGAACCGTCTAAGCCGGATGAAGTCGTCAGCGATGCGCCGGGAGCAGATGATGGGGCCGTTGTTCTTGGTCGGTTGGAGGACAAGGTTGAGGACCTGCGCGGAGAGACATACGGCGAGCCGCCCGTCGCCGAAGATATGCCCGCCGCGCCGCCAAGCGTGGACGAAACACCGCCGCCGCCGCGAGACATCGTTGCAACCGAGATCGAGCTTCGCGACATCGAGCCCAGCGGCGGCGTCATCATCGGCGGTGCTGGCGGCGGCGAACCCGCGCCAGCGGCTCTGGACGACGTCGCCTCGGCAGCTCCACTCGACGCGGAAACGCCAACGAGCGCCGCGGAACCCGCGCCGGCCGAGCAGGAACGCGATCCGCCGCCTATGATTCCGGCGCCCGCCGCGCCCGCGCCGCAGCCGGCGCGCAAGCGCGAAGCTAGGGCCGGCGGCGCAGGCGCTGCCAGCACGCCGGCTGACGCCACCGCGTTCGCGCCGAAGAAGCTCCGCCGCAGCGAAGCCGAATTGGTGCGCATTTCCGTCCATCAGCCCAAGGATTTGCAGGCGGTGATAAGGGCCGCGCGCACGGCCGATCCGCGCACCACCGGCGCGCCGCAAAGCATGGGCATCGGTGAAGTGGCGCTGGGCGCCAGCGTTGGCGTCGCACTTGAGGTCAAGGGCGCGGACTGCGACGGAACGTTGCAACGGCGCACCTGGGAGGGCGAGCCGCTCGATTTTTCTTTCGCCGCCACCGCCGATGCGGAAGTCAGGCAGGTGGTGATCCTGGCGCGCGTTTTCGTCGATGACGCCCAGATCGGCGTGCTGGCGTTCACCCGCGGAATCACTGGGGCGAGGCCGAAGGCCTTGCCCGACGGCGAGCGCGTGCGGCTGAAGCGGCACAAATATGTGTTCCTGTCCTATTCGAGCCATGACCGCGAAACGGTTTCCGCCATCGCCACTGCCTACCAGATGGCGGGCGTGGCGCATTTCTGGGACCGCGCTTCGCTCAAGTCGGGCGAGGAATGGAGCCCGCGGCTGCGCCGCGAGATCGAGCGCGCCGATCTGTTCCATCTGTGCTGGTCGAAGGCGGCGGCGCAATCGCAATGGGTCGAGCGCGAGACCAGCCACGCGCTGTCGCTGCACCGGCGCCGCAAGCGCCCCGAGATCAGCGTGCAAATGCTCGACGGCCCGCCTTGGGCCAAGCACGCCGACAGCCTCGATTCCATCAATTTCGACGATTTCGTCCGCGCCGCCATCGTCGGCTACGCGCGCGGTGAGGAATAGCGGACCGCCGGCTTTCCCTTTACCGTCGCGCACGATAGAGCCTCCCGCCACGTTCGGCGCTCCGGGCGCGTAGCTCAATGGTTAGAGCCGGCCGCTCATAACGGTCTGGTTGGGGGTTCGAGTCCCTCCGCGCCCACCAGCCTTCACTTGCGAAGCAAGGTAGGCCGCCGCCGAAGCCCGCAGGGCGAAGGCGGGCGACCGGACATCGCCCCCTTCCGCCAACCCCGCAAAGCGTCTATGTTGCCTGGATTGGAGCCAGCCATGGAAATCTGGATCGCGGTCTTGGTGCTGTTTATCGTCGCCGTATCGGTGATGGTCGGCCTGCACCTCAACAACCACCCCAAGCGCCGCGCCCGCCGCGAGGAGGTCTTGGCGCTCAAAGCCTCCGGCGCCTTCCCGCACCGCAAATCCAACGGCTAGCGCCCTCGCCGGCGCTTCGCTGCACCAAAGCGCTCCTAGCCGCCAGCGCCGTACACCGCGCAGACCATCGCTTGCAGGCGCATCGGCTCGATATCCGCCGGCAGATCGAGGCGGTCGATCTGTTCTTGCGTTACCTGCAATTGTTGCCCGCGTCGGGATCCGGTGACAACAATCAGGTCTTCCTCCTGCATGCCGCGCTGCATCGGCGCTGGCGGCGGGGGCGGCGGCGAGAACATTCCGGGCCGCGATCCGTACCATTGTCCTAAACACGGTCCCTGCCCTTCTTGCAGCGCCAGCAATGGCCCGAGCTGGGTTCCCGACGCCTCCGCCGCGGCGCGCGCGCGGGCGGCGGCGTCGGCTGTGGCGGCGGCGAAGACGCGGCGATTGTGTTCGGTGGTCATGCGCAGCGAAAAGCCGAGCGGCTGCGCTTGCTCCGGTCCCACCGCCAGCGCCGCCGCGCGCACGCTGGAGGCGCGGGCGATGTCAGTGACTTCGACATTGAGCGTCACATGCGCGGTGTAAGAGCGCACGTTCTCCGCGCCTTCGCGCTGCTCGACCACGCCGTCGCGATTGCGGTATTCTTCGTAATTCGCCTGCAGCGTCACGGTGGAGCGTATTTCCAGCGCCTCGCCGCCGCGCTGGCGCATCGCCGCCACCGCCAGCCGGGCGCGGTCGGCGGCTTGGGCGGAGGCATCGCCGGCTTCGCGCGCGGTCTCCTCGAACGTCACCGAGAACGAAGCGCGGTCTGGCATGACTTCCAGCTCCGCGCGGCCGATGGCTTCGATCACCGAGCGGTCGAGCCAATAGGGGCGGTCGAAACCGGAGCGCTCCTCTTGCGCCGCGGCGCTGCCGCAGAGCGCCGCAAAGCCCAAGGCTGAAATGATAAGCCGCATGCTGGTCCCCTTGCTTTCCTAGCTGCAAGTGCTGACATCGGCCCCGGAGCGAGTCCATGCACATCCCCGTGAAAGCGAACCTCCAAGCCGACAAAGCCGAGCGCTACGCGGCGTTGCGCGCCGAGATCGCGGCGGTGATCGCCGGCGAACCCAATCGTATCGCCCGCTATGCCAGCGCCGCCAGCCTGCTGGCGCAGGCGTTTGCGGAACGCTTCTTCTGGACCGGGTTCTATCTGGTCGATGCCGACAAGGCCGACGAACTCGTGGTCGGCCCCTACCAAGGCGCGCTGGGGTGCCTGCGCATCGGCTTCGGCAAGGGCGTATGCGGCGCGGCGGCGGCGCGGCGCGAGACAATCATCGTCCCCGACGTGCACGCCTTCCCCGGCCACATTGCCTGCGACAGCCGCTCCAATTCCGAAATCGTCGTGCCGGTGTTCGATGCGGGAGGCGCGCTGGCGGGCGTGCTCGACGTGGACTCAACCGCGTTCGACGCGTTCGACGCCGAGGACCAGGCGGGGCTTGAAGCCATCTGCGCGGACTTGCTGCGCTGAGGCGCGCCCGCTTGCAACATCGCCGCCGCCGGCTCTAAGCAGGGCCGATGAATCAAACCGGGCTCCTCCTTTCTCAGATCGCGCTCGCGGCCACCGAGGCGGCGGCGATCGCTTCGGCGCGCTGGCGCGGGCTGGGCAACAAGAACGACGCCGACCAGGCCGCCGTCGATGCCATGCGCACGGCCTTCGCCGCCGCGCCGTTCTCCGGCACGGTGGTGATCGGCGAGGGCGAGATCGACGAAGCGCCGATGCTCTATATCGGCGAGGAAGTCGGTGCTGGCGGCTTCAAGACCGACATCGCCGTCGATCCGCTGGAAGGCACCAAGCTCTGCGCCAGCGACGCGCCCAATGCCATGACGGTGGTGGCGCTGGCGCCCGCCGGCGGCTTGCTGCACGCGCCGGACATGTACATGGACAAGATCGCCATCGGCCCCGGCTACCCGGCCGGCCTGATCGATCTCGACCTCTCGCCCACGGAAAACGTCACCCGCCTGGCCAAGGCCAAAGGCGTGCCGCTGAGCGCGCTGCGCGCTTGTCTGCTGGAGCGCGATCGCCACGCCGGCATCATCGCCGAATTGCGCGCCGCCGGCGTGGGCATCCGGCTGATCCCCGACGGCGATGTCGCTGGCGTGTTCTGGACCACCGAGACCGAGCGCTCCGGGGTTGATATCTATTTCGGCTCTGGCGGCGCGCCCGAAGGGGTGCTGGCGGCGGCGGCGATCCGCTGCGCCGGCGGGCAGATGCAAGGCCGGCTGCTGCCGGAGAACGAAATGGAAGCCGCGCGCGCGCGCGCCATGGGCCATGGGGACGTGTCCAAGAAGCTGACGCTCGACGACATGGTCAAGGGCGAAGTGGTGTTCGCGGCCTCGGGCGTGACCGACAGTTCGATGTTCGCCGGCGTGCGCTTTGACAGCGACGGCGCTGAGGTTGAGTCGCTGCTCTGGGACAGTTTCAATTGCCGCCGCTCGCGCGTGCGTTCGCACTGGCCGTGATCACGAAGGTGGGCCCACGCTTTCGGGCGGCGGGCGCGCGGGTGAGGGCGGAGCGTTCGATCGCCGTTGCTGCACCACTGGCGGGGGGGTTGGCGGGCGCGGCGGGCGGGCGCCGGCGCACGAAGGCGGCGAGCCCCGGCACGTTGACCGCGCCCTCGACCGCCTGCAGCAGCGCGTGCTCGAACGCCGTGCCCACCGGCTCGACCCGCCCGCCCAGGCAATCGCCTAGAAAATGCTCGAGCACGGCGTAATAGGCGAAGCGATTGGCCGGGCGCGCCAGCGCCCGGCCTTCGCCTTGAAACACCACGTAAGTCACGTTGAGGCCGCGTGCGCTCAAGGAAGCCGCGATCTGGTCGGTCTCCTCGCGCGAGACGCGCGCATCGTTGGCGCCGAACGCGAGCAGCAAGGGCTGATTGATACTCCCCGCGTTCGGCAGCGGCGATTGCTCGCGCAACAGGGCGCGGCCTTCGCTGGTGCGCGTATCGCCGACGCGGAAATAGAGTTCCTCGCGGCGCGGCGAGGCCTCGACATAGGTCGCGAGGTTGGTCATGGCCCCGAAACTGGCGGCGCAGCGGAACTGGCCCGGCGTAAACGCCGCCCCCGATAGCGCCGCATAGCCGCCGAACCCGGCCCCGACGATGGCCAGGCGCTCGGGTTGGGCGATGCCGTTCTGCACCGCCCAGCGCGCCGCATCGAGCAAATCCTCCTGCATGCGCCCGCCCCAGGCGGAATTGCCGGCGTTGAGGAAAGCCGGACCGAACCCGGTCGAGCCGCGGAAATTGACGCTCAGCACCGCGTAGCCGCGATTGGCGAGCCATTGGTGGAACGGATTGTAGCCGTAGGAATCGCGCGTCCACGGCCCATCATGAGGGGCGAGCACAAGCGGGGTCGGTGCTTCCGGGCGCCCATCGCCATTGGCGTCGGCGCCGGCGGGCAGCGTCAGGTAGGACACCAAAGTCAGCCCGTCGCGCGCCTCGATCTCGACCGGCGTCATCGGTTGCAGCGGCGCTTGTTCGAGATCCGGCCAGTGCCGGAACAACAAGGTGAGCCGCCGTCCCTCGCCGCGATCGTACAGATAGGAGCGCGGCGGCAGCATCGGTCCCTGCTCCACCACGATCCAGCGCGCGTTCGAGGCGCTGCGCGACACCACTTCGAAATCGCCATCCAATTGCCGGTCGAGATAATCCAGGTCGGCTTGGGCATCGGCCTCCAGCGCCCGCCACTCGCGGCGCAGATATTCCGCCGCATAGGCCGCCGGCTGGTTGGCGGCGGGATCGAGCCAAACATCGACCACATCGGCGGTGGCGCTGTCGCCGAGCACTTCCTTCTTGCCGCTCTCAAGATTGACCCGCACCAGCACCGCGCGGTCGCGCCCGGTGGAGTCGAGCATCAGGAACGAGCGTCCATCGGCCTCCACCGCCAATGGGCGCGAGGACATCGCGTCCTGGAACGGCGCGGTGAGCAGCAGGCGCCAGCCCTCGCCGCTACGCGCCAGAACTTGCGATTCGCCGCTTGGCAATTGCCGCACCCCCAGGCGCAGCCGGTTGTCGCGGTCGAGCACGAAGCGGGAGATGCCGGGCTCGGCCGGCGTGCTGACGTTGCGGTAAACAAGTTCGCGCGCGCCGCTGGCGATGTCGATGCGATAGAGATCGGGCCAGGCGCGTTCGCGCTGGTTGAGCGCCACCATCACCTCGCCGGGATCGGCGGCGCTGAGGCCGACAATCTCCGCGCGCGCCCCCGCCGGCGTCAGCGCCCGCGAGGCCCCGCCGGCGGAATCCACCGCGAACAGTCGCGAATTCTCGTCGCCGATTTCGTCCGCGAGATAGAGCAGCGTCGTATTGTCGAAGGCCCAGACCGGGGCGCCGACGCCGCGCCCGGCATCGTTTGTCACCGGCCTCGTCTCCTCCATCGCATCAACGGAAAGCACCCAGATATTGGCCACCCCCTCGCGCGGGGCCAGGAAGGCGACGCGGTCGCCGCGCGGCGAGATCTGGCCAGCGCTGCGGGCGGCGTCGGCGAACAGGTCGGCGCGCGCGATCAGCGGCGGTGGGCCATTATCCTGCGCCGACAGCAGCTGGTCGCCGTTGTCGCAGGCCGCGAGCACTCCCGCCAAGCCAAGGGCCGGCCAAGCCGCCCAATATCTGATCGCACGCGTCCCCACGCCCAAACCTTACAGGACTTTCATACAATGGCCAATCGTCGCTGCTGACAAGACGTTCATCATTGCGGCGACCCTACGGCGAGGGCTGAACTGGCCACAGCTTTTGACACCCCCAGCGGGCGCCCCTATCTCACCTGCGCTTTGGCTCAATCGCTCCGCCCTTCTCCCCCGACCGGCGTGCTGGTTCTCGCCGATGGCGCTGTTTTTCAAGGACAAGGCTTGGGCGCGGAGGGCGCGGCCGAGGGCGAGGTCTGCTTCAATACCGCCATGACCGGTTATCAGGAGGTGCTGAGCGACCCCTCCTATGCCGCCCAGATCGTGGCGTTCACTTTTCCCCATATCGGTAATGTCGGGACCAATGATGAGGACGTGGAAAGCTCCTTGCCCGCCGCCGCCGCCGCCGCGCGCGGGGCGGTGTTCCGCACCGCGCCGACCGCGCCGTCGAATTGGCGCGCGCAAATGGGCTTGGGCGACTGGCTGGCGCGGCGCAACATTATCGCGCTTGCCGGCCTCGACACCCGCGCGCTGACCCGGCGCATCCGCGAACACGGCATGCCCAATGCCGTCATCGCCCATGCCAGCGACGGCAAGTTCGATCTCGACGCCTTACTGCAACGCGCGCGCGACTGGCCGGGCCTGCTGGGGCTCGACCTCGCTAGGGAAGTCACCTGCGCGCAAAGTTACAGCGTCAGCGAAGGACGCTGGCAATGGGGCGCGGGCGTACAAGCGATCGAGAAGCCGCGCTTCACGGTCGTGGTCATGGATTACGGCGTCAAGCGCAACATCCTGCGCGGCCTCGGCGATATCGGCGCCAAGTGCATCGTGCTGCCGGCCAGCGCGACGGCGGAGGAAGCGCTCGCGCACAAGCCCGACGGCGTGCTTTTGTCCAACGGCCCCGGCGATCCGGCGGCGACAGGAATTTGCGCCGCGCCGCAGATCAAGAAACTGGTTGAGAGCGGATTGCCATTGATGGGCGTGTGCCTGGGCCACCAGATGCTGGCGCTGGCGCTGGGCGCGCGCACGCTGAAAATGAGCCAAGGCCATCACGGCGCCAATCATCCGGTGCAGGATTTGCGCAGCGGCAAAGTTGAAATCGTGTCGATGAATCACGGCTTCGCGGTCGATCGCGCCAGCTTGCCCGCCGGCGTGCGCGAAACCCACGTCTCGCTGTTCGACGGCTCCAATTGCGGCCTCGCCCTCGACGGCAAACCGGTGTTCTCGGTGCAGTACCACCCGGAGGCCAGCCCCGGCCCGCAGGATAGCCATTATTTGTTCGAGCATTTCGCCGCGCTGATGGCGGCGAAGAAGGCGAAAGCGGCATGAGTTTCAGCAGCAGTCTGCCGAATGATGCGCACCAGTGGACCTCATTTGATTTGGGCCGTCATTCGTTATCGACAACCATCTCCAACCTCGATCTATGCATCCTGACCTGAAACGCGACGATCTTGGCGACGCCATCAAACCGAAAATAGCTGGTGTGAACAAGTTCACGCCAAGTCAAGCGCGACAAAAACTCCCGCACGTCCGCGAGGGGCATGGCGCCGCCCTTTACCGTGACCATCGCCCATCGGTTCTCAGCCAAAAACAAGTCCGACTGCTTTTCGGCGCACTGGCGCAGCCTACGACCCAAGTTGCCGCGGAGTTCTAGAGATCTCGAGGCAAACACCCCAGTATCGCGCCCCAAAGTGCGACAGTCGCGATCGACTACCTCGGGCGATGCCTGAGCTCCATCATTCCCTCCCCGACGCCGTCAGCGCGCGCGCCTCCAATACCACACTCGCCCATCTTTGTTGCGAATGACTTGCATTAGCGTTTTCCCCGCGCTAGAGAGCGCCGGATAAATCAGGGGATGCGTGATGCGGCGATTTTTACTGGCGGCCTTGGCGGGCGCGGCGCTTCTACCGAGCCCGGCCCGGGCCGAGCCGGGGATGGCGAGCGAAATTTACGGGCCGCACGTCGAACGCGGCGAGAGCGAATTCGAGCTGCGATCGGGCTTGCTCGACGGCGGCCCCGAGGATTGGAAGCTGAAGGCCGAATTCAGCCATGGAATCACCGATTGGTGGCGACCTGGCCTCGTCGCCGGCTGGGCCCGCCAGGGCGGCGATACCGACTTCACTGGCTTCGCCATCGAGAACGTGTTCGATTTCACCGCCACCCGCGACTGGCCGGTGCATTTCGGCGGCTATGTCGAATACCAGTGGCGTCAGGATGGCGCCGACGAAATTGAGCTGAAACTGCTGATGCAGCGCCAGCAAGGGCCGCTCGAACTAACCGCCAACCTGATCGCCGAGCGTCATGTCGGCGCCGGGGCCGATTGGGAATACGGCTACGCTGCGGAAACCGCCCTGGGGATCGGCGACGAGATCGCCCTCGGAATCCAGGGCTTCGGCGACTTCGGCGCCGGCCATTATTGGGGGCCGTTCGGCGAGATTGAACTGGGCGAGATCGGCGAGGGTGAAGTAGGACTGCAGCTGGGTTATCTGTTCGGATCGGGCGACGCCGTCGCCGACGGGCAGTTCCGCCTCAAGCTGGAGTATGAATTTGGCGACCAGCGCTGAAAAACCAGCTCTGCTAGTGCATCCCCCGCTTGGGTTGTTCGAGTTGCAACTCGGCAGCTACGAGGTCTTGCATTGGCCCTCCGAGCGCAGCGACGTGCGCGCGGCGGTGGTGATCGGCGGAATTGGCCTCAGCAAGGCGATGCTCGACGCGCTGCCAAACCTGGGCGTCGTCGTCTGTTTCGGCGTCGGCGTCGATGGGCTTGACCTTAATTATTGCGCGCGGCGCGGCATCGCCGTCACCCATGGCCGCGACCTCAATCACGAGGACGTGGCCGATGTGGCGATGGGATTGCTGATCGCCGCCGCGCGCGCGTTTGGCGCCGGAGAACGGGTGCTGCGCGAGAACCGCTGGACGCCCCCGCTCGCCGTGCCGCCGCGGCGGCGCCTGCGCGGCATGAAGCTCGGCATTGTCGGTATGGGCGCGATCGGCAAGGCCATCGCCGCGCGCGCGGTCCCGTTCGGGTTCGAGATCAGATGGTGCGGCCCAAGCGCCAAGCCGGAGGTGGCCTTCGGGTATGAGCCGGATTTGCTCAAGCTGGCAGTGTGGGCCGATGCGCTCGCCATCGCCGCGCGCGGCGATCAAGCGGGGTTGATCAGCGCCGATGTGATCGAGGCGCTCGGGTCTAACGGCGTTCTGGTAAACGTGTCGCGCGGCACTCTGATCGACGAGGACGCGCTGATCGCGGCGCTGAAAGCCGGCGAACTCGCCGCCGCCGGCCTCGATGTGTTCCAACAGGAGCCCACGCCCGCCGAACGCTGGGCCGATGTCCCTAACGTGACGCTGACCCCCCATCTGGGCGGGGCCACGCGCGAGGCGCTTTACGCCGGCTCGCAAAACGTGCTGGAAAACCTGCGCCGCTTCTTCGCCGGCGAAGCCTTATTGTCGCCGCTGGCTTAAGCGCTAAAGCGTCGAACAAGCCGGCTTGAAAGCGCTGGCCCACCCCCCACATCGGCTCACCACAACCAAGAGGGAATTCCATGAAGCTCTATTACTCACCCGGCGCCTGCTCGCTCGCGCCCCACATCGCGCTGCGCGAAATCGGCGCTGAGTTCAGCCTTGAAAAGGTCGATCTGAAGGCCAAGAAAACCGAGACCGGCGCGGATTTTTCCGCGATCAATCCAAAGGGCTACGTGCCGGCGCTGGCGCTCGACGACGGCGAAGTGCTGACCGAAGGCGTGGTGCTGCAGCAATATCTCGCCGACAGCGCCCCGCAGTCGAAGCTCGCGCCCGCGCGCGGCACCAAGGAACGACGCAAGCTTGATGAATTGCTGGTGTTCCTGTCCACCGAAGTACACAAGAATTTCTCGCCGCTGTTCGCACCGACCACGCCGGACGAATACAAGACCAGCGTCAAGGACAAGATCGCCCTGCGCTTCGACTATCTGGAAGCGCAGCTCGGCGACGGCCGCCCCTTCCTCACCGGCGAGAGCTTCACCATCGCCGACGCCTATTTCTTTACCCTGACCAATTGGACCCGGCCCACCGGCATCAACCTCTCCCGCTGGCCGAAGATCGCCGCCTTCGCCGGGCGCGTAGCCCAGCGCCCCGCAGTGCAAGCCGCGCTCAAGGCGGAAGGCTTGGTCTAGCCCCAGCAGCCAGCCGCGGCAGTCAAGAGGCGGGACGCACGGGCGTTCCGCCTCTTTTCTTGGCGCTGGCGGACGCGGCAAAGATGACGTACAGGAAAGGTCTGAGCGGGCGTTAGGCCCATACCGGGCCTGCCGCGCCACGAAGGCGAGCGGGGAAAGTCATGTTCGGCGGCCTAGACAGCGCATGGTCGGTTATCACCAGCAATCCGTGGATCGGTTTTGGCGTTTTCATCGCCGCGTCATTGGGGATTGTGTCCCTGTTCGCGGGTCGGGACTGGCTCGAAACCTTGTTCGGCATGTTCCGGGTGTTTTTCACGATTTTCACCACGCCGTTCGTGTTCCTGCGCGACGCGTTGACCGTGATCCGCAATTCTAGCGAAGCCGAGCAGGACTACGCCCGCACCCGCGTGTTCACGCTATTCCGTTATAGTCGCATCCAGTACCTTTTCATTTTCATTGGCGCCTTGCTCATACTCTCGGCGGGGCTGACCAGCGGTGCGCTCAGCTTGTGGCCCAAGTACGAGCTTGAACAGCGCCAGGCGCTGCTCGGACAGATCGTGGAAATCCAATCCCAAATCGAGGCGACCAACCAATCGATGGGCGCCGCCGCCGCGCCGGATTTCCGCGCCAATCTCGAACGCGCGCGGGCCGAGGCGCTCACCGCCTACCAAGCCCAGGCGCAGCGCAATTCAGGGCTGCCGGAAAATCCGGCGTTTCAGCGCGACATCGTCTACAATGTCATGAACGCACGCGACGTGGGCGCCGTGCAAAACCTGCGTGAGCGCATCGCCGACTACACCTCGAATTGTCCGAACAATTACAATTGGCGCGGATTCTCGCCGCAAATGTGCGAACAATTCCGCGGCTACGTGACCGATCTCACCAATCGCAAGGAAAACGAGATAAATCTGGCCCAGGCCTTTCGTGAGGCCGACGCGGCGTTGAGCAACGTCCAATCAGCCCATCGTGAAGCCAGCGCCCGCCTGACGATGCTCCAGGCTGGCCTCGAAACCACGGTGGCGCAGCGCGAAGCCATCGCCGCATTCAATGTCCAATGGCTGTTGCAGCGACTGCAAGGGCTGTTTTGGCTGCTGTTGGGGACGATACTTTCGGTCGTCGTGTTTGTATGGTTTTTCGCGATCGCCGCCGATTTCTTGAACTGGATCATCCTGCTCATGCGTTCGGCGGAGAAAAATTCCTCCGACAACCTCGCCCGCGCCGAGGCGGAGTATCGATCTTGAGCCTTGCCCAGCCCGCAAACGAAGAGCGCCGCGGTCGATGACCGCGGCGCTCAACGTTTTCCGGCTTTCGCCTGAAGCTACATCGCTCCAAGGCGCAGCATGCGGCGCAATTCGTCTGGCTCGCTGGCGCGGCGACGCTTGGCCTGACTTGGCTGATAGGCGACGCGCGCGTGGTCTTGGCAATACGGCCCGCACGCCGACGCACGGCCGCAGAACGTGAAGTCCGCCTCGGTGGGATCCCCGATTGGGTATTTGCACATGTTCTCGTTCAATGTGAGGACGGTGGCGGTCTTGCCATCGGCGAACCTGAGCGGCTCAAGTTCCGGAATGACAACCATCGGCAGGTGCGAGGCTGGACGCAGACGCGGCGCGCTGGGCCCAAGCGGGCGCGGACGCGCTGCCCGGACCGGCCGCTTTGCCGGCCGCGACGGGGTGGCTCTTCCGGCCAATCCCAATCTGTGCACTTTCCCGATCACCGCGTTGCGGGTGACCCCGCCTAATTGTTTGGCGATCTGGGCCGCGGACAGCCCCTCCGTCCACAGCTTACGCAATAGCGCTACGCGCTCTTCGCTCCATCCCATGACAAGCCCCTTATGCCCTGGCCCGCCTCTCAGCGGGAATGGACACATTCTCGCCTAAAACACGAAGATGTCAACTTATAGCATAAGGGGCGTTGCGGTACCGCTAGGGATTGTGGTTTTCCCCCGATCCGCCAGAATCACTCACAACTTATTCCAAGGACTTTGGGTTCCGAATCCAGCCAATAATGGTGTAGCTACCGGCGCTTAGGCGAGTGTCCCCAAGCCACGGGCGAAACGACGTTAAGCATGTATGAAAGGCGCGTTCTCGAAATGGACATGCGTGTTGAAACCGTCACACTCGGCTCACGAAAGTACGGCGCGATCAACTGGATCGGGCTGCAGACGCTGATTCAGCGCGAGGTGCAGCGCTTCCTCAAAGTCGGCGCACAGACCGTGTTCGCGCCTTTGATCCAGACGCTGTTGTTCATGATGGTGTTCTCGCTGGTGCGCGGCGGCGATTGGCCGGGCACGACGCGGGCCTATGTCGACGGGCTGGCGGCGGGCCTGGTGATGATGTCGATCCTGTCGAACGCGTTTCAGAATTCTTCGTCCTCGATCGTGATCGCCAAGGTGCAGGGCAATGCGGTGGATTTCCTGATGCCGCCCTTGTCGGCGCTGGAGCTGACCATCGCCTTCATCGTCGGCGCCGCCGCGCGCGGCATGCTGGTGGGGCTGGCGAGCTTGATCGCGGTATCGTGGCTGGCCAACATCATGCCGGCGCATCCGCTGGTGGCGCTTTATTTCGCGCTGGTAGCATCGGTGATCTTCGGCGCCATTGGTTTGCTCGGCGGCATCTGGGCCGACAAGTTCGATCACCTAGCAGCGGTGACCAATTTCATCATCGTGCCGCTGACGTTCCTGTCCGGCACTTTCTACTCCACCTCGATCCTGCCCGAGCCGATCCGCTCGATCTCGCACTACAATCCAGTGTTCTCGCTGATCGACGGCTTCCGCTACGGCTTCATCGGCCATTCCGACGCGCCGCTGCTGCTGGGCGCCGCGATCACCGGCGGCCTGGCGCTGGCTCTGAGCTGGGGCTGCTGGGCGATGCTGAAGAGCGGGTATCGGCTGCGGAGTTAGCGATGCGTCGATGGTTGCTCGTCCTTCTGGCGATCATGTCGCTTCCGATGGCGCTATGGCTCTTGTTTGCTGCTGTGGTGTGGCTCGGCGGCGATTGGGAAACCGCGAGCTATGCGCTGGGCTGGACGTTCAACGTGGCCGTTCTTGGCGCTGGTTATTTGGTTGCCATCATAACATCATTTGCACTTGTCGTGGCGGCGATCAGGTCCGCACAGGATGGCCGCGCGCGAAAACGTGGGTGGCGGTAGGACGACGCTGTATCGACCGCAAAGTTTATAGCGCCGAAATTAAGCGCGGGCGGACCGCACTCTATGTCTTCCTCCATAAAGGGTTGGGGAAATCGCAGGACCAGCCACGCTATTGCGCTGGGGCCCTTGCCTCATGACGTCAGGCATGCCTGCGTGGGGACAC
Organism: Alphaproteobacteria bacterium; assembly: GCA_031400895.1. GTDB lineage: Bacteria > Pseudomonadota > Alphaproteobacteria > Caulobacterales > Aquidulcibacteraceae > Vitreimonas. The sequence continues at coordinate 18,687 of JANNQT010000165.1, read as the reverse complement.
ATTCCCGCACGTGCGCGCATGCTCGTCTTGGTTGCGACGAGGGCGATATACCAGCGTATGCGATACGCATCAAGCGTGGGCTTCGAAGACTCATGTGCCGCTTTTTCAGCTTGCGTTACGCGCCCATCAGCTCAGCGCCTTCGCCAGCGCCGGCAGGAACACATCCATGCGATAATCGACCTCCATGTGATCGTCTTCGTATTCTTCATAGGTATGCGCGATGCTGGCGGCTTTGAGTTTTTTCGCGAAGCGCCGCATGCCGTACTGAATGCGGAACTGATCATGATTGCCGCAATCCATGTAGATGAGTTTTAGTTTGCGCAGTTCATCGCCTCGCACATCAAACATCACAACCGGATCGTGCTTCATCCAATTGGCCCAGCGTTCGGCGATGAGTTCGCCGGTGTGGGGATCGATCGGCAGGCGCATGTTGCGGAATTGCGTGGGGTCGGGATCGTAGAAGGCGCCCATGGCCAGATCCATCAGCGTTATGCGGTCGCCGTGGCCGAGCTTGGGCTGCGCCTCGACGTGCTTCACATATGTCTCGATCGAATAACCGTGTTTACGCAAGCGTTCGAGGTCTTCGTAAAGCGTCGGGATGAACAGCGCGTCAAAGCCCATGTCGCCGGAATTTATGGCAATGGCGCTCCAGAAATCGGCGCGGTGCAGCCCATGCCAGGCCGCGCCGTAACCGCCCGAGGATTTGCCAAACAATCCGCGCTTGCCAGGCCCGCCGCAGCCGAACTTGGCTTCGATGAAGGGGACGATCTCGTCGCAGATATAATCAGCATAGCGGCCCGAGCCTTCGCTGTTGAGATATTGATTGCCGTAGAGCGCGGTGAAGCAATCGGGGAACGCCATCACCACGCGCGGCATGCCTTGGTGCGCGAGGCGATCCAGGCGCTCGGGCACGTTTTCGCCATGCGGCTGCCAGTTCGCATGCGCCAGCGCCGAGGACCAATAGCCTTTGAGGTCGACCAACAGCGGTACGTGTTCGCCGGCGTTCCAGCCGGGCGGGGTCCAGACCAGCAGTTCGCGTGCGGTCGGATCGCCCAGCGAATTGCCCTCCAGCACGGCGGATTTGTGAACCAAGCGATGCAACTCGCCGCGCGGGAGCGTGTGATTTTTTCTCATGGCGCGTTGCTTAGCCCCGAGCCCGCGCGCGCGAAACCCCCGCCGCGCTGACTCCCCCTCCCCTTCGAGGGGACCGGGGGGGGGGGGGCGGGAGGGATCCTAGTTTGGGCCTACAGGCCCGCTCTTTTCCCGCCGCCGCAAGAGCGCGTCTGAAGACGCGCGATCCAAACGCTTCACCCCGCCCCCCTGCGTCCCTCAAGTGGAGCTACGCCGCCTTCTTATCGCTCGCGCCGTTGAACAAAAAATCGTTGCCATCGTAGCTGACGCGCACCTTGTCGCCATCCTTGACGCGGCCTTCCAGGATCAAGCGCGCCAGCGGGTCTTGTACGTCTTTCTGGATCACGCGCTTTAACGGCCGCGCGCCCCAGGCCGGGTCGTAGCCGCGTTTAGCGAGTTCGCTCTTGGCGCGGCTATCCAGTTCCACGCTCAAATTGCGGGCGGCGAGCAGCTTATCGAGCCGCTTCAGCTGGATATCGACAATTGAACCCATTTGCGCGCGTTCCAGCCGCTTGAACAGGATTATCTCGTCGATGCGGTTGAGGAATTCCGGCCTAAAGCGCGCGCGCACTTCGTTCATCACCGGGCCGCGCACATCGTCGACATCGGCGCCCTCGGGCTGATCGGCCAGGAATTGCGCGCCGGAATTGGAGGTCATGATCAGGATGGTGTTCTTGAAGTCGACAGTGCGGCCCTGGCCGTCGGTGAGGCGGCCATCGTCGAGCACCTGCAGCAGCACGTTGAACACGTCGGGGTGGGCCTTCTCGATTTCGTCGAACAGGATCACCTGATACGGTCGCCGCCGCACCGCCTCGGTGAGCGCCCCGCCCTCCTCGTAACCGACATAGCCCGGAGGCGCGCCGATCAGGCGGGCGACCGAGTGCTTTTCCATGTACTCGCTCATATCGACGCGGCTCATCGCTTGTTCGTCGTCGAACAAAAACTCCGCCAGCGCCTTGGTGAGTTCGGTTTTCCCGACCCCCGTCGGGCCCAGGAACATGAACGAACCAATCGGCCGGTTCGGGTCCTGCAGGCCAGCGCGTGCGCGCCGCACCGCATCCGAGACCGCGCGCAAGGCCGTTTCCTGGCCGATCACGCGCCCGCGCAATTTGTCTTCCATCTGCAGCAACTTGGCCTTTTCACCTTCGAGCATTTTCTCGACCGGCACGCCGGTCCAGCGCGCGACGACCGAGGCAATGGCTTCGGCGTCCACGACTTCCTTCACCAGACCTTCGCCGCTCGAGCGCTTCTCGGTGTCGGCGATCTGCTTTTCGAGTTGGGGGATGCGCCCGTATTTCAGCTCCGAAGCGCGCGCCAGGTCGCCGCGACGCACGGCTTGCTCATACTCATTCTGCAGCTGCTCCAGCTCCTCCTTGGACTTGGAGGTGACCTGCAATTTCTGCTTTTCGGCGCTCCAGGTCGCGGTGAGTTCGGCGGAACGGGTTTCGAGTTCCTTGATCTCGCCTTCGAGCTTTTTGGCGCGATCCTGTGAAGCGGGATCCTTTTCCTTCTTCAGCGCCTCGATTTCGATCTTGTACTGGAGCAGGCGGCGATCGAGCTCGTCGAGCGCTTCCGGCTTGGAATCGACCGCCATGCGCAAGCGCGAACCGGCTTCGTCCATCAGATCGATGGCTTTGTCCGGCAGGAAGCGATCAGTGATGTAGCGGTGCGAAAGCTGCGCCGCCGCCACGATCGCCGCATCGGAAATGCGCACGCCGTGATGCTGTTCGTAGCGGTCCTTGAGGCCGCGCAGGATGGAGATGGTGTCCTCCACGCTCGGCTCGGCCACGAACACCGGCTGAAACCGCCGCGCCAAAGCCGCGTCCTTTTCCACGTGCTTGCGATACTCGTCCAATGTGGTCGCGCCGACGCAATGCAGATCGCCGCGCGCCAGCGCCGGCTTCAGCAGGTTGGACGCATCCATCGCGCCTTCGCCCTTGCCGGCGCCGACCAAAGTATGCATCTCGTCGATGAACAGCACGATCCCGCCCTCGGCGGCGATCACTTCGTTCAGCACCGCTTTCAGGCGCTCCTCGAACTCGCCGCGAAACTTCGCGCCCGCCACAAGCGAGCCCATATCGAGCGCCAGCAGCTTCTTGTGCTTCAAGCTTTCCGGCACGTCGCCATTGACGATGCGCAGCGCCAGCCCCTCGGCGATGGCGGTCTTGCCGACGCCGGGCTCGCCGATCAGCACCGGATTGTTCTTGGTGCGGCGCGACAGCACTTGGATAGTGCGGCGGATCTCCTCGTCGCGGCCAATCACCGGATCGAGCTTGCCCTTACGCGCGTCCTCGGTGAGATCGCGAGAATATTTCTTCAATGCGTCATAGGAATCCTCGGCGCTGGACGATTGCGCGGTGCGGCCCTTGCGCAATTCCGCGATCGCCTGTTCCAGCTTTTGCGGGGTCAGGCCCGATTTTTTCAGGATTTCCGACGCTTTTCCCTCGGCGATCGCAAGCCCGAACAGCAATCGCTCGGCGGTCACGTAGCTATCGCCGGCCTTCGTCGCAGCTTGTTCGGCGGCGTCGAGCGCGCGCGCCCAAGACGGCGCCGCGTACATGCGATCACCGCCGCCTTGGACTTTCGGCAGCGCTTGCACGGCGGCGTTAACCTCATCGCCGGCCTTGCGCGGATCAGCCCCCGCCGCCCGCATCAACTCCGCCGCCAACCCTTCGCGATCATCAAGCAGCGCTTTGAGCAGGTGCTGGGTTTCCAGCTGCTGGTTCTGCTCGCGCAGCGCAATCGTCTGCGCCGCCTGCACAAACCCGCGCGCGCGTTCCGTAAGCTTTTCCATGTCCATGGCGACCCTCTAAGGCGTCCCGCGTTGATCGGCGTTAAGCACGATCAAACGCGGCATGATGTTGCTGGGCCTGACGTAGGTGTGGCGGATGGGACACACAAGAGGGGCGGGCGCAAGTGGCCGGCGCGCGAAGCGCGCGCCAGCCCGCCTGAAACGGTCGCCGTGTCCGGCTGGCCAGGCGCCGCGCCCGCTTCTAACTTGAGCCCCATGTCCGTCACGCCTGCCCGCGCCCGCGAACTGGCGCTTTCCCTCGCAGCCGCCAGCGAACGGCCGCACTTTGACCGCGCCGCTTTCCGCACGCCGCGCAAGACCTTCGCCACGCTGGCCAATTCCGGCGCCGACATCAATCTGATGTTCGACGCCAGTTTGCAGGAATTCTATTGCGAACAGGCCGCGCACGCTTTCGCGCCAGTTCACGGCGGCTGGGGCCGCATGGGCGCGACGCGCTGCGACTTGAAAAAGGTCGACGAAGCCACGCTGCTGTCGGCGCTCAAAGCCGCCCACGCGCTCGCCGCGCCGAAGCGCGCGAAAAAATGAGAGCGCCCCGTCACAATGCGCGCGATTCGCGCATCTGAGGGCGATCGCGGCGCATCTAGGGGAAGAGAGGTGCGCGGAAAGAATTCATTCAGCATTATGGCGCTAAGGTAAGGACTTCGGAGGCACCCCATGCACGAGAAGCATATCGGCGAGCCCTGCCCGACTTGTCAGACGCCCTTGCAGCGTCGGCGCTCCAACTTTCGCACTATTATCGGCGACATCGCCTATTGCGCCCGCTGCGCCTCATCGTTCGTGCTCGCGGACGACGACCTGGCGCTGGCGCTGCCCGCGCCGCCGGTGGAATTCTCGCCGGCCTAAAGCAACGGACTTTAAATTCGCCTCAGTTTGATGGCGATCGCGGAGCGAATTTAAAGTCCTAAAGTTGCTTTAGAAACTTTTGAATCTAAAGCGTCTTCTTGGCCTTAAATGCGGCAACCAGATCGATCCAAGCACTGAGTCGCATTTAAGGCCAGACGCTTTAGCCCGGCGCGCGCTCCTGGCTCGCTTCAGGGAACAGCGCGCGCATGCGGTGGCCGAACGAGAGCAGGCATGCCTCGCTCGGCGCCAGCGGCCCGGTGGTGTAGCTTGAAGAATTCATGCCTTCCTGCACCGCGTTGATGAGTGCGGTGTCCTCGGCGTTCACTTGGCGGTTGATGCGCCAATTGAGGAAACGGGCGGCGCGCATTTCGCGGCTCGCATCCGGGTGCACGTAGGCGATTTCCCGGATCAGCGTTTCGGTGGCGGAAACCGGAATGAATTGCATGAAATCGATCTGGTCGGGATAGATGTCGAAGGCGATGTTAGGCCAGAGCTTGTAATAGACCCAGAGCTTGCGGCGCTGTTCGGGGATGTGGGCGAAGCCATCGAGCAACTTCTGATAGCCGCGCTCCGACCAGTTGGCGGAGGGCGCCTGGGTGATGAGGCCAGACATCTTATCCACCCACTCGCGCGCTTCGATTTTGTAGGTTCCCGCGAACAGCCGCGACAGCCCGGGGTGCGCCACGGGGATGTGCATCCCATCGGAATAATTGTCGCCGACGTTTTTCCAGTTCACCGGGCGCGGCCTCAGCGTGACGCGCCCGTTCGGCACAAGCTTTTCCAGTTCGAATTGCGCCAGTTCCTCCGCGTAAGGCGCCATCATTTCGGCGACGCTGGGCAAGCCAGGCTCGAAGCGCACAAAAATGAAGCCCTGGAAAATCTCCTGTTCCACCGGCTGCAAGCCAAGCTCCTTGGCCTTCAGCCCCTCAAAGCCCTGCCATTTCGGCGCGCCGGCGAACTTGCCGTCGAGCTTGTAGCTCCAGGCGTGATAGGGGCACACCAGCCGATGCCCGCACGAGCCGCGCGTTTCTGGCGCGATCTTGCCGGCGCGGTGGCGGCAGACATTGTGGAACGAGCGCAGCACGCCATCCTCGCCGCGCAGCGTGACGACGCGCTCGCCAAGGACATCGAGTGTGATGTAGTCGCCCGGGTTCGGCGCATCGTTGTTATGGCCGACGATGTGCCAAGCCGGGCGAAACACCCTCTCGCGTTCAGCCTCGAAGAAACGCTGGTCGGTGTAGAGCCAGGCAGGGAGGGAAGTGTGGGGCATCGGGGGCTTTATAGCCCTTCTCCGCTTGAGGGGAGAAGGTGGCCCGAAGGGCCAGATGAGGGGTTCACGCCGGCGGCAATTGGAATCGACTCGTTTTTATGCGCCGCGTTCCCCTCACCCATCGCTTCGCGACACCCTCTCCCCTCAAGCGGAGAGGATCGCCAAGCTTGCGCCCGCAACCCCACTTTGACCGGCCACCACAATTGCGCTAGCGCTCCGCGGCCGATCGCATCCGGCACGCCTAGCGGCGCATCGCATGGCCCTGGCGCGTAATGCGTGCGAAACGCCTGGTCGAACACCGAGAACAAAGTGGCGAAATTCGCGCCCACGCCTTGGCCCTCGCGCACATGGTGCCAGCGGTGCATGGCGGGCGAGACGAAAACGCGTCCGAGCGGCCCGTAAGTCCAGGGCAGGTCCATGTGGATGAACAGCCCATAATAATGGCGCACGAGATTGTTGACGATCAGCGCCCAAGGCGGAAAGCCAAGCAGCGTGAGGCAAGTGGTGTCGATCAGCGCCGTCGAGAAGCGATTGAGCGGGTGAAAGCGCAGCCCCGTGGTCCAGGTCATCGCCGTATCGGCATGGTGGATGGCGTGCGCGGGCCAGAGCGCGGGCGTGTGTTCCAGGCGATGGCGCCAATAGCCGATAAAGTCGCCGGCGAAGATGGCGACGAGCGCCACGCCAAGCGGCGGCCAACTGGCCCAAGCGCTCGGCGGCGCGAGGCCAACGCCGTGGCCTTGCATCCAGGCGCCAAGCGCTGCCAGCGTGACGCCAAGCGCCGGCGCGACCAAAAGCAGATCGATCGCATAGAGCGTGAAATTGGTCCCCACCTCCCCCGCCGCCGCCCGCGCCGTGTGCAAGTTGGCGATCCCGCGCGCCATGAAGGCCAGCGCCGCGAACGCCAGCGCGCAGAGGAGCAGATCGAGCAATGCCGGCTGGAAGCTGGCGACGGCGCGCGCGAGGTCGTCGATCAACGCCAAATCCCTCCATGCGGGCCGGGGGCCCGCGTTCCAACCTACAGGCGCCGCGTGTGGAAATCACCAGCCCTCAAAGCAGCTTCGCCAGCATCGCTCGGAAGCGGCGGTCGCGCTTGAGCGCCCATTCTCGGCGCATGGCTTCGCGCCGGGTCGGGTAGCGCTCGGCATAGAGCAGCACCCAGGCGCGTCCGCGCGTCGAACGCGCGCCGAGGCCGGCATTGTGCACCGCCAGCCGCTGCTCGATGTCGATGCTCCAGCCGACATAGGTGCGCCGATCCGCCCCTTGCGCGCTGCCGAGTATGTAGACGTAGCCGTGTTGGCGCTGCACCGACGAAGCTCCGAAGCGGGGGGAAGCCGGCGACACTGCTTCCCCCTCCCCCACCCGAACGCAGTGCGATCGGGAATCGTTGCTGGCCGGGCCGCCATGCGGCCCGGTGGGGGACGGGGCTGGGGGGTGGGGTGAATCGCTAACCATGGTGATTTTCGATAGCGTGGCTAGCCTAGCGCATAACTTCAATCGTTGCGCTTCCCCCTTGCCCCCTCCGTTCATCGAAGCGGATTGCGTTCCGCCCTGCGACGACCGCGCATTGGGGGTTGCGTTTCATTTGGCGCGCTTGAAGCGCTATCTATCGCTCCATGTCCGAGCTTTACGCCAAACTCGCCGCGCGTCTGGGCCCCAAGGGCCATGCCACTGACACGGAAACGCTGGCGCCGCACCTGATGGAATGGCGCGGCCGCTTTCACGGCCAGACCCCGTTCCTGGCCATGCCGGCGAGCACGGCGGAAGTCGCCGATGTGGTGCGCCTGTGCGCCGAAGCGGGCGCTGCGATCACACCGCAGGGCGGCAATACCGGACTGGTTGGCGGCCAAATCCCGCAGGGCGAAGTGCTCGTCTCGCTCAAGCGCCTTGCCCGCATCCGCGCCGTCGATGCCGACAACGACTCGCTGATTGCCGAGGCCGGCGCTGTTCTTGCGACAGTGCAACAAGCGGCCGCCGATTCGGCGCGGCGATTCGCTTTGAGCCTCGCCAGCGAGGGCAGCGCGACCATCGGCGGCTTGGTTTCCACCAATGCCGGAGGGGTGCATGTGCTGCGTTACGGCATGATGCGCGAACAGGTGCTGGGCCTTGAAGTGGTGCTCGCCGACGGGCGCGTGCTCGACGGCCTGAAGGGTCTGCGCAAGGACAATACCGGCTACGACCTGAAGCAGATCTTCATTGGCGCCGAGGGCACGCTCGGGATCGTGACCGCGGCCTGCCTGAAGCTCTTCCCCATTCCCGCCGCGCGCGAAATCGTCGTCGCCAGCACCCCCGGCGCCGCGCAAGCGCTGGCGCTGCTGCATCGGCTCAAGGGTGCGACCGGCGCGGTCTCGGCATTCGAGGCGATGAACCGGCTGAGCGTCGATCTCACCGTGAAGAACGTCCCCGGCCTGCGCGATCCGCTGCCCGGCGCGGCGCTGCTGGTGCTGGTTGAGTTCGAGGCCGCCCACGCGGCGGGGCTGCGCGAAACGGTCGAGGACGCGCTTGGCGCGGCTATGGGCGCGGGCGAGATCGAGACCGCGCTGATCGCTGAAAACGCAAGCCAGGCAAGGGATTTCTGGGCTTTACGCGAAGCCATGTCGGCTGGGCACAAGCCAGAAGGCGCGCAGGTGAGCCACGACATCAGCGTGCCGGTATCGCAGACGCCGGCTTTCCTTTCACGAGCAACCCCACGCATGCACGCGCTCTGCCCCGGCGCTCGCGTGGTCGCCTTCGGCCACATGGGCGACGGCAATTTCCACTACACGCTGCTGGCCCCGGTCGGCGCGCTGCCGGCTTCGTTCCCTGGCGCGGCCTTGACCGAGGCGGTGTTCGAAATCGCAACCGGCCTTGGCGGCTCGATCTCGGCCGAGCATGGCATCGGGCTTGCCCGCAAGGGCGATCTCGCGCGCTTCAAGGACGCCGAATCGCTGGCGTTGATGCGCGTGCTCAAACGCGCGCTCGACCCCGCGAACCTGATGAACCCGCGCGTGCTGTTGCCCTGATCACGGGCGCGATTCGTGCAACGCGAACCCGCTCGCATGCTTGCGCCGCGCGCGCGCGATTGTTGCAATTTCACCGCGCGAAATTTTTTCAGTAGCATTTTTGCTTGCGCATGACATTATGACGACGTACTGCGGCGCGTCGCCGTGACAACAGAGGAGCCAGGGCATGGCTAAGAAAGCAAAGAAGGCAGCCAAGAAGGTTGCGAGCAAGGCAAAGAAGGCCGCTCCGAGAAAGAAGGCCGCCAAGAAGGCGCCGCGTAAGGCCGCCAAGAAAAAGGCAGCGAAGCGCCGGTAGGCGGTTGGGCGTCTCCATCGCGGGGACGCTGCAACAGAACAAAGGGCGCTAAGCCCACTGGATGCGCGGCGCGAAAGCGTCGCGCATCTTCGTTTGTGGCAGACGCTTGCGCGCGCGCGCACGCTGCTCTAGCCCGCCACGATGACCGCATTCCTCACTGTCTTTCTCTCCGTCTTTATCGCCGAATTGGGCGACAAAACCCAACTCGCCACCGCCCTCTTCGCGGCCGACGAGGCCCAGTCCAAATGGTTGGTTTTTTTGGCTTCTTCGGCGGCCCTGGTGGCTTCGGCGGGGATCGCCACCCTGGCGGGCGCGCTGGCTCGGGAGTTCGTCGAAGGGCCGATGCTGAAGATCGTCGCCGGCCTCGGCTTCATCGCCATCGGCGCGCTGATCTTGTGGGGCGTGCTAAAGCCCGCATGAGCGAAAGCAAACAGCCCATCGCCGCGGTCGGGACCGCGTGCTTTCGCGGCGACGAAGTGCTGCTTATCCGGCGCGGCGCGCCGCCGTTCGAGAACCAATGGTCGCTGCCGGGCGGGCGGCTCGAATGGGGCGAGCGCGCCCGGGCCGCGGCGTTGCGCGAACTGAGGGAAGAGACCGGCTGCTCCGCCGAGATCGTCGGCCTGGTCGATGTGGTCGATGCATTGATGACCACCCGCGCCGGCGGCGAACCATGGGGGCATTATCTGCTGGTAGACTACGCCGCGCGCTGGATCGCGGGTGAACCCCAAGCCGGCGACGACGCGCGCGAAGCCCGCTTCTTCGCCCCCGCCGAAATCGAGGCGCTGGGGCTCTGGAGCGAAACCGCGCGGGTGATCGCCGCGGCGCGTGAGCTGCTTTGTGGCGGCGCTTCATCAGAACGGAACTGACTCCCCCCGCTGGAGCAAAGGGGGGCGCGCCTTTAGCGCAACGCCGCAGCCAGGCGCGACCAGGGGAATTTTTCGCCGGGATCGCGCTTGCGGCCGGGGGCGACGTCGCTGTGGCCGACCACGCGCGCGGGCGCAAGCGCATGGCGGGCGAGGATGTCGCGCACTAGCGCGATCACCGCCTCGATCTGCGCGTCGGGATAATCGGGTAGGCCGAAATCGTGGCCGCCATTGACGATCTCGATGCCGATGGCGCGGTCGTTGGTGTCGGCGCGGCCTTCCCAGGACGAAGCGCCGGCGTGCCAGGCGCGGCTCTGCTCCGCCACCAGGCGGTAAATACGCCCCGCCTCATCGACCACATAATGCGCCGAGGCGCGCCCGAGCGGCGTGGCGGGATCGAGCTCTGGCGCCTGCCAGGGGCCGGGATATTTGCCGGCGATGGGAGCAGGATCGGTCAGGCGCGCCAGCGCCACCTCGGCGCCCTGCATGCCGGTATAGTGCAGCACCACCAGATCGATGGCGGCGTTGCGGGCGTCGAAATTGGGCGAAGGCCGGTCGAGGAATCTGAGCGCGCTCACCGTACCAGACTGGACCGCGCGCGCGCGGCGCGCAATCAGGGCTTCAGCGTTTCCACCACCCAGCCGTCGGGCGTGCGGCGCGCCTCCAGCACTTGCTCAGGCGCGCCGGTGCGCCGCGCGGGGGCAAAGCGCATCGCCAGCGCCGCGCCGGCGACCACGAAGCCGATCACGAGGGCCGCCGCGAACGCGAACATCAGCGCCAGCGCTGCTCCGGCGATCAGCAGCGCCACCCCAAGCGCGCGCATGACAGCGCCAAGCAAGGATGCGCCGGAATCCGCCGTTGCCGTCATTATGTTCAACTCCTGCCCGCGATCATATGGGCGCCAAGCGTGGATGATCAATACGGCGCCCGTTGGGCGGGTTTTTTCACCATGTTCACGTCGCCGCCACGCTCAGTTGTTTTTGGATCGCGGCATAGGCGGAATTGATGGCGGCGGTCTTTTCGTGGGCGATGGTGACGAATTCGGGCGCCGCTCCGCGCGCGAGCATGGTGTCGGGGTGGTTGTCGGCGGCCAACCGACGCCAGGCCCGGCGCACCTCCTCCATGCCCACGCCAGGCGACAGCCCCAGCACCGCATAAGGGTCGCCGGCCTCGGGGCCGAGATTGGTGGCCTTGATGCGGCGGAAATCCAGTGCGCTGAAACCGAAATGATCGGCCACGCGCTCAAGGTAGCCGAGTTCTTCGGCGGTAACCGCGCCATCGGCGCCGGCGATGTGGAACAGCCCGTCGAGCACGTCCTCCAACAGACAAGGCCGGGCCCGGTATTTGCGGCCGACTTGCTTGGCGTAGGAATCAAATCCCAACACCGTCTCCTGCGCCAGCATGAAAGCGCGGCGGAAATTGTCTTCCTCCCCCGGCGGCGGACGGAACACTTGAGCGGCGGCGGCGAGTTCGGCTTCGCTGGCGATTCCGTCAGCCTTTGCCATCTTGGCGGCGAGCCCGATCACGGCGGCGGTGAAGCCAACATCGTTAGCTTGCGGCGCGCATTCCTCGAACGGGCCAGGCTCTTCAGCCTCGAAGGCGCGGCCCGCCAGGGCGACAATGCGGGACCAGACCGACATGGTCGCATCCTACCCCATCCCTCCCCGGCCCGTACACCTCGCGGGGAGGGAGAACTCGCGCTAGGTTCGCGCCCATGACAGCCACTGCGCCAGCCTCCTGGTATGCCGACCCCGGGCGCTGGCCGCTGGAGCGCGTTGGCGTGTTCGCACCGGCCTGGCAATTCGTCACCCATGACAGCGCCCTGCCCGAGCCACGCGCGTGGCGGGCGGAGACGCTCGCGGGCTATCCGGTGCTGCTGGTGCGCAGCGAGGATGGCGAAGTGCGCGGCTTTCACAATGTCTGCCGTCACCGCGCCGGGCCCCTGGTGCGTGAGGAGCAAGGCGTGTGCGACGGCGCGCTCACCTGCGCCTATCATGGCTGGCGCTACGGGCTCGACGGGCGCCTGCGCGCGGCGCGCGATTTCGGCGCCGCCGCCGATTTCGATCCCCGCGAGTTCGGGTTGTTTGCGCTTGAACTCGCCAATTGGCGCGGGCTGTGGTTCGCGGCGATCGCGCCGCCCGCCGCCCCGCTGGCGGAGCTGATGGCGCCGCTCGAGCGCCGGCTTGGCGGCGTGGACCGGTCGGACTTGCGCATCGCCGCGCGGCGCACGCACACGCTGGCCTGCAATTGGAAGACCTATGTCGAGAATTATCTCGAGGGCTATCACGTGCCGGTGCTGCATCCGAGCCTCGACGCCGAGATGCTGTCGGACCAGTACCGCGTCACGGTGGAAGCGCGCGTGGCCCTGCACGAGGCGCCGCCGCGCCAGCCGAGCGGGGTGTATGACGGGCTGTGGGCCTGGGTCTGGCCCAATATCGGCCTCAACGTCTATCGCCGCGGCTTGATGGTCGAGCGCATGTCGCCGCTGAGCGCGACGCACACGCAATTGGACTACCTCTACCTCATGCCCGCGGGCGAAGCGGTCCCCGCCGAAACCCTAGCCATGGCCGACCAGGTCACCGCCGAGGACAAGTGGATCGTCGAGCGCGTACAGGAAAACCTGAACGCCGGCGTGTATGAACGCGGGCGGCTATCGCCCAAACACGAAGCTGCGGTGGCCGCGTTTCAGAGCTGGATCGGCAAAGCGCTTAGCCAGCCCTGACCGTGCAGGTCATTGTCTGCTGCATACGCATCGCCATCTGCCGCTCGCCATCGACAGTGACGCTCATAAGCCCGTTGGTGGACTGGCTCAGCATCAGCCCGGTAGCGGCGTCGAAGCTCATGGCGAGTTCCGAGGGCATGGCCATCACCATTTGCTGGCCGTTCTGGGAATCTGTTCCATTGGCGGTCATCGAACCGGCGAAGTTGAGCACGCGCCGGCCGCCTGCATCGCTGGCGCCGGTGAACGGGATATTGGTTTCGATCGCCAGCTGCAGCGAGGGCGGCATGCCCATCGACGAGCGCATGGCATCGACCAGCAATTGGGTGAATTCGGGCGAATAGAGCTGATCGCCCTGCTTGAGCGTACGGCCCATGACCAGCAATTCAGGGATGGCGCGCGCCGCGGTCATCGCGAACGTGTTCGGCTCGCCGGGATCTTGCTCGAACAAACCGCCGCTGAACTGGGCGCTGCGCACTTCACCGGTCTCCGAAACGGTGGCCTGCAGCGTGATCTCGCCCATCGGCGTCGTGCCGCCCTGCTCGAACAGATAGCCCTCGGGAACCCGGCTTGAGGTGAAGCTCTGGGTCATCGCCATGGTTTGCAACGGCGGCGTCTGCGGTGCGTCCTTCATGAACTCGATGCCCATGCGGGTTTCGCCGGTGCAGTCGCGCGCGGCGCCGGCGACCAGCTTGACTTGCGTCGGCTGCGCGCAGGCGGCGAGGGTGGCGGCCAACAAGGCCGCGAGGCAAAGCGCCATTCGCATGAGGGGGTCCCCGGGCCGCCTAACGCGGCGCAGGCTCCCGACTAGCCGCGCGCCCGCACGCGGTCAACCGCCGCCGCCGCGCAGCGCCGCCAGTTCCGCGTGCTGGCGCGACCCTTGCCACACCGCGTTCCCCTCATCCGGCCCTCCGGGCCACCTTCTCCCCTCAAGGGGAAAAGGGACGAAGGCGGCGGCGTGTTGTACAACGCGTCAGCCGCCGGCTTGTTGCACCGCCGGCTGGTTGAGGATGAAGCCCTGCACCGGGTACACGCGCGCGCCCCAATGGCCGGCTTCGGGGTTCCAGACTTGCACCTGGCTCCAATCGCCGGCCTCGGAAACGTCGCGCACCGGCACGTCGCTGGAGATTTCGCCCTGGTTGAGCCAATTGGCGTGATCGACCACGATCAGCCGCGGCGACACCCGCTCGCGCACCAGCGCGACATGGCCGCGTTTGGCATCCTCATAACCGCGCATCACCAGCACCGAACCGTCCTCGGGCGCGTGGGTGCGCTCATAGCGATCGCGCGCCTGATTCCACCAAGTACTGGCGTCGCCGTAAATCTCGACGCCCGAGGCGGCGCGCGCGAACGGCACGCATTGCAGGCCGGCGGCCGGATCGGTGATGCGAGCTGCGGGTTCGAAGGCTGGCTCGGACGCGGGCTCGACAGCGCGGGACGCGGGGGCGACGGGTTCGACCGGCGCTTGGTCCAAGACGGGATCAACGGCCAGGTCGATCGCCAGCGGCGGCAGCGCCCGCGCCTGCGGCGAGGCCAGGCCGATGGCGGCGGCGGCGAACAGGAGAGCGCGGGTATCCAGCATGCCAAGCTAGTCCAGGCGGGGACTTGCCCCAAACTGGTACAAGAAACGCGTGTTCCTGCTTAAGGAGTACTTAATGCGCGGCGCCCAGCGCGGAGAAAATCGGGGCGCCTATGGTAAACAAGCAGCCGCGAACCAAGATGTTGTGCTTTAATTTTTGTCATCAATGTTAACGGCGATCGCTTGCGCCGCGTCAGCTCAGCAGACCGCGCAACGTGAACGGGTGGATGAAGCCATCGGCGCGATAGATTCGCCCGCCCCAATGGCCACCTGGAATGTGCCAGACCCGCACCTCGCTCCAATCGCCCGCCGCCGAGACATCGATCACCGGCACCGCGACGCTGATTTCGCCGCGATTGAGCCAATTGGCGTGATCGACCTGGATCACCCTGTTCGACACCACACCGCGCACCACCGCCACATGCCCACGGCCGGGATTATTGTAGCCACGCATCACCAAAACCGCGCCAGCGGCCGGGGTCTGCGAGCGGGGGTAGCGGCCATCCGCCTGGCGCCACCAAGTTACCGCGTCGCCGTAAATCTCAACCCCGGCGTTCAAACGCGCATAGGGCACGCATTGCAGCCGCGCGCGCGGCTCGGCGACGCGAGGCGGCGAAGCGCGGTCCCAGGCGGGGGCAGGCAAAGCCGAGGCCGGGCGACCGGCATAGATAGGCGCGGGGCTTGAGGCGCAGGCCGTCGCCGCGAGCGCCGTCAGCCCAGCCAAGAAACAGCGGGCCTGTCGAAACAGAGATGCACACCTCATTGCGAAGCCGATCCTAGCGCAATGACGTTCCCATCCGGTGAATTCGGCGCGCGGACCTTGACCGGGCGGCGAAATCGGCTTCTCCAAACCCAAATATGACGGAAGCGAACCACCCCAATCTGATTGTGCGGCCCTGTTTCCAGCAGGATCTGGAGACGGTGCAGTTAATATACGCTCACCATGTTCTCACCGGCACGGGCTCGTTTGATCTGGAACCGCCCTCGCTTGTGGAAATGACGCGCCGCTGGAGCGCCAATGTCGCCGAAGGCTGGCCCTATTTCGTCGCTTGTCCGCGCAGTGATCCCACACGGGTTCTGAGCTTTGCCTACGCCGCCCGCTATAGCGACCGCGCCGCCTATTCGAGGACCTTCGAATCTTCGGTCTACGCGGCCCCGACCACGCCGCGACGCGGCGCGGGGGCGATGGCGCTGGCGGCGGTGTTGGCAAGTCTGCAGGCCGATGGCGCCCGCCAGGCGCTGGCTTTTATCGGCGACAGCGGCAACGTCGCTTCCATCGGCCTGCACCGGAAACTGGGCTTTGTTCCGGTCGGAAGACTGAGCGGTGTCGGCGAAAAATTCGACCGCTGGCTCGATGTCGTCATTATGCAGCGCCATCTCGCAACTGCGAGCAAAACCGCAGCGCCTTAACAATACAGCTATTTTCCAGCTCAAGCCTTGACTTGCCGAGTGGTAACGGTTCGGTAAGGAGGATTACTACATGCTCATCGCGTTGGAGGGATCGCGATGCTAATACGCAAATTCGTGGTCGTTGGATTGGTCGGGTTCGTAAGCCTTGCCGCTACACTCGCAACCGCCGAAGAAGCGGGCGCGCCTAGCGGAGTATCGTTTGCCGTCGATGGTGTCGATTTCACCGATCCGGACAACCCGTTCCGCGAGGATCGCTTCGCCGTCAATTTCAGCGCAAGCGAATCCGCCCGCTTCGCCAATCTTGGTCAAACGCCGCGCACGCGCGACCAGCAGGGCCATGCCTACGGGGTCGAACTCGTCGCCAGCGCGCCTGCTGGCTTTGATGTCGCCTTCGAACAGCGCGCCGGCCTCGGCTTCAACTCCCAGGGCGATCTCGCCAGCGAGCGGCGTTCTTCGGAACTGCGCTTGGGCCGCGGGCTTCGCAATATGCGCCGCGACCAGCCTTCGGCGACGCCGAAATGGTACGTGTTCGCCGCCACCGAGGACGAAGCGCTGATCTGGCAACCGGGGACGCGCAGCGAATTCGGCGGCTCGGGCTCGTCGCTGGCTCTGCAAGACCGGGTCGAGATCGGCGACATCCAGGCCGGCATCACCTACGAATCGAACGGCCTGCAGGCTTCGCTGGCCTATGTCGAACGCGAGGTCAGCGTCCGCGCCGGCGGGAGGTCCATGTCCGAAGACGAAAACTTCGCGGGCATCACGCTAACCATGCGCCACTGACGTATTGGCGCTGGTACTTTCGTGTATTTGGCGTAATGTTTGCATGCGAAGATTCATATGAGCAAACAACCCTTTCGCTTGTCCCTCTTTGTGTCAGCGGCGCTTGTGGCGCTGTCGGCCAGCCCTGGGTTCGCCCAGGAGGCGAGCCCCGCTGCCTCGATCGAGACCGCGCCGACTGAGGAAAACGCCGTGTTTTCCATGAATTGGAGCACCGAGCCCAACGTCGCCTTCACCTTGCCAGATGCCGGCGAGGCGCCGCGGCGGATCGAGTTGGAACTGTCCGCCAGCGGTGGTTCGGTGGATGTCTCGCTCACCCGCAGCGCCATCCTTCCCGATGAACACTGGCGCGGCGACGGGGCCGAGATCCGCATCGGCCGAGGCCTGGTGGAGCGCCGCGGCGACCAGGAGGCGCGCGATTCCACCTATTTCTATGTCGCCTCGGAAAACGAGGCCCTGACCTGGCGGCCCGGCCAGCGCCGCGATGGCGACAGCCCGCTGGCGCTGCAGGAGCAGGTCGAAATTGGCGACCTCTCCGCCGGCGTCGCGGTCGAGCGCGGCGGCGTCCAGGCCTCGCTCGCTTATGTCGAGCGCGAAGCCACTGCCCGCGTCGGCAACCAAAGCTATTCGCACGACGAGAATTTCGCCGGCGTCACCGTCACGATGCGGCGCTGAGCGGGCGCCCGCCGCGGCGGGCCCAGACATCTTCCAACCAGTCGAGCGCCGGGGCGCCCTTGGCCGGCGCGCCGGCGCGGGCGAGGAACAGATGCCGGGCGATCTCGGCCTGGCGTTCGATATTGTATTGCTTCAGCTTCGCCTGCGGTTTCTGCTTGTACGAATAAGCGTCCTTGCCGCGGGCGCCGAGCTTGGCCAACGCCAGCACCACGCCCCGGTTCTTGGCCTGCCAAACATGCGTCAGTTCGTGGATGAACCAGCCCTTGCGCGAAATATCCGCCTGGCTGAAATCGCGCCAAGCTTCCCACTTGGAATAGACGATGGCGCTGCCAAACGGGACCATGGCGGTGAAGTTTAGCTTCGGTACGCGCCAGACGCGGATCTTGCGCCACGGGATTTCCTCGCCGAACACGCCCCGCGCCATGGCGATCTCGCCCTCGGTCAAGCGGCGGCGCTGAAACAACCCCATCAAGTGCGGCGCTTTGCTCATGGGGCCGCTTATGGCATGGACATGAGCCAAGAAAAAGCGGGCAAGCAAAAGTGGGAGCCATGCCAGCGCCGTTTGAGATCGTGGTCGCCGCCATCGAGACGCTGGCGCTTGACGCGGTGGTCAACGCCGCCAATCGCGAATTCGCGCCGGGAACCGGCGTCGATGGGGCGCTGCGCGCGGCGGCGGGGCCGGAACTGACCCAGCATACCGCCACCCTCGCCGCTCTCGAGACTGGCGCGGCGGTGCTCACGCCGGGCTTTAGGCTGCCAGCGCGCCACATCATCCACACCGCCGCTCCGATCTGGAGCGCGCCCGGGCCGGAGGGCGAAAAGATCGCGGCGCTGGCGCGCTGCTATTTCTCCGTGCTGGCGCTGGCGGAGGAGCACTCCCTGCACGCGGTCGCGTTCCCCTGCCTGGGCACGGGTAATTACGGCTGGCCGCGGGGCTTTGCCTGCGCCATCGCCATCGCCGCCTGCGAGCAAGCGCTGGAAGCCGCGCCGCAGGTCAAGCGCGTGCTGTTCTGCTGTTACAACGAGTGGGACGCGAGACTTTATCGCAAGGCGCTGGCGTAAAGCGTCTGGCCTTAAATGCGACTCAGTGCTTGGATCGATCTGGTTGTCGCATTTAAGGCCAAGAAGACGCTTTAGATTCAAAAGTTTCTAAAGCAACTTTGGGACTTTGAATTCGCTCCGCGATCGCCATCGAACTGAGGCGAATTTAGAGTCCGTTGCTTTAGCGCCGCCATCGGACCGCCGGCTTCCAGCCGGCATCCGCTGTTTCAGCTTGCACAGGCCTGGGTGGTTTGCGAGCAATTTATGCCGGCT
>JANNQT010000164.1:0-11904 GCA_031400895.1 Alphaproteobacteria bacterium | reverse complement strand
AGTTCGCCGGTAGTGTCTTCCTCGACCTTCACATCGACTACCGCGCGGTCCGGCTGGGAGCCTTCGCGCTCCTCGATCTCGACGTTCTTGAAGAACCCGAGCGCGCGAATGCGGGCGCGGGAGCGATCGAGCAGCACGCGGTTGAACGCGTCGCCCTCGGCGACGCGCAACTCGCGACGGATGACCTGATCGAGTGTCCGCGTGTTGCCGACGATGTCGATGCGCTCGACGAAAACGCGCGGACCTTCGTTGACCTCGAAGGTGATGTTGACCACCTGGTTCTCGGCGTCGCGCTCGACCACCGGGGTGATATCAACATTGGCATAGCCGACCGTGCCGGCGACATAGCTCATCGCGTCAATGGCGTCTTCCAGCAATTCGCCGCGAAACACCGCGCCGCGCCGGATCGGCACCGCCGCCAACAGCAATGCCTCCGGCAGCCGGTTGAGTTCGGTCTGCACCTTCACTTCGCCGAATTCGTAACGGATGCCCTCATCGACGGTGAAAGTGACAAAGAAGTCGCGCTGGTCGGGCGTCAGTTCGGCCACCGCCGAGACGATACGAAAATCGGCGTAGCCACGGTTATTGTAATATTGGCGCAGCTGCTCGCGGTCGTACTCGAGGCGGTCGGGGTCGTAATTGTCGTTGCTCTCGAAGAAATTCCACCAGCGCGATTCGGTGGTCACGATTTGGTCGCGCAGGCGACGATCCGAGAACACCCGATTGCCGATGAAATTGATATCGCGCACACCGGTAACGGGGCCTTCATCGACTTCGAAAATGAGATCGACGCGGTTCTGATCAAGTTCGCGCACCTGCGGCGTCACCTGCGCCGCGAAGCGACCAGAGCGGCGGTAAACCTCGATGATGCGGGCCACGTCGGCTTGCGCGCGCGCCGGGGTGAACACCGAGCGCGGCCGCGCTTGTACTTCGTCTTCGAGGTCTTCCTCGTCGAGCGTGCTCATGCCTTCGAAAATAACGCGGTTGATGACCGGGTTCTCGTTCACCGAGACCACCAGATCGGCCCCGTTTTGGGCGATCTGCACATCGGAAAACAATCCGGTGGCGAACAGCGTCTTGATCGACAAGTCGATGCGCTCGGGATCGAAAGTGTCGCCGGGGCGCACCTGCAGGTAGGAAGTGATGGTGGCGGGCTCGATCCGCTGATTGCCTTGAACGACGATGCGCCGAATGGCGACGCCAGCCGGCTGCTGGGCCCGCGCGCCGCTTTGCCCCTGCTGCGCGTAAGCGTCGCCGGCGGTGGCCAGCACTAGGCCAGCCCCCGCTCCCACGGTGGCGACGCAGCTGACCGCGCCGACCACGGCATCCCGGAGTACCTGCTTCATCAAGCCCTCGACGCTCCGACGCTCCCCAGCGTCTGGTTGCTTTTAAGACCCCATCCCATCCGGAAAGACAAGGACGCGGCGCTGTTCATTGCGCACTCGGGAACAGGCGGGTGATGTCGTTCCAAGTTGCAAACAGAAATAAGCTCGCCATCACGGCGAATCCGGCGCGATAGGCCCATTCCTGGGCGATTGGGGGCAACGGTCGTCCCCCACGCACGGCCTCGATGGTGTAGAACAGAAGGTGGCCGCCATCAAGCACCGGGATCGGCAGCAGATTCACGATGCCCACGGCTATCGACAAAACCGCTGCGAGATTCAGCAGCGAAAGCAGTAGCGACTGCACCCGCTCCAAGATGCTGGCCCTGGGCGCGTCTAGGGCGGAGTTCGCCACCTGCCCGGTGATATTGGCGATCCCGATCGGGCCGGCGATCTGCGATCCGGACTCCCGCCCAGTGAAAATTCCGCCCACATAGGCGCCGGTCCGCGCGATATTCTCCCAAGTGCTGACCGCGCCATAGGGGACAGCCTCCCACCAGCGCACCGGGACTACGACCACTTCCGCTTCATTTTCCCCGACCTGGATCCCAAGCTTGCCCACGCCCTCGACCACGCCGGGCGTCACCTGCAGCGTGCGGCGCGCGCCATCGGCCTGGCTGACAGTGAGGGCAAACGTCTGCCCGCCATGGGCGCTCACGAAGGTAATGAAACTGCCCACCCCGCGCAGGGGGCGGCCGTCGACTTCCTCGACTATCTCACCAGCACGAATTCCGGCGGCTTGCGCTGGCGAGCCTTGGCTCACCTCGCCAAATTGCACGCGAACATTGTCGTGATCGGTCAAGTCGCGCCCGTACACCACACCCAGAATCCCGAATGCGAAGATCGCGAAGATGAAATTCGTGAGCGGTCCGGCCGCGACCGTGGCGGTGCGTTTCCAAATTGGCATGGCGCGGAAATGGCCGCGCCGGCGCGCCTCCGCGTTGCTCAGCGCTTGGTGTTCCTCCGAAGCCGGCAGCGTGCTGGAGCCGTCGGTATCGTCGATCCAGGAAACGAATCCGCCCAACGGAATCTTTGAAATCTTCCAGCGTGTGCCGTGCTTATCGGTCCAACCGAACCATTCCCCGCCGAGCCCGATGGAGAAGCTCTTGACGGCGATGCCGCACCAGCGGCCAACCTGAAAGTGCCCGAACTCGTGCACGAACACGACCAAGCTCAGCACCACCACGAACGAGGCGATGGTGAGCAACAAATTCTGCGCCAAGTCGAGCATTCGCCGATCTTCCTCCCGCGCTTATTTGTTCTCGTTCGAGCGCCGCGTCCGCGCCCATTCTTATTGTGTCTAGGCCGCCGCCAGCCTGCACACGAGTTTTCGCGCCGCCTCGCGCGTCGCCAAGTCCGCAATCCCCACTTCATCGAATGATGAAGGCGTTTTTGCGTTAAAGCCAGCGCCGCACATGACTTCTTCCACCAACCGGCAGATATCGAGGAAGCGGATTCGCCCGGCGAGGAAAGCCTCTACTGCGACTTCATTGGCCGCATTGAGCGCATTAGTTGCGCCAGCCCCGGCCCGCAGCGCCGCCCGGCACAGATTGAGAGCGGGAAAGCGGATCATGTCTGGGGCCTCGAAAGTGAGCCCCCCCAGCTCCGCCAGATTGAGCCGGGCGGCGGAAACGGGGGCGCGGTCGGGCCAAGCAAGGGCGTAGGCGATCGGCACGCGCATGTCCGGGGCCGCCAATTGGGCCAGAACCGAACCGTCCACATAATGCACGAAACTATGCAACGTGCTTTCCGGGTGGATCACGATGTCGATTTTATCCTCTGAAAAACCAAAGAGATAAGACGCTTCGATCAGCTCCAGCCCCTTGTTCATTAAGGTGGCGCTGTCGACCGAGATCTTGCGCCCCATGCTCCAGCGCGGGTGCGCGCAGGCCTGGTCGGGGGTGGCTGCTTGCATGGTTTTCACACTGGCGGTGCGAAACGGCCCGCCGGAGGCGGTCAGGGTCAATTTCTCCACCCGCTCGGGGTGGGTCAGCACCTGGAAAATGGCGTTGTGCTCGCTATCGACCGGCAACAGCCGCGCGCCGGCTCGCGCCGCCTCGGCCAGAAACAGCGGCCCGGCGCAGACCAGGCATTCCTTGTTGGCCAACGCCACCAAGGCCCCGCGCCGCACCGCCGCAAGCGTGGGCGCAAGCCCGGCCGCGCCGACAATCGCCGCCATCACCCAGTCGGCCGGGCGCGCGCCGGCCTCTTCGAGCGCCGCCGGTCCGGCCCCGACCTCGACTTCTTGCCCCGCCAAAGCCGCCCGCGCCGCCGCCAACTGGGTGGGATCGGCAATGGCGGCGAAACGGGGCCGCAATATCCGGCAAGCTTCCGCAAGGCCCCTCAGGTTGGCCCCCGCCGTCACCGCCTCGACCGGGAGTTCCGCCCCCTGGCGACGAAGCTCCAGGATCACCTCGATGGTAGAGCGCCCGACAGAGCCGGTGACGCCGAGGATCGAAACCGAGCGGCGGTTGGCGCTCATGGCGCGGCAGCGAACAAAACCGCGCTCACGCCCGGCGCGAAGGCGAACGCGGCGCCCGCGAGCAGCGTCGCCGCCATCAGGCTATCGATGCGGTCGAGCACACCGCCGTGACCCGGGATCAGCCGGCTGGCGTCCTTGACGCCGAAACGGCGCTTCAAGAAGGATTCGAACAAGTCGCCCATCAATCCTGTAAACCCAACCAGCGCGCCGATGCCCAGCCACGTCAACTGCGGCGCGCCTTGAAACACCTGCCCGCAGCCATAGCCCGCGAGCGCGCCGGCCGCGGTTCCCGCCATGATGCCCGACCAGGTCTTGTGGGGCGAGAGGCCGCTGGCGATTTTTGGTCCCCCAAGCAGCTTGCCGCCGAAATAAGCGAAAATGTCCCCCGCCCAGATGATGGCGAACAGCGCCAGGATGGTCTCGCGTCCCTCAGGCCCGCGGTCGCGCAGCCACAGGAAGATCGCCGCCGGCAAGCCGACATAAAGCGCCCCGCCAGCGGTCTCGGCGATCCCCAGGAGCGTCCGCCGCCGCAGCGCCGACAGCACCGCGCACAGCGCCATCCAGGCCGCGGCCTGGCCCAGATAGCCCCAACTCGAAATCAGCACCGCGCCCAGCGACCCGGCCAGCGCGAACGCGAACGCATTCGTCAGCGCCTCCGGCTCGCTCATGCGCGCCCATTCGTAGCTCATCGCCACCACCGCCGCCCCGCAAGCGGCCGCCAACCACGGGCCGCCGAACCAAGCCGCGCTCGCGCCGGCGCTCGCCAGCACCAGTCCAGAGACCACGCGCGCGCCCAGATCTGACCAGTCGCGCGCCTCTCGCACCGAGACAGGATCATCAGGGCTCAGACTGGTTGCCCCCGTAACGGCGTTGCCGCAGGTTGAACTCGCTCAGCGCACGCTCAAACGTGGCCTTGTCGAAATCGGGCCAGAGCACGTCGAGAAAAACCAGTTCCGCATAAGCCGCTTGCCAGAGCAGAAAATTTGACAGCCGCAACTCTCCCGAGGTGCGGATCAGCAAATCCGGCGGCGGCAGTTCAGCCGTATCGAGATAGCCGGCAAAGCGCGCGACATCGACGCTGGCGGGATCGACGCGGCCGGCGGCGGCGTCCTCGGCCAGCTTGCGCGCGGCGCGCGCGATCTCGTTCTGGCCGCCATAATTGAAGGCGATGGTGAGGTTGAGTTTGTCGTTGCCGCGCGTGCGCGCTTCGGCGTCGGCGATGATGCCGGCGATGTCCTGATCGAGCCCGTGGCGTTCACCGATCACCCGCACCCGCACGCCCTCGCGCGCCAGCTTGTCCAAATCGCGGGCCACATAGAGGCGCAGCAAATCGAACAGCGCGCTGACCTCCTCGGCCGGGCGGCGCCAGTTCTCGGTGGAAAAACCAAACACCGTGAGGCAGCGCACGCCCAGTTCGCCGGCGGCCTCCACCGTGCGCCGCAACGCCTCGACGCCCTCGGCGTGCCCAAACGTACGCGGCCGCCCGCGCTGCTTAGCCCAGCGCCCATTGCCGTCCATGATAATGGCGACGTGCCGGGGAGCGGAGACCGGGACTGGGGCTGGAGCGGGCATGGTCGGCAGTCGCCAGTCGGCAGTCGGCAGCAGAGGCCCAGATGCGACTGCCTACTGCCGATTGCCTGCCGCCTAAAACTGCATCAACTCCTCTCTCAGTTCCCGCCGAGCGCGCGCGCTAGCGCAACCACCGCGCCGACAATGACCAATGTCTGTACTCCGATGGCGCCCATTGTCCATTTGAGGAGTTCAGCCTTGGTCTCGGCGAGCTTGCTCTCAAGCCGCAGTTCGGCCTCGCGCACCTCTGTCTTCAAGTCAGCCTTGCTCGCCAGATCGGCCAGTCCCTGATCGCGCAGCCGTCCCACCGCGCGCGCGTGCGCTTCGGCCTGGCCGTCGGTGAAGCCCGCCGCCTTCATTTCCTTCGCCACTTCGAGGGTGTCGATAGCGTTCATACGCGGAAAATACCAAAACTGCAGGCGACTGCCTACTGCCAATTGCCTACCGCCTCAAACCTGCATGATTTCCTCTTCCTTGTGACGGAACGTGTCGTCGATCTTTTTGATGTGATCGTCGGTGGCCTTTTGGACTTCAGCGCCTTGTTTCTTGTGTTCGTCCTCGCTGATGGCGTGGTCTTTCTCGAGCTTTTTCAGCTGATCCATAGCGTCGCGACGGATGTTGCGCACGGCGACGCGCTGTTGTTCGGCGTACTTGCCCGCGATCTTCGACAACTCAGCGCGCCGCTCCCCGGTCAGCGCCGGAATCGGGATGCGCAGGGTTTGCCCATCGACGATCGGGTTCAAACCCAGATTGGAGGCGCGGATCGCCTTATCGACGGCGCTGACCACCGCCTTGTCCCACACCTGCACCGAAAGCATACGCGGCTCGGGCACGGTGACGCTGGCGACCTGGTTCAGCGGCGACACCGCGCCATAGGCCTCCACCGTGATCGGATCTAGCAAGGCCGGCGAGGCGCGCCCGGTGCGCAGGCCGGAGAATTCGTGCGCCAGCGCGGTGAGCGCGCCATCCATGCGCTTCTTGTACTCGTCGAGCTTGAACGGCGTTGGCGCGGCCATGGGCGCTTTCTCCTCTAATCGCTGATCGTGGTGCAGACGCCGCGCCCGACCAGCACATCGGCGAGACCGCCGCGGGTGCTGATCGAAAATACCACGATCGGTATGGCGCGCTCGCGCATCAGGCTGATGGCGGAAGCGTCCATCACCTTAAGGTCGCGGGCCAGCACTTCGTGGTAGGAGAGGCGCTCGTAGCGGGTGGCGTTGGGGTCGAGCTTGGGGTCGGCGGTGTAGACGCCGTCGACCTGCGTGCCCTTCAACAGCGCGTCGCACCCCATCTCCGCGGCGCGCAGGGCGGCGGCGGTGTCGGTGGTGAAAAACGGATTGCCGGTGCCGGCGGCGAAAATGACGATGCGGCCCTTCTCCATGTGGCGCATGGCGCGGCGGCGGATATAGGGCTCACACACCGTCGTCATCGGGATGGCCGAGAGCACGCGCGCCTGCCCGCCGCAGGTCTCGATCGCGTTTTGCATGGCCAGCGCGTTCATCACCGTGGCCAGCATGCCCATGTAATCGGCGCTGGCCCGCTCCATGCCCTTTGCCGCGCCCTGGACGCCGCGGAAAATATTGCCGCCGCCGATCACCAGGGAGAGTTCGGTCCCGCCCTTGGCGGCGGCCACCACTTCCTGGGCGATGCGCTCGCACACGGTCTGGTCGATGCCATATTGGCCATCGCCCATCAGCGCCTCGCCTGAAATCTTCAGCAATACGCGCTTGTAGGCGCGCGCGGGCGCTCGGTTCGGCATCGATTCAGCAAGGCTCATGGGCCCACCATAGCGCCACCGCCGCCGTCGGCGCAAAGCCAAACGGCGGAAGATTTCAGCGCCGGCGCCTCAATCGTCCTTCTTGGTCAACGCCGCCACCTCGGCGGCGAAGTCGCCGGACTTCTTTTCCACACCCTCGCCGACCGCGAAACGAACAAAGCCTTTGATCGCAATCGGGGCGCCTGCGGCCTTGGCAGCTTCCGCCAGAGCTGCTTCCACGGAATGGTCGGGGTTCAGCACGAACGCCTGCTTCAGCAGCACCGATTCCTCGAAGAATTTGCGCAAGCGCCCGTCGAGCATTTTATCCAGCACTTGCTGCGGCTTGCCTTGGGCCTTGGGGTCTTCCTTGATCTGCTCCAGCAACACTGCCTTCTCGCGCTCCACCCGCTCGGCTGGGATTTCAGCTTCGCTCAGCGCCAGGGGGCTGGCCGAGGCGATATGCATGGCGACCTTCTTGCCGATGGCTTCGAGCACGGCCTTGTCGCCGGTCGATTCCAGCGCCACCAGCACGGCGATGCGGCCGAGATGATCGGCGCCGTCCACCTTCGAGTGCACATAGGCCCCGATCGCTCCACTTTGCACTTTAAGCTTGGCCGAACGGCGCAGGGTGATGTTCTCGCCGATGGTGGCGACCAATTGGGTGACGGCGTCGGACACCTTGGCGCCGGCGTGCGCGGCGTCGAGCAGAGCGGGGTGGCCTTCGACATTGAGCGCAAGCTTGGCGAACGCTCCGGCCGCTTTCTGGAAATCGGCGTTGCGGGCGACGAAATCGGTTTCCGAGTTAAGCTCGATCACCGCCGCTTGATTGGCCCCGAAGGCGACCGCGACGATGCCTTCGGCGGCGGCGCGGTCAGCCTTCTTGGCGGCTTTCGCCAAGCCTCGGGCGCGCAGCCAATCGACCGCAACTTCAAGCTCGCCGTTGGTTTCAGTCAGCGCCTTCTTGCAATCCATCATACCGACGCCAGTCTTTTCGCGCAGGTCCTTGACCAGCGCAGCGGTGATTTCCGCCATGTCTATACTCCTGTACTGTTTTAGTAGTTCGCGCCGGTCGGGCCGTCGATCGGACTTTCCGCCGGTACATAGGGTGCGGGCGCGCGCACCGCCGGCTCGACCGGAGGCCGGGCCGAAGCGCCGATATCGGCGCCGCCGCGCACTTGGCTTTCGGTCAGCCCGTCGAGCACGGCGTCGGCCACCAGATCGCAATAGAGCTGGATCGCGCGCGCGGCGTCGTCATTGCCGGGGATCGGATAGGTGACCTCATCGGGATCGCAATTGGAATCGATCACCGCCACCACCGGAATGCCAAGCTTGCGCGCTTCCTTGATGGCGATGGCTTCCTTGTTGGTGTCGATCACGAACATGATATCGGGCACGCCGCCCATCGAGGCGATGCCGCCCAGCGAGCGGTCGAGCTTGTCGCGTTCGCGGGTGAGGTTCAGCACTTCCTTCTTGGTGAGGCCAACGCCGCCGCCGCCGACTATGCCCTCCAACTCACGCAGCCGGGCGATCGACTTCGACACCGTTTGCCAATTGGTCATGGTGCCGCCGAGCCAGCGCGAATTGACGAAATACTGCGCGCAACGCTGCGCGCTCGCCTTGATGTGTTCGGCCGCCTGGCGCTTGGTGCCGACGAACAGCACGCGTCCGCCCTGAGCGGCGACCTCGCGCACCTTCATCAGCGCCTGGTGCAGCAACGGCACCGTCTGCGACAGGTCGAGAATGTGGATGTTGGACTTTTGGCCGAAGATGTAACGCTCCATCTTCGGGTTCCAGCGGTGGGTCTGGTGTCCGAAATGCGCGCCAGCTTCCAAGAGCTGACGCATGCTGAAATCTGGCAGCGCCATATTTGTTCCTTTTCCGGTTTGCCGCTGCGGAAGAGACCTAGGAATGTTTTCCTAGGACCGGATGGAGGAAACGACCGCTTTCAGACCGCCCCGCCGCTCCCGCATGCGAAGTGAGGCGCGGATATAGGGGGAGGCGCGCGCCAGGGCAAGCGGCGCGGCGCATCGCGGCGTCTCAGTTTGAAATCGGCCGGCCCCAGGCCTCGGCTTAGAACGGCAAACCTCGAGCAGTCAGGACGCCCACGATCTGTAGCAACAAGGGCTGGCTTTGGCCCATTGCGGTCATCGTGCGCAGACATAGAATTGCTCAATGGCCTCCAAATCTGGCTTGCGATTGTGGACGTTGTTGGCAGCGACCGGCTTGGTAGTCGGCACTGTCGTCGCGCTGAACTGTTTGCCGCAAGCGCCCGAGCGGATCGTAGCTCAGCGCGAACGCGGCGCCGTTCACGCTGGTGAGCCGGTTCTCGAAATCGTAGACGAAAGCGCGCGCGCCGTCGCTGGTGAGATTGCCGCGCAGATCGTAGGAATAGTTCGCTCCCGAAACGCCGGTGTATTGGTTGAGCCCGTTGCGCGCGTACGTCCGCGAGACCGTCGGCCCGGTCCAATTGTAATTGTCGTTGGCCGCGCTGCGTTGCGAGAGCTGCGACGCCGACGTGTAGCTAAAGCCCAAAGTCTGGTCGTTCGTGGTCCCGCCCGACAAATCCTGAGTGAGCCCCGTCAGCCGCGAGGCGTTGTCGTAGGCGTAGGCCGAGATCGTCCCATTACCACGCGTGACCGTGGCCGGCCGACCCAGCGGGTCGTAATTGTAATCCGCGAGCGTAGCCGTTGCGTTCTCCTGCACCAAATCCACCCGGTTCATCGCGTCGTACGTATATGACGCAAAGAAATTGCCCGACCAGCCGGTCGCCGTCGTACAAGAATTGCGTCGTCGCGGTTCCCACGGCCTGCCCCATTGGCGACAACCGGCGCGACGTCATCAATCCGAACGAGCGCTGCTCCCATGGCGCCCATTCAACAACGAAAAAGAGTGTGTGTCACCTTTTCAAGTCGGACCCGTGATCGGACTGCCATCCGGCGCAGCGCGCGCGAGGTTCCGATTGTGCTTGTCTCGCTGATCAAGCGCCCGTGTCACTGAAATTCGGAAACCATATCCCGAGCCTATCTGGATCGCCAATGTTCGGAAGCACATGCTTCGGCTCTAGGTCCGAGAGTGCTACGTCTTGCACGATTTCGGCGACAATGATTTTGTCGATTTCTATGGGATAGATGCCGCGAAGAAGAGAAAGCGCCTCCGCTTCGGAGTGGGCGGTGATCCCGCAGCCCAAGCGAAAGCCAACTGCGATTCTTGAGCTCTGGTCCAAGCGAATCCAATAGCGATGCAGGCTCATGCTCAACTTATTCTTGGAGGATTTTGTCGCGGCGGTGGCGGCTCGGCGGGAACAACTGTCGGCCTCCCGCCCGGCTCGAATTGGATTGCTGGCCCCTCGTGCGGGTTAGGCACACCGGGGATGATTCCATGTTCAGGATCGATGCTGGGTAGATCACCTTCCTTTCCTTCATAGTGGCCGAGGCTTGACGGCCCTACTACATAGTCGATGTCACTGTCCTCATCCCTGGTCCCGCTCGCGGCGCTACCCACCACTGCCAACGGGCGTCCGGCCGCATCAACCACGCCTTGGATTTGTCCCACCTCACCATTTGTCAGATCGCCCAAGCCGCTGGGCGCATCCGGCTCGGCGGGCTGGTCCGGCTGGTTGGGAGGCGCGTCTTCCTGCTCGTTATGCGATGCTTGGCCCAGAGCTTTCGCGATTTCACGAACGGCCCAACGGGTTCCCGCCGCCACTGCTGTTCTGCAGGGCGCACTTGCCGCGCATCGTATCGCCGCGACGCAAGCGGCCGTCGCAGGACCGCAGGTTCCCGTGGGGTCGGCACGGTTCAGTGGGTCATTGCCCACGTACGCGTACAGATTGAAGTCATCCTCATACCCGACGGGATCAGTTTGCAGGGACTGTCGGTCCTGACGCGGTTTTTCGTAGGCGTAGGCATTTTCCCTATATGCGCCAAATCGATACGCAGCACTTCGGCCCCTGGAGGCCCTCGAATTCCGAAAAATTTCCCTAGAAGCACTTTTCAGGGCGCGCGCGGTCGGCGTCCTTGAAGCGCTTCGGAGGGCGGCAGCGGTGCTCACGGGGCCTTTATGCGCCGCGCCGCGATGTCCGCAAAGCGCGCCGGCGCCGGTTTTTTCCTAGCTGCTTGGGAGGCGAGTGAGGGAGGGAGATTTCACCCACGGGCCGTGCAAAGGTCTTAGTGCAAGTTAAAGGCGCGGGCCGCGGCCCTCAGGGGCCATCCCGCCGCGCGGTTTTGCCGGCCCCACGGCTCACCCGGCGGCTGATACTCCACAGCCCAATTGAAACGCCTAAATATGCGACCACATAGCCAAACGGCGCCACCAGGACCACAAGCGGCCATGGGAAGCGCAATTCCGGAATGCTCAGCATGATGAATGGCTGAGCTGCGGCGAACCATGCTGCAAGTATGCTCTTTGATGTCGTCGTTTGGGCGCCCATTTTTCCGATTGCGACGAGAAAGAGGATCAAGAGTTGCATCCCAATTCCCAAGGAAAAGACCCACACAACTACCTGCAGATACGTTCCCGCGCCAATGAGGTAAGTCAAAAGCGCGAGAAGCGTCAGGACCACGAGGGCGACGAGATTGGCTCGGCGTGCGTTCAACATGTCTTCTTCTCGAACCAATCGTAAGCGTAGCCCCGCCACCCTTTTGATTGCCGTCCCCGAATTGCGACATGTCGTGTAGAGCCCCTTCGCGGAAGGGTGCTCAGAATGGACGACCAAT
>JANNQT010000163.1:0-13489 GCA_031400895.1 Alphaproteobacteria bacterium | reverse complement strand
ATTATTCTAAAATAATAAAAGAGTGAAATAAAAACTTATCCATCTCGTGGACTTCGTCGGGGCTCATATTAGTGGTGGTGCCGGCGCGTAGCGCCCAGGCATAATAGGCTTCGCCTTGTGGCAGTTTCCAGACCCCTGCATCGCCGCTGGCGCGCGCTCGTTGCGCTTCCAGCGCGGCGATCTGGCGGTCGAGCGCAGGCGCGATGCGCTCTGCGGCCAAGCGCGCGGCGCGCTCGCCGTACGCGCCGGGCATGTCCGCGCTTCGCGTCGCCAGTGTGTTCACCACGCCCCATTGCGCCACCGGCGCGGCGCGGCCCTCGCGGATTTGGTCGAGACATTTGTCGAGCAGGAAATCGGGGAGAGTAATTCCGCGCGCGCCGTCCGCCCGCAGCCGCTCGGTTTCACCGTCGAGCTGGTCCCCATAAGCCTCCAGCCGCGCGAGGTAAGCGTCGGCGTCGGCGGCGACGCGCACCGGATGGCTGGAATCGAGGAACGAGGGCATTTCGACAAAAGCGCCGACATTTTGCGCCACCACGTAAGGCGTGTTGCGATAGGACCAATTGGGATTGAGGATGGCGACGTCGCCATACGGGAAGGCAAAGCCCTCCGCCGCCAATTCATGCACGCTACGCACGACATCGACATGCAATGCCATTTCCGGGCTGAGCGCGGCGGCGTCGAGCCGGCGCAAGCGGGCGAGTGTGTCCGCGGCTTGGCGCGCGATGGCGACCTGGCCCGCCCCGGAGCGGTCAGTGAGCCTGGCCTTGAGCCGCGCCCGCGCACCGGTATCGATGCCGGCGCTGGAGGCGCTCTCGGGATAATCGGCCAGCAAGCGTTCGGCGGTGCGCGCCAGCAGGCGCTCGGCGGCCGCGTCAGCGGGGGAGGCCGCCGAGGCGGGGAGCGCTTGCAGCGCCAGCGCGGCGGCGCTGGCTTGGAGCAGGGTGCGGCGACTGAATGACATGAGCTGGCCTTGGTTGAGTGGCGCGGAATTGGTCACCGTTTTCTTTGCCGGGCGCAATTGCCAAATACCGGTGTAAGCGCTTGAGCGGTTTACGGCGTGAGGAAATTGAGCGGGCTTGGCATGAGCATTACAGGCAGCGAGCGGAATAGCCGGCAGCGGTGAGCGCGGCGACGATTTCGCTGGTGTGTTTGGCGTCGCGAGTCTCGATCTCGATGTCGAACTCGACGCCTTTGATCGGCGCGTGCAGGTTCAAGCGATGGTGCGCCACCTGCAGGATGTTGCCGCCCTTGTCGCCGATCAGGCGCGCCACCGTGGCGAGGATGCCCGGCCGGTCGTCGCCGATGAAGCGCAGCACGGCGATGCGGCCCTCGCGCACCAGCGAGCGCTCGAGCACGGAGGCGAGAATTCGGGTGTCGATGTTGCCGCCGGAAAGGATGAGCCCGCACTTGCGGCCGTGGAATTTTTCCGGCGCGGTAAGCAACGCCGCCAGCGTGGCCGCGCCCGCGCCCTCGGCGATGGTTTTTTCGATAGTGGCGTAGAGCGCGATGGCGCGCTCGAAATCGGCCTCCTCGATCAACACGATGTCGTCGATCAGAGGGTCCGCGACGGCGAACGGCAGGTCGCCCACTTGTTTGACGGCGATGCCCTCGGCGATGGTCTGGCCGCCGGCCTTGACGTTGATCCCGCGCCGGCGCGAGGCGAACGAGGGATACATGGCGGCCTCCACGCCGACGATGCGGATCGACGGATTGAGATGCTTGGCCGCCACCGCGATGCCGGCGATCAGCCCGCCGCCGCCGATCGGAACCACCAGCGTATCCAGCTCGGGCGCGTCGGCTAGAATTTCCAGCGCCGCCGTGCCCTGACCGATGATGATGTCGGCATCGTTGAACGGGTGCACGAACACCAAATTGCGCTGTTCGCAAAGCGCGCGTGCGCACGCGTAGGCGTCGTCGAAGCTATCGCCGTCGAGCACCACTTCCGCGCCCCAATGGCGGGTCTGCTCGACTTTGACGAACGGGGTGGAGCTGGGCATGACGATGGTGGTGGGCACGCCGAGCCGCTGGGCGTGGTAGGCGAGCGCCTGGGCGTGGTTGCCGGCCGACGCGGCGATGACGCCGCGTTGCTTATCGGCCTGCGACATCTGCATCAGCTTGTTGAGCGCCCCGCGTTCCTTGAAGGCGGCGGTGAATTGCAGATTCTCGAACTTGATCCAGATCTCAGCGCCGGTGATTTCCGAGAGCGTACGCGAATGCCGCGTCGGCGTGCGCTCGATGCGCCCAGCCAGGCGCTGGGCCGCGGCTTCAATGGCGGTGAAAGTGATGGGGGAGGCGGGGGAGGCGGAATCCATGTTGATGCGACCCTAGAGAGACCGTCGCCGCGATTCAATGCGCGCCTGGGGCCCAGTCGATAATGGTTCCGGTGCGGCGCGCGGCGAATGCCGCCAGGGAGGGGAGGAACGCGCCGGCGCCAACGGCCACATAAAAAATCGGCCCATCCGGATTGGCGAGGAAGCTTGAATCGACGCCAATGACGGCATAGTCGGCGCCGTCGCGAACCAGGAAAGCCGAACCGGAATCCCCGCGCGTAGTGTCGCATTGATGGGTGAAGACGTCGTTGCCGCGCAGCTCCGCCACATGGCAGCCGACATGGGCGGCGAGCACCGCGCCGGTGTCCCAGCCATAGCCGGCTTGGTAGAGGTCGGCGGCGCGGGCGGTTTCCGCGCCGGCGCCGATCAGGTCGCGCACCCGGGCGAAGCCAAGCCGAGCGCCCAGCGGCCGCTCCAGCCGCAGCAGCGCCCAGTCGCGGCCATCAATGGCGTCATCGCTCATGAAGGTCTCATAGTTGAAGCCGGGGTCGATGAGGTAGGCGATCGCACGCGAGGACGCCCCGCCGGCGGCGGGCTGGAAGCGCCCCCTCGCATCGATCCCGCGGTCGCCGTGGATGCAGTGCGCGGCGGTGACGATAATATCGGCGCCGATCAAGGTTGCGGTGCAGCCTTCGTCCGCGGAATTGGTGAAACTGCCGATGAAGCGCCAGGGCGCCTCCTGGGCGTTCACGCGATCGCGGTCGTCGTGGCCGAAGAAATGATCGTTGAGGGTAAGGGCCCTCGCCCGGCCGAAGCAATCGCCGCGATCGGTGCGCGCCGCGCAGCCTTGCCCGCGCCCCGGCTCCTCGCAAGCGTTGTTGAAGGCGGTCAGGCAGCTGTCGTCGCGGTTGCGCATCCAGGCGATGGCGCCACAATCGCTGCGGTCGCTGCCCTGGACGCAGGCGCCGGTGCCGAAGCGCGGTTCGTCGCAGGTTCCGTCGCGCGCGCTGGCGCAGGCGTCCTTTTCGCCGTCGCGGAGGAAGCGGCAATCGGAAAAATCGCGCCCCGAGGCGCAAGCGCCGGTGCCGATGCCGGGCTCATCGCATTCGTTGTCGTGGGCGAAGCCGCAGCTATCGTCGCCGCGCCGCACTGTTTTGGATGCCGGCGCATGTTTTTCCCCTTGGCTCAGCATCGCCTCGGCCTTGGTCGGCTGGGCGATATGTCCGGCCGCGAGGCAAGCCGCCAAGGTCGCCGCCACTGCAAGAAACCGCATGAATTGATCTCCCCGATAGCCCCAGCGTTCGCTGCGTCGAAAGCCGCTTGATCTCGCCGGCGGGCTCTGGAACAAGCGCGCCCATGTCACTCCCGATCCTGTTCATCGGCAACAAGAATTATTCCTCCTGGTCGATGCGGCCATGGCTGGCGCTGAAATGGGGGGCCATTGGCTTTGAGGAACAGGTCATCCCGCTGGGCGGGGAGGGCTATGGCCGCTCTGAGATAAAGCAAGTGCGCGAGGTGTCGCCCAGCGGGCGAGTGCCGGCGCTGCACCTCGCCGGCGCGGTGATCCATGAGAGCCTGGCAATCTGCGAATGGGCGGCCGAGCAGGC
This sequence comes from Alphaproteobacteria bacterium, assembly GCA_031400895.1. Taxonomy (GTDB): domain Bacteria; phylum Pseudomonadota; class Alphaproteobacteria; order Caulobacterales; family Aquidulcibacteraceae; genus Vitreimonas. The sequence continues at coordinate 9,612 of JANNQT010000163.1, read as the reverse complement.
GCCGTCGCTCTGGCCCGCCGACAAGCTTGCGCGGGCCGAGGCGCGTGCGGTCGCCTGCGAGATGCACGCTGGCTTCGCGGCGCTGCGGCGCGACATGTCCATGAATGTGCGCCGGCGGCTCGCCGCGGCGCCGGATTGGCCGCAGGACACGCTGGCCGATCTCGACCAATTGTACGCGCTTTGGGCGCGGCTGCTGGCGCGCCATAGCGGGCAATTTCTGTTCGGTGCTCGCTCGATCGCCGATGCCATGTTCGCGCCGGTGGCCACGCGCCTGCGCACCTATGCCGCGGCAATCTCCGCGCCAGCCCAGCTTTATTGTGACGCGATTTTCGCCGACGAAGGCTTCCGGCAATGGGAGCGCGAGGCGGAAGCCGAACCCTGGTCGATCGAACAAACGGAGGCGCTGTACCGATGATGAGACCCCTGATCCTCGCCGCGCTGCTGGCTCTGGCCGCCTGCAGCCAACCCGAGAATGCCGTCGCGCCGCCGCCGCCGCCAAGCCCGCAAAGCCGCGTCGTCGAGGAGGCGCCAATGCTGTTGGCCTCGGGCGTGGAGGTGCATTTCCAGCGCCGCGCCGCCAATGATGCGCTGCCCACGCCCGGCCCCGACGCCACGGTCAAGGTGCATTACGAGGGCAGCCTGGTGAGCAATGGCAGCGTGTTCGATTCTTCGTTCGAGCGCGGCGAGCCGGCCGAGTTCGGCTTGAACGGCGTGGTGCGCGGTTTCTCCGAGGCAATTTCGCAGATGCGTCCGGGCGATGAAGTGATCACCACCTTTCCCGCTGAACTTGGGTATGGCGCACGTGGCAGTCCTCCGGTGATCCCGCCCAATTCTGCGCTGCGTTTCCGCATTGTGCTGATCTCGTACGTGGGCGGCGATGGCGTCACAATAGGGCCGTGAGGGCGGCGCGCTTGGCCTCGTCATTGGCGTAGGCGACGAAACCCCGGATCAGGAAATTTTCGCCGGAATCGCCATAGACAATCGGCGCGCCGTCGAGGCGCATGATGCCGCCGCCGGCCGCGGACAATACGGCGTGCCCCGCCGCCGCGTCCCATTGGCTGACATTGCCGAAGCGCGGATAAAGCTCGGCCGCGGCTTCCGCCAGCCGGCAGAATTTGATCGAGGAGCTGGCGTGGGTGATTGCGCCGTCGAGCGCGGCGACGAAGCGCGCGGTGTTTTCGTTGCGGCCGGAATGGTCGGAGGCGACGATGCGCCAGCCGGTTGCCGGGCGCCCCGGTGACGCCGTGATCGGTTCCAGCGCGCCAAGCACGCCAATCGTGCAGCGCCCGCGCCGCGCCCGTCCCGGTTCGCCAGCGTAAACTTCCCCGGAGGCGGGCGCATGCACCACGCCCATACTGGGCGCGCCGTTTTCGACCAGGGCAATGTTGACGGTGAACTCATCGCCGCCGTTGGCGAAGCCGCGGGTGCCGTCGAGCGCATCGACGCAGAAAAAGCGCGCGCCGAGCTCGGGAATGCGCCCCGCCGCCACCGCTTCTTCGCCCAGCATCGGCACGCCCGGCGCGAGCCGCGCCAGGCCGGCCTCGACCAATGCCTCCGCGCGTTGATCGGCGATAGTGACCGGCGAGCCGTCGAGCTTGTGTTCCGTGTCGAACCCCGCCGCGCGCACCGCCATGATCTCCCGCCCAGCAGCCAGCGCGAGCGCGATCAGGTCATCGAGGCAAGGCGGATGGTTCATGTTGGACCGCGCGTCTTTGGACGCGTTCTTGTTGGCGGTTGGGGGAAAGGAGCGGGCCTGAAGGCCCGCGGTCCGTTGATCATCGAGGCGGCATGCGCGTGCAAATCGATTTAGTCCAGCGTCTCGGGCGTGTTGGCCTGCAGCTCGTTGAGCCAGGTGGTCGCCGCGGCGTCGCTGGGCGCGCGCCAGTCGCCGCGGGGCGAGAGCGCGCCGCCGGAGACGATCTTCGGCCCGTTCGGCACGGCCGAGCGCTTGTACTGGTTGGCGAAGAAGCGCTTGAGGAAAAGCTCAAGCCAGCGGCGCAGCGTGGCGTAATCGTATTTGTCGCGCCACGCCGACCAGGCCAGGAACAGAATCTTACTAGGCTTGAAGCCGTAGCGCGTCAGCCAATAGAGGTTGAAATCCTGCAATTCGTAGGGGCCGACCATGGCTTGCGTGCTTTGCGCGGTGTCGCCGGGAATGAGTTCGGGGCTGATCTCGGCGTCGAGCACGCGCAGCAAGGTTTGCGAGGCGCTCGGATCGAACAGCTTGGCATCCGCCACCCAGCGGATCAGGTGCTGGATCAACGTTTTCGGCGCGCCGCCATTGACGTTGTAGTGCGACATGTGATCGCCGACGCCATAGGTACACCAGCCCAGCGCCAGCTCCGAAAGGTCGCCGGTGCCGACCACGAAGCCGCCTTCCTTGTTGGCGAGACGGAACAGATAATCGGTGCGCAGACCAGCCTGCACGTTCTCATAGGCGATGTCGTACACCTTCTCGCCGCGCGCGGCGGGATGGTCGAGATCTTCCAGCATACGCTGCGCCAAAGGCTCGATGGAAACCTCGCGCGCGTCGATGCCGAGCGCTTTCATCAGCGCCCAGGCGTTGGCCTTGCTGGCCTCGCTGGTGGCGAAGCCCGGCATGGTCACGCCGATAATGCTGGCGCGCGGCAAGCCGATGAGATCGAAAGCGCGCGCTATCACGATCAGCGCATGTGTGGAATCGAGGCCGCCGGAAACGCCGATGACCACGCGTTTTGTGCCGGTCGCTTCGATGCGCTGAGCCAGGCCCGCTACCTGAATGTTGTAGGCCTCAAAGCAATCGCGATCACGCTTGACCGCATCGTCGGGCACGAACGGGAAGCGGTCGAGTTGGCGCTGCAGCGGTAGTTCCGCGGGCGTGGGGCCGAGTTCGAACGGGATCTGCTCGAACGTCGCCAGCCGCTGCTGCTCGCGCGCTGCGGCGTCGCGGAAATTGGAGAGCCGGCGGCGCTCTTGGGCGATGCGGCCGACATCGATGTCGGCGAGCACCAGCTTGGGCTCGCGCGCGAAGCGTTCGCCCTCGGCCAGCTTCTCGCCCAGTTCGTAAGCGACGATTTGCCCGTCCCAGGCGAGATCGGTGGTGCTCTCGCCCCGCCCCGCCGCCGCGAACACATAGGCTGCGGCGCAGCGGCGCGATTGCGCGTCGCAGAGGATGGCGCGGTCCTGCGCCTTGCCGATGGTGATGTTGGAAGCGGACATGTTGAGCAGGATGGTGGCGCCAGCGAGCGCGGCCATGGTCGAGGGCGGCGTCGGGGCCCAGAAGTCCTCGCAAATCTCGACGTGGAAAGCGAAGTCGCGCACATCATTGGCGGTGAACACCAGATCGGCGCCGAACGGGCAATCCTCGCCTGCCACCTCGATAAGCTGTTCGCTGGTGTCGGCGGCGCTGGCGAAATGGCGCTTCTCGTAGAATTCACGATAGTTCGGCAGAAAGCTCTTCGGCGTCACGCCGATAATGTGGCCGCGATGGATGACCACCGCGCAATTGTAGAGCGCCCCGGCCAGACGCAGCGGCGCGCCGACGATCAGCACTGGAAACAGCTTTTCGCTCTCCGTTTTCAGCCGCGCCATCGCCGTCTCGACCGCATCCAGCAGCGCGTCCTGCAACAGCAGGTCGTCGATGGCATAGCCGGTAAGCGAGAGTTCCGGGGTGAGCAACAGCGCCGCCCTAGCGGCGCTGGCTTCGCGGGCGAAGGCGAGGATGCGCAGGGCGTTGGCGGCGGGGTCGGCTGGGGCGACCACTGGGGCGCAGGCGGCGACGCGCGCAAAGCCGTGCGCGTAAAGCGAATTGAACCGGTTGTACGCCGCGGGCGGGGATTTGCGGGAGGCCATTGGCGCCTTCATATCAGCTTATGCTCAGCTTGACCATAAGCCATGCGACCTCAATCGGGTTCGCCGCCCTGGTCAAGCTCGATGCGGTCGTCATAGCCGTGGCGGGCCGAGTGGAACACCAGCGCCATTAGCCCCCCGCCCAGCGCCAGCGACAGGAAACTCCCCAGCCCCAAGGCAATCCACAAATGCCCCCCCATCTCCCAGCCGGACCACGCCCGAAGGCCACCGACAAAGCCGGCGGTGGTCAGCGCGCTGAGCAGGAGCACGAGCAGAAAGAGCCGCATGCGCGCTAGTTTGGACGCGGAACCCGCCCGACACCAGAGGTGATCTCATTGACATCAATGCAATCAGCGCCGCCGCTTAGCTTCAGCCCACGGCGGCGTCGAGCAGCAGGAAAATCCGCGTCGTTTCCGCGTTCATGGCGGCGCGGCCTCGGCTCAGCAGATCGGCCACGCGCGCGCGCCTTCGGTGCGCAGAAAGTGCATGGCTTCCTGCTTGGCTTCGCCGTCGCCGGCCAATTGCTCGGCGAGGACGCGCGCCGCCTCTGGAGCGGCGTCCTGCACCGCCCGCCGGCGCGCCTGCGTGCCCGAGCGCGCGCGCTGGGCGATACGCTCCAGCCCGGAGGGCGAGAACACGCGATCGAGCGAAACGCCCAGGCGTTCGATGGTGTCGGCAACCGGCAGGTGCGGTTCCGGCGGCGCGACGCGACGCGTGGGCGGCTCGGCGGGCGCGCGCGCCGGGCGCGAGCGTTGCGGCGCCGGCTGATCGGCGGAGGAAGACAACAGATCGCGCCAAGTCCAATCACCGCCGACCGAGCGATCTTCGTGACGTGGCGGCTCGCTGGCGCGGCGCGGCGGCGGCTGGTCCAGGGGATCGGGCTCGTCGCGCCAAGAATTGTCGTAACGCGGCGCCGGTTCGATGGGCGCGCGTTGGCGCGGCGATGGATTTGCTTCCGCCGCCGAGCGCGCTTCGGCAGCGGCTTCGCGCGCGGCCTCGGCGGCTTCGCGCAGGCGCTCCAGGGCCAGCGCCGCTTCGCGCTCGATGCTGATCGCCTCGCCGCGAATGATTTCGGCGGCTTGCTTGGCGTCGTCGATGGCGCGGTCGGCGCTTTCGCGCACCACCCCGGCGGTCGAATTGGCGGCCAGCGACGCCGCCTCCGCCGATTGCCGCGCCGCGTCGGTCAGACTGGTGGCCTTGGTGAGGATTTCGAGCGCGTTCGCGAGCGCCGATTCCAACCGCAGCGCCGAATCGGCGCTGGCTTGCGCGGCTGTGGAGAGCCCTTGCGTGCGATCGCCGATCAAGGCGGCGGCGGCGCCGAAGGAGGTGAGGCGGTGATCGAGCGCCTGGTCGGCGGCGCGCACTTCGGTCTCGGCGCGCTTGGCGGCTTCGGTGATGGCCTGGGTGTGGCGGGAAATGGAATCGCCGATCGTCTGCGCTTGCTTGTTGAGGTCCTGCGAGATCTTCAGCAGTTCGGCGCGTTCGCGCTCCATGCCGCTGATCATCTGGTTGGCGCCCGCCTTGGCCTGGTCGGCGACGCCGCTGACGGCCGAGGCTTGGCGCGCAATATGGCCCTCGACCTCGCGCAATCGCTCCAGCGTGTGCTCCACCGCGCTGTCAAGCGCGGCGATTTCGCCGCGTACGTTCAGCATGACCCGCCGCGCCGCTTCGCTGGCGCTTTGTTGCGGGTTGAGCAGGCGCTCGGCGGCCTCGGCTAGGCGCTCGGCCTCGACGCGGATGCGCGCGCCATCGCGCGCCGCCATGCCCGCGAATACCGCCATCAGCGCCGGCAGCACAGCCGCGCCCGCCAGCGCCAGCGCTTCGGCCACGCTCAGCGTGAGCACTCGGTCCAGCCCGAGCAACGCCGCAGCGCCCGCCAATACCGCCACCACCCACAGCCCCGCGACCGCCCAAGCGAGCATGCTCACGAGCACGCCTGGTTGGCGCAAAACGAGCGGACTCTCTTCGGCTTCCATTGGATCGCCAGTCCCTTCCGGGCGCAAACGCGCGCTGCCCCTCGCAGGGCCACGAGAACGCAACAAGTTGGGCCAATCAAGGGCGAACGCCCGTTACGGATGCGAAGTCCCGCCGAAATCGGCTGTTTCAGCGCTGCAATTCGTCTCAGCGCAGGGCGGCTCGGGCGCTTTCGGCTCCAGATTGACCCCGACCCACGCCAAAGCCAGCGCGACCAAGAAGTCGCGTATCCTCGCGAGCAACGCCAACATCACGAAAACTTTCTCGAACCCTAATGCGCTTGTCTGCGCCGATCTCGGCTCGGCTGCAAGCACGCGACGCTAATCTTGCCTTGGCCATGGCTTCCGCGCCACGGTCTTGACGGCGCCGGCACGCTTGGTTATGCCCACTGTGATGTTACAACATAACGCATTGGAGCACCTGGGGCGGCGGGCGCATGTCGCCCACGCCGCGGTGTTGGCGTTGCACGCTGTGTGCTGCGGGTTGCCGCTTCTGGCGATGGGCGCGGCGGCGTTGACCGGGATCGCTTCCGGCTCGGCTCTACTTGGGGATACTTGGGTGGGACTGCACGGGGTGCTTCACGGCAACGAAGCCTGGATCGTTGCGGTGTCGGCGGCGCTGGTGCTGGCGGGGGGGGTGTTGGAGACCTTGGCCCGCCGCGGACCGGGCGCGCGGCGCTTCCCGTGGATGTTCGCGGTTTCGGCGGCTTGTTTCGTGGCGAACGTCGCCATTCTGCTGGTTCATCGCGCGGGCTGAAATCGGCGCCAGGCATTTAGCTTAAATTCACCGAAACTTGGCAGCGTCGCCGGTCACAACACCGGAGACCGCCCCATGCTTGATCCGCAGGCCGCGCTCGCGGCGGCCGCCGAGGCCCGCCGGCGCGAATTGCCCGTCACCATCGCCTTGACCATCTTGGTCGGCGGGGTCGGCGCTGCGATCCTGGACAGTCCTTACGCCATCGCCTGGGCCGCCCTGATCGCGGGATTGCTGATCGGCGACGCCGCCCTCTATCGCCGGCTCGACCAAGCCGACGCGCCCGCGCCGCGGACAGTGGAGCGCCTGGCGCTGTGGGCCAGTGCTGTTTCCTGTGCTTATGCGCTGTTGCCGCTGGCGCTGGCGCTCGCCAATCCGGGCGCGGGTTTGGCGGCGGCGGCGGTGCTGCTGGTGGCGGGGGTGGTGCGTTTCTGCGGGCCGGGGCTCTCGGGCGGCGTGCGCGTCGCCATCGCCGGGACAGCGCCGCTGGCGCTGGCGCTGCTGGCGGTTCCGCTGGTGTTGGCCAGCGCTGGGCGGCCCGATTGGGACGCGGCGCTGATCGCCGTCATCGGCGGCGGCGCGCTGATGGCTTACACGCTGCAAGCGCGGCTGGGGCAGGGGCGCGAACTGCGCGCCAGGATCGAAGCGCTGCAAGGGGAAATGAAAGCGCGCGGCGCGGCTTATCTCGAAACCATGGCCGCGCTGAGCGCGGCGCGCGAGGCCGCCGACGCCGCCAACACCTCAAAGTCGCATTTCCTGACCTCGATGAGCCACGAATTGCGCACCCCGCTCAACGCCATCATCGGCTATGGCGAGATCTTGCAGGAAGAAGCCGAGGCCGGCGGACGCCAGCACGAATTGCAGGATATCGAGCGCATTTTGAACGCCGCGCGCCAATTGCTGCATTTGATCAACGGCATTCTCGACCTCTCGCGGGTGGAGGCGGGCCATGTCGATCTGGCGTTCGCCGAGGTCGATATCGCCGGGCTGATCGAGGAGGCGATCGCGACCGTGCGTCCGGCGGCGGCCAAGAATAGCAACCGCTTGCGTCTCGACATCGAGCCGGGGCTTGGCGTCGCGCAGACCGATGGATTCAAGCTCAACCAGTGCCTGCTCAATCTGTTGTCCAACGCCGCGAAATTCACCCAGGACGGCGAAATCGTCGTGCGCGCTCGGCGCTTGCGCCGCGGCGAACAGGAGATGATCTCCATCGCCGTCAGCGACACCGGCGCGGGCCTCAGCGCAGCGCAGCAGGACCGCATCTTCAACGCCTTCGAGCAGGCCGATTCCGGCGTGGCGCGCCGCTTCGGCGGCAGCGGGCTGGGCCTGGCGCTGACCCGCAGCCTCATGCACGCGCTGAGCGGCGAGATTGCGGTGGAAAGCGCGCCAGGGCGCGGCGCCACCTTCACGCTGCAATTGCCTTCCTACACGCTGGCGTCGCGCGCGCCGGCGCGGTTGGACGCGCCGCCGCCGCCGAGCCATGGCCTCAACCGCACCGTGCTATTGATTGACGACGACGCTTCCGCGCGCGATCTCGCCGCGCGTTCGCTGGCGCGCGTGGGTTTTGAAGTTGTGGTGGCGCTGACGGGGGAAGCCGGGATCGCGCGGGCCAAGTCGCTGCAGCCCAGCCTGATCGTGCTGGATCTCAACCTCCCGGGCATGAGCGGCTGGCAGGTGTTGGAGGCGCTGAAGGATGCCGCCATGGGCGCCATTCCGGTGATCGTGCATTCGGTCGAGGACGCGCGCGGCCGCGCCATGGCGGCGGGCGCCTGCGAGCATTTGACCAAACCGGCCGATCGCGACGTGCTTGCCGCCGCCGCGCTGCGTTTCGCCACCGCGCCCGCCGCCGCGGCCCACGTTCACCAACAAATGCCCAAGGCGGCCCAGGGGTGAGCCGATGCGAATTCTGATCGCCGAAGACCACGCCGACAACCGCGACATGCTGACCCGCCGGCTCGAGCGGCGCGGCTACCAGGTGTTCACCGCCGTCAATGGCGCCGACGCGATGGAGCAGGCGCAGCGCTGCGCCCCCGACCTCATCCTCATGGATGTGTCGATGCCGGTCATGTCCGGCATCGAAGCGACGCGGGCGTTGCGCGCGATGCCGAAACTCGCTTCCGTCAAGATCGTGGCGCTGACCGCGCATGCGATGGAAAGCGCGCGCCGCGAGTGCCTGGACGCCGGCTGCGACGATTTCGCCACCAAGCCGGTCGATTTCGCCGGCCTGATCGCGCTGATCGAAAAACAGGCGCTGCGCCAGCGTTAGCGCGTTGTAAAGGTTAGCGCGCCGGCAACCATTCTTGTTGCCGTCCGTTAGCGTGGCTTCAACCTCCGACCGGTAATTTACCGTACTGATTTAACGGGTGGGTTATGTCCTTGGTGCCGAGCGAAGGCGAAACGCGGCGTGCGGCAAGGCCGCATCGCGTGCTGATCGTCGACGATCAGGCGCAGAACCGCGACATGCTCGGCCGGCGCCTGGAGCGGCGCGGTTATCAGGTGGTGCTGTGCGAAAGCGCCCTTGGCGTCGAAGAGGTCATCGCCGAACAAGGCATCGAATTGGTTCTGCTGGACTGGCTCATGCCGCATCGTTCGGGCGGGGAGGCGCTGGCCGGCATCCGCCGCCGCTACGACGCCGAGCACATGCCGGTGATCGTGGTGACCGCGCTCGACGACAGCGCCGTGGTCGCCGAGGCGCTGGAGGCCGGCGCCAACGATTACGTCACCAAGCCGATCGATCTGCGGGTGCTGACCGCCCGCGTCGGGGTCCATCTCGAGCGCCGCCAGGGGGTGCTGGATCTCGATGCGGTGCGCGCCGATCTCGAACGCACGGTGGTTGAGCGGACCCAGGATCTGGTCAGCGCCAACCGCTCGCTGTCGGCGGAAATAGGCGAACGCCAGGCGGCGGAGGCGCTGGCCCAGACGCTGGCGCGGCGCGACCCGCTGACCGGGCTCGCCAACCGGCGCCACTTCCTCGAGGAATTGCAGCGCCGGCTCGATCGCGTCGGCGATGAGCAGGGGGCGTTCGCACTGCTGTTCGTGGACCTCGACCGCTTCAAG
>JANNQT010000162.1:0-6438 GCA_031400895.1 Alphaproteobacteria bacterium | reverse complement strand
GCCTTGGCCGCCGCCTCATCCATATGCGCATAGAACGTGTCGCCGGTGAAATGCGCGAAGTGCTCGATATCATCGAGCGTGATCTCGCGCGCTTTGGTCTTGAGCTGATAACCGATCGGCAAATCGTGAAACTTGCGGCGGAACGGATGCTGCTCAGCGTTCTCGACCGGCATACCCGCGACGTAGCGCCTCACGATCGCGGAGAGCACGCGCGGATGGCCCTGCAATGCGCTCCTCTGCATGTAATGCGTGACGCCTCGAATGCCGCCCATCTCCTCGCCGCCGCCAGCGCGACCGGGTCCGCCGTGAATCATGTGTGGCATCGGTGAGCCGTGGCCGGTGCTTTCCTTCGCACTATCGCGATCGATGAAAGCGAGACGGCCATGAAAGGCGCCTGAGCCCAACACCAGTTCGCGCGCGAACTCGGTGTCGTAGCTGAACGCACTCATCACCAGCGAGCCCTTGCCGCGATTGGCGAGCGCGATGGCGTCGGCCGCATCCTTGTACGGCATCAACGTCGAGACCGGGCCGAACGCTTCCACATCGTGCGCCGCGCGCGCCTCCCAGGTCTGGTCGCAGCGCAACAGCACCGGACCCATGAACGCGCCTTTGGCGTTGACCGGCGCTGCGCTTGGATCGCCGAACACGATAGCGCCGTCGCGGGCGATCTCGGCGATCTTGGCGCGCACGTCTTCGCGCTGTGCGAGGCTCACCAGCGCGCCCATGCGCGCGCCCTCCTCGCGCGGATCGCCGACCACGATCTTTTCCAGCCGCCCAATCAGCGCTGCCTGCACCGCCTCGATCAGCGCGGAGGGAACCAAGGCGCGGCGGATGGCGGTGCATTTTTGCCCGGCCTTCACGCTCATTTCCTTGGCGACTTCCCTGATGAAGAGATCGAATTCCGGGCTCTCGGGGGCTGCGTCGGGGCCGAGGATGGAGGCGTTGAGCGAATCCTGCTCGGCGACAAAGCGCACGCCTTCGCGCGCCACCACGGGATGGCGCTTCAGTTTTTCGGCGGTCAGCGCCGAACCGGTGAACGAGACCACATCCTGGCAAGTCAGGTGCTCGAACAGGTCGCCGGCCGAGCCCGCGATCAGCTGCAGCGCCCCGGCCGGCAATATATTGGCCTCGATCATGATGCGTACCGCCGCTTCGGTGAGATAGGCTGTGGCGCTCGCTGGCTTTACGATCGCCGGCAGGCCGGCGAGGAAAGTCGGCGCCAGCTTTTCCAGCATGCCCCAGACCGGGAAGTTGAAAGCGTTGATGTGAACCGCCACACCTTGCAGCGAAGTGTAAACATGCAGGCCCTGAAACGTTCCGCTCTTGGATAGGCTTTCAACAGCGCCGTCGATCAGCAGGCGCTGGTTCGGCAATTCGCGCCGGCCCTTGCCCTGGTACACCGCAAACGTGCCGATGCCGCCGTCGATATCGATCCAGGCATCGGCCTTGGTGGCGCCCGTATTGTACGACAGCGCATAGAGTTCCTCCTTGCGCGCGGTTAGCGCCTCGGCCAATTCCTTGAGCAACTTAGCGCGCTCATGAAACGTCAACGCCCGCAACGCCGGCCCGCCCTGCTCGCGCGCGAACCGTGCCATCGCCGCGAAATCGAGCCCCTGCGAGGAGGTCAGCGCCACCACTTCGCCATCGATGGCCGAGCGCAGCTCCGCCAGCGCCCCCGAGCCCGCGATCCAGTGACCCGCGGCGTAGTTTTGCAAGGTGATCGGCTTCATGGTTTCACTCCGTCATTCGGGGCGCAACATCAGTCCCACCGACCCCCGGGCTTCGCGTTCCGCGAATCCGGGGATGGGTGGTCATGAATCACGCTTTAACAAAAACGAGCTCTAACGCCCCACAAACTTCGCCGCGCGCTTCTCCATGAAAGCGGCGACGCCTTCCTTGTAGTCGGCGGTGCGGCCTAGCGTGCTTTGCGCGCCGCGCTCGACATCGAGTTGCGCCTCCAAGGTGCGCGCGCCGCTTTCGCGGATCAGCTTCTTGGTCATTGCCAGGCCGCAGGTCGGCGCGGCGGCGAATTTCGCGGCGAGCGCGTTGGTTTCATCGACCAACTTGTCATCATCGACGCATTTCCAGATCAAGCCCCAGGCCTCTGCGCGCTCGGCGGTGAGCGGCTCGCCGGTGAGAGCGAGCCCCAGCGCGCGCGCCTGGCCGGCGAGACGCGGCAGCGTCCAGGTGCCGCCTGAATCGGGGATCAGACCAATATTGGCGAAGCTCTGAATGAACTTGGCGCCGCGCGCGGCGATGACGATATCGCACGCCAGCGCGATATTTGCGCCGGCGCCGGCGGCAACACCGTTGACCGCGCAGATCACCGGCATCTCCAAACTAGCAAGGCGGCGGATCAGCGGGTTGTAGCGCTTGTCCAGCGATTCCCCGAGATCGACGCCATCGCCGCCATCGACGCCGGGCGCCACAGCGCGGTCGGACAAATCCTGCCCGGCGCAAAAGCCCCTGCCCGCTCCGGTCAGCACCAGCACGCGCGCGCCGCCCTTCACGGCCGCCTCGATCGCCCGCGAGAGTTCGTCGTGCATCTGCACGGTGAAGCTGTTGAGCCGGTCAGGACGGTTGAGCGTCACGCGCGCCACGCCGCCACTGATATCGAGGATAATGGTTTCGAAATCCATCGGGTGGGCATCCCTCGTTTCGCGTTCGAGCTTGGCCTATGATAGAACGCCTGGCTGGTCAATTGTGGCTAAAGACGATTGATTGACCGCTCGGTCAGTGTATTGTAGGAGGGCTCCGGAGCGCGCCCATGTACACCACTGACCTCGCCGGCAGGGACAAGAAGTCGGAACCCATCCCGCTGCACGCGGAGGATCCCGCCCGGCTGGCGGCGTTCGAGGCGCGCGTGGCCAATGATGAATTCATTGAGCCCAAGGATTGGATGCCAGACGCCTACCGCCGTACCTTGGTACGACAGATTTCCCAGCACGCGCATTCGGAAATCGTCGGCATGCTGCCGGAAGGCAATTGGATCACGCGCGCGCCGAATTTGCGCCGCAAGGCGATCCTGCTGGCCAAAGTGCAGGACGAGGGCGGCCACGGGCTATATCTATACTGCGCGGCGGAAACGCTTGGCACGTCGCGCGAGGAGATGATCGAGGCGCTGCATTCGGGCAAAGCCAAATATTCCACCATCTTCAACTACCCGACGCTGACCTGGGCCGACATTGGCGCCATCGGCTGGCTGGTCGATGGCGCGGCGATCATGAACCAGGTGCCGCTGCAACGTACGTCGTACGGCCCCTATGCGCGGGCCATGGTGCGGGTGTGCAAGGAAGAAAGTTTTCACCAGCGCCAAGGCTACGAGATTATGATGGCGCTGGCCGGTGGCTCGCGCGAGCAGAGGCGCATGGCGCAGGATGCCTTGGACCGCTGGTGGTGGCCAAGCCTGATGATGTTCGGCCCGCCGGACGACAAGTCTCCCAACACGGAACAAAGCATACGCTGGCGCATCAAGCGCGAGACCAATGACGAGTTGCGGCAGAAATTCGTCGATGTCAGCGTGCCGCAAGCGGAAGCCATTGGGCTCAAGGTCCCCGATAAGGAACTCAAATGGAACCCGGCGCGCGGCGCCTACGATTTCGGCGAGATCGATTGGGAAGAATTCTACGCCGTGGTGCGCGGTGAAGGCCCGGTGGCCAAGGAACGCATGTCGGCGCGGGTGCAAGCCTGGGAAGACGGCGCCTGGGTGCGCGAAGCAGCGCAAGCGCACGCGGCCAAGCGCGCGGCGGCGAGGATAGCGGCGGAGTGAAACAATGAAAGACTGGCCGCTCTGGGAAGTGTTCATTCGCGGCAAGGGCGGGCTGGCCCATCGCCATGTCGGCAGCGTGCACGCGGCGGACGCAAGCATGGCGCTTGAGCATGCGCGCGACGCTTATACGCGGCGGATGGAAGGCGTCAGCCTGTGGGTGGTTGAGAGCACGCGCATCACCGCCTCCGATCCCGCCGATGGCGGGCCGCTGTTTGAACCGGCGGAGGACAAAATCTATCGCCACCCGACATTCTACTCGATCCCCGATCACATCAAACACATCTGATGGCGAACAGTCCGATCATCGTTTTTTTCACCCACCCATCCCAGGACTTCGCTTCGCGAATCCGGGGATGGGTGAACTGGTTTTAGTGGCGCAACATGGCAAAGCTCCCTCCCCTGGCCCGATACGCGCTGCGCCTCGGCGACGACGCGCTCATTCTCGGCCAGCGCCTCGGCGAATGGTGCGGGCATGCGCCGGCGCTGGAAGTGGATCTCTCGCTCACCAATGTAGCGCTCGACCTGGTCGGCCAGGCCACGTATTTTCTCGGCCTTGCCGGCGAGATCGAAGCCAAGGGCCGCGACGCTGACGCACTCGCGTTCAAGCGCGACGTGCTCGATTTCAGCAATTGCCTGCTGGTGGAACAGCCCAATGGCGATTTTGCCCAGACCATCGCCAGGCAATTTTTGTTCTCGCACTTTCAGGAACTGAATTTCGCCGCGCTCGCCGTTAGCGAGGACGCGCGCATCGCCGCCATTGCCGCCAAGGCGGTGAAGGAGACCGCCTATCATGCGCGGCTGGCGAGCGATTGGGCGGTGCGCCTGGGCGATGGGACTGACGACAGCCGCGCGCGTATGGTCGCCGGGCTCGACTGGATGTGGCGCTTCGCCGACGAATTGTTCGTCATGGATGCGCTGGAAACGAAACTGGCGAATGAGGGCCTCGCCGCCGACAAAGCCGCTTTGCGCGCGCCATGGGATGCGCGCATCGATACCGTGCTAGCGGAAGCCACGCTCGCGCGCCCGGCGCCGCCTCGCCCGGTGCTCGGCGGCCGTGAGGGCCATCACAGCGAACATCTCGGGCATGTGCTCAGCGAAATGCAATTCCTGCAGCGCGCCTATCCGGGGGCGGTGTGGTGAGCGGCGCCCTTGCTTGGACCGCCGGCGTCTCGCCGGCGGGGACGCCGGCGGTCCAAGAGATCGCGCGCGTGCTCGCCACCGTCCCCGACCCCGAAATCCCCGCCGTCTCCGTGCTCGATCTGGGCATCGTGCGCGAGGTGAGCAGTGCGCGCGTGCTGATCACGCCGACTTACACCGGCTGCCCGGCCACGCTGGTGATCGAACAAAGCATCCGCGCCGCGCTTGACGACGCAGGCTTTGCGCTAGTTCGCATCGAGACGACGCTTTCCCCGCCCTGGTCCTCCGATTGGATCAGCGATGCGGGCCGCGAGAAATTGCGCGCCTACGGCATCGCCCCGCCGCCCAAGGGCGCGGCCTCGGCTTCGCTGCGCAACGACACCCACGCGCAATGCCCGCGCTGCGGTTCGCTCAACACCGTGGAAATTTCCCGCTTCGGCTCGACGCCCTGCAAAGCGCTGTGGCGCTGCGCGGCGTGCGCCGAGCCGTTTGATCGGTTCAAATGTCATTGAAGAGTCACGATTTCCATGCCTTGCGCGTCGCCGAAGTGTTGCGCGAGACGCCGGATTCGGTGTCAGTGCGCTTCGACTTGCCAGCGGACTTGCGCGCGGCGTTTGTGTTCAAGGCCGGCCAACATCTGACGCTGAAGCGCGAGATCGGCGGCGAGGAAGTCAGGCGCAATTATTCGCTCTGCGTCTCGCCCGGCGAAAACCTGCTGAAAATTGGCATCAAGAGCATCGCCGGCGGCGTTTTCTCGGGTTGGGCCAATGGGGAACTCAAAACCGGCGATGAGATCGAGGCCATGGCGCCGCACGGCAGCTTTACCTGGGCTTTCGACAGCAAGGCGTCGCGCCATTATTGCGCGTTCGCCGGCGGCTCCGGCATCACCCCGATTCTGTCACTGCTCAAGACCGCGCTCGAAACCGAGCCAGGCTCACGTTTTACGCTTTGCTACGGCAACCGCACCTCCGCCGGCATCATGTTCCTGGAAGAGTTGGCCGGCTTGAAGGATCGCTACATCGACCGGCTGCGCCTGTTCCACTTTCTCGAAGACGAAGAGGAAGAGATCGCCCTGTTCAATGGCCGGCTTGACGCGGCCAAGTGCGAGGAATTATTCGCGGCGCTGATCATTCCGGCCGCGATCGACGCGTTCTTCATCTGCGGCCCCGGCCCGATGATGGACGCGGTCGAGCAAGCGCTGAGCGCACGCGATATCGCCAGAAACAAGATTCTGATCGAACGCTTCACCACGACCGAACTTTCCGCGGCCCAAGCCGCCGCGGCGCGCGTGCTGGAGGAAAAAGCCGCGGGGCTGAGAATGAGCGTAACGCTAGGCGGCCGGCGCGTGAACGTGAGCTTCGATCCCGAGAAGCACTCCATCCTCGACAATGTCCGCGCCGCCGGCTTGCCGGCGCCATTCGCTTGCAAGGGCGGGGTCTGCGCCACCTGCCGCGCCAAGGTGCTCGCCGGCGAAGTGAGGATGAAGGTGAATTACGGGCTCTCGCAAGCCGAACTCGCCGAGGGCTACGTAC
>JANNQT010000161.1:0-9987 GCA_031400895.1 Alphaproteobacteria bacterium | reverse complement strand
GCCGAGAGGATCAGCACCGGATGCGTGCGCCCCTCCTTGCGCCAGGCCTTCAACACGGTGAGGCCGTCCACCTTGGGCAGACCGAGGTCGAGGATGGCCAGGTCGTAGGGCTCGGTCTCGCCGAGGAACTGCCCATCCTCGCCATTGTCGGCGGTATCGACCGTGTAGCCGGCATCGGTCAGCGCCGAGGCCAGCTGCTCGCGGAGGTTCTTGTCGTCCTCAACCACCAGCACGCGCATGCCATTATCCCTAGCGGAACTGCCCGCTGACGGCGTCCACGCGGAAATCCCTCGTGGTGACGCCGTCCGGCATCCGCCAGCGGACGACATAGACAGGGCGCGCCCCATCCTCAAGCCGATGGCTTACATACTCGCCGCCGAAACGGGCCCGCAGCGAATCCAGGATCTCGCGCACCGGACGCACGCTCTGGCGATCCTGGCCGCGTTCCTGCACTGGAACCATCCAATTAGGCCGCACCTCCTGGGCGCTCGCGCGCTGGGGCGCGGCGAAGGCGCCAATGGCCAGGAGCGCTGCAAGGAGGGAGGTTTGGAGCCGCATGCGGGGAGGTTTAACCGCGCCGCTCTGAATGGGCGCTGAACAATCGCTCAAGCCGGCGGGCGCAGCGGCTGGTAGTCCCGTTTTGCCCATTTCCGCACGAATTTCCGGAGTTCTTCGTCCTGCGGCTCGGGCAGCATGACCTGCAGGCGCACCAATTGGTCGCCTTGGCCGGCCACGCCCTTGCCCTTGAGGCGCAAGGTTTTGCCGGTGTTGGTCCCGGGGGGTATGGTTAGCGACACCGGGCCGGTGGGGGTCGGGACCTGCACCCGCGCACCCTCCACCGCCTCGGTCAGCGAGATGTTAAGATCGAGATGGATGTCCTGGCCCTCGCGCCGGAAAAACGCATGCGGGCGAATATTGAGCTCCACCAGCGCATCGCCGGCCGGGCCGCCCTGCAGGCCGGCGCCGCCCTGGCCCTTGAGGCGCAGCACCTGGCCGCTTTCGACGCCGGCGGGGATGTTGATATCGAGGGTGCGGCCTTCGGCCAGAGCGATGCGCCGCCTGGCCCCTGCCACCGCGTCGAGGAAATCGACGTCGAGGGTGAAGCGCACGTCGCGCCCGCGCATGCGCGCGTAAGCGCGCGCCCCGCCGCCGCCGCCAAAACCGGGGCCGAACAGGTCGGAGAAGATGTCGCCGAGATCGAAGGCGTCGCCGCCTGGAGCGCCGGCATGCGCGCGCGCGCCTTGCCGCGGCCTCGATTGGAAAGCCATGCGCTCATTGCCGTCGGCGTCGATCTCGCCGCGGTCGAAACGGGCCTTGTTGGCCGCATCGGAGAGTAGGTTGAACGATGCCGTGGCGCGCTTGAAACGATCCTCGGCGGGCTTGTCGCCCGGGCGCACGTCGGGATGCAGCTCCTTGGCGAGCTTGCGATAGGCGCGGCGAATATCGTCCGCCGTAGCGGTGCGGCCGAGGCCGAGGGCGGCGTATGGATCCCAGCTCAAACTCGCCCCGCGCTCCCGCTTGTTGTTCCGCGCCCCTTGCAGGTTTCATTCCGGAGGCCGGAATCGGCGCCAAGGGGGCCAGGCGCGAAGCTCTATAACGTTATGGTTAACTGCTTCTTCAACCCTGTGGCGCCGAGTTCCCCCAACTGGAAGACCCCAAGCTGCAAAGACCCGGGCAAAGCGCCGAAATCGGCGGTCTGCTCGGCGGCGGTATAGACATAAGCCGGAACCGAAACATTGACCGCGCGCTTGATCGTCGCCCCGCTCATTATTTCCAAACCGTAAGCTTCGCTCGACGCCCCCAGCGGCGGCTCACCCGCGCTCCAGGCGTCGCCGCCGGCGCGCGCGCAGCGCACCCAGCCGATCGAGACATCGCCTCCCGCAACCCGTTTGGCCCGCACCTGCGTCGGCGCCCATTGCCGCAGCGCCGCGTGCGGCAAGGTGACGCTGAGCACGGCGGCGCGCGGATCGCTGGCGGAAGCGCCAGCGGGCGGCGCGATTACCGCCAGCGCTTCGTTCCATTCGTGCGCCAGCACGTCGGCGCGGGCCAGCCGCTCGTCGAGCTTAATCACACGTGCGCCCACTGGATGGGGCGAAGCCATCGCCGGGGCCGAGCCCAATTGCCCACGCAGAAAGCCGCTGCACTCGTACTCGTTGGCGGCGACCAGCACGCACTCGCGCACCTGCACGATCTCCCATTCGCCGCCCGATTCCACCGCGAACAGATTGGCGCCGTCGAGAATAGCGGCCTTGCTCGCGCTCGCCAGTGTTCCACCATAGAGCTTGATGCGAACCTTGTTGCCGTCGTCCCAGCGACCGACCGGCCCCGGCCACAGCGCCCACAACAATTCGCCCATGATCGCCGCTTGCGGGACACTGGCGCGGCGCGTCGCCGAGGCGCCGGCGAACACTTCGTGCGCGCCCAGCCATGGCGAGGCAAACACCGCAACCAGCGGTCGCTCCTCGGTTTCCGCGTTCGGCAGCGGCGGCAGATCCAGTAAAGACAGCGCCGGCGTCGGTGCGATCAACGGTTGCGGCGGCGCGTTGGGCTCGGCCAGACGCAAGATCGCCGGAAGGCTCGAGCGCGCGCGCCGCAGCTCAAGCCGACGCGCCTCCGCGTCTTCGATGCGGGCGATTTCGAAAACATCAGCGCCCCCGGCCAGAATGATGCGGTCGCCTGGCTCAAGCGCCAAAAGCTGGGGACCGACGCCGAGACTCAAACGCTCCACCCCGGCGCGGCGATCGGCCAGCAGACGCTGGGCGATGGCTTCGGCGTTTTCAGGCTCAAGCGCCAAAGGCGCTTCGATGGTCTCGACCCCGCCCTTGGCGCGGTCGAGCCGGCGGGCGCTGACATTGCCGACGAGATAATCGCGCGCCGGATCGAGAAACCGCACCCGCGCCTCCACCGGAGCTTCGGCAGAATCGCCGCGCTCAGCGTAGGGTTCGCCAGCGTTGTCAGCGGTGAGATCGGCGAGCGCCAGCTCCGTCGGCGCCTCGGCGGCGCGGTGGCGGAAGGCGATGACCCCCTCGCGCTCGCTGGCGCTGAAATCGAACGCCGCCATTAGCGGCGCCAAGGCGTCGCGCGCGCTGGCCGGCGCATCGACGATGTAGCCGCTGACCGCCCCGCTCAGCGCCGAAGCGTCGGAATCATCGACGCCGGCGCGGGCGCAGAGATGGCGCGCCACTTCGCCCAGATCGGACAAGCCCGCGCGGCCGGTCAGCCAATGGCCCAAGCGCCACGATGGCCCGTCGGCCCACACATCCACGCGCGCGGGGAACGCTGGATGCGGGCGCGCATCCCAGCACCACAGCGCCATCGCTTCGATCATCGGCTTGTCGTTGACAGTGGAGGCGGGATTGAAGCCGCCGCCGATTTCCCAGTGCGTGAGATAGGCTTCCAGCATGCGCCGCTGGATCAGATCGTCGCGGGCGCCGGAGGAAAACGGCGGCAACGCGCTTTCCGCGCTCTTGGCGTCAATGAAGAGGTTGGGCGCGTTGGCGCCCTTGTCGACCGCGGGGCAGCCCAATTCGCAAAACCAGACCGGTTTCGATTGCGCCACCCACGCGGTTGGTGTTCCGCTGCGCACACCGCCGGGGCGGTTGTAGTGCGCGCGCGCCCAGAAATTGCGCACGTCCTTGGCCCGGAACACCCACGGCTCGCTATAGGCGCCGTCGGTGATATTGCTGCGGGTTTGCGCATTGCGCGCGGAATCGCTGGCGTAGAACCAGTCGAAATTCTCGCCCGCCTCGATGCGGCCTTCGAGATAGGCGGGATCGTGGATGCTGGCCCCCAGACTGGCGTCGGAATGGGTGGCGCCGCTGCGCCAATCGGTCAGCGGCGGGTACCAATCGATTCCGACCATGTCGATATTGGAATCGGCCCACAGCGGATCGAGATGAAAGAACACATCGTTCGAGCCATCTTGCGGCCGGTAGCCGCCATATTCGCTCCAATCGGCGCCATAGGTGAGCTTGGCCCCGGCGCCCAGCATCGCGCGCACGTCGGCGGCGAGCGTCACCAGCGCCGTGACCGCCGGAAAATTCGTCGCGCTGTCGCGCGCGGTGGTGACCCCGCGCATTTCCGAGCCGAGGAGAAACGCGTCCACCCCGCCCGCGAGCGCGGCGAGCTTGGCGTGATGCAACACGAAACGCCGGTAGGACCATTCCGCCGGCCCGCTATAAGTCGGAACGCCGCCGCTGGCGCCAAAGTGCGCAGGCGTTGCCGTTCCGAAGAAAGCGCTGAGCTGCGCCGTCGCCGCGCCGGTCTTGTCCGGCGTGCTCGGTTGGCCGGCGGCCGGATGCAAGCCGATGCGCCCACGCCAGGGATACGCCGCTTGCGCCGCGCCGCCATAGGGATCGGGCAGCGTGTTGCCGGCCGGCACATCCATCAGCATGAACGGATAGAGACCCACCTTGTAGCCGCGCGCCTTAAGCTCAGCGATCGCCTGCAGCACACTATCGTCGCTCGGCGTACCGCCGAAGGCTGGCGCGCCAAACGCCTGGCTCACCAGCAGCGCGCCCGAGCGCGTCACCGCACCGGCGCGCCACACCAGCGGCGAAGTATCCTTTGCCGCGATTTCGACGCCGGGCTTGATCAGGCAAGAGCCGCAACGTAAATCCGTGCCGAACCAGGCGGTGACCAGAAACACCGTGTCGCAATTGGGAAAATCGGCCTCAAGCTGATCGAGCGAGACCAGCAGATTGGCGCGCGCGCGTTCGGCGTGCATGTTCTCGGCCGCTTCCTGGCCGGGACCGCTTTTGCGAAAGATCGGCAGCGACGCATAGACGAACTCGCCCGAACCGGGGATCAGGCAAACCGCCTTGACCCGCTGTTCGAGCCGCACGCCGGTGCTCGGCGTCGGGCGCATCACTTCGAACGAAAGCTGCGGCATGGAATTGCCGAAGCGTTCAAGCGGCAAATCCTCGAACACGACATAAGCGAGGCCGCGATAGGCGGGCGCATTGTCGGCGCCTTCGATGGCTTCGATCAAGGCGTCCAGCGTTTGCGTCTCGGTTCCCGGGTGGAGGCGCCAATTGTATTCGGAGAGATCAAGTTCCTCGCCATTGGCCCAGACCCGGCCGATGCGCGCGATCTCGCCTTCGCACAGCCCCACCGCGAACGAGAGCGAATAGGCAAAGGTGCGGGTGGTGACGCGCGGGCCGCCCTTGCCGCCGCCCGAGGATTGGGTGTTGACCTGCTCCTTGAAGCGCGCCGCCCAGATCACCTGACCCGCCAGCCGCACCCGGCCATAGATTGCCGGCATCGAGGCGCCCTCGGTCGAGCCCTGCAGGTGCAGGTCGGTGAAGCGCGGCCCCTCGCGGTTCAGTTTGGGCCCGAACAATTGCTGGTCGATGCTGCGACCGAGCGCTGCGCCGCCAGCTTGCAGCAGCGCCGCGCCGATGGGGCCGAACACGCGTCCCCCGATCGCCTTGCCGATTGTGGAAAGAACTAGCTCGGCCATGGGCCCACTCCAGGATAGGAAAACGCGCCGGCGCGGCGTTGGCCCCACCACGGCGCAAACCGCGAGCGCACTACCGCGCGGCCCCAATAAGCGTGGATCAAGCGCTCCTCTTCATCGAGGATGGCCGCGTGCTTGGCCGGCGAGAGCGCATCCATACGGAACAGCAGCACGTCGCCGGGGGCCGCGTCGGCGAATTCGATCTCGCTCAGATGCCGGCGCGCGGCGTGCAGCAATGTTTCATCGCCTTGCGCCTCGGCCCAGTCGGGCGTGTAAGCGGGCGCGGCTTCTGGCTCTTGCCCGTACAGCGCGCGCCAAACCCCGCGAATGAGGCCAAGGCAATCGCAGCCCGCGCCTTTGACGCTGGCTTGATGCTGATAGGGCGTGCCGATCCAGTCGCGCGCTTCGGCGAGGATCGCGTTCCGGGAAATCATGAAAAGCGCGAGCTTCCGTCCAAGGGCTGGTTCGCATCCGGGCGCGCCTGCACCGCGTCATTGCCGGGCATGTGCGGAAAGCCGCGGAAATTATCGGTGTTAGCGAATTTGACATTGCAGGTGGCAAAACGCTTGTCGCAGCCGGCGTAAATTGTGAACGCCGCACTGACGCTGAGCGCGGGGCCGGGCGGGTCAAGCGTTTCGATGACGACGCTGGCGCCTTCGAGACGGTGGGCCAGCACTTCGCTCTCGCCCCCGGCGCTCCACACCAAGCGCCCGCGGGCGAAGAAATCGGCGGCGTAAGCCGAGAGCCCGGTGGCGCTAAAGCTCGTGCCGGTCAGCACCGCGCTGACAGCGCCGCTGCCGCGAAAAGTGGCGTTCTCGATGTCCTTGCCGCAGCGCCCATCGCCGAGATCGGCGTCGCAGAAGCGGGAGAACACCCGTCCGATGGGCACATTGAGCGCCGCTTGCACGCCGCGCAGCTCGGCCTCGAAAGCGCTCGCGCCGCGCCGCACTTCACCGATGCGGCCAGCGAACAGATGCACGCGCTGGCTTGGATCGGTCCAATCGACCAGGAACAAATCCACCAGCGCGCCGTCCCAAAGTCCGCGCGCCAGATCGCTCTCGCCGATCGCCGCGGAGGACAAAGCTCCGCTGACGCTGGCGGTATCGACATTGAGGCCAAGGCTTTTATCGACCGCGCCGGCGCGCAAGGCGGTGAGCGGCTCGCACACCAGCGCGTCGAACATGAGCGCGCGGTCGTGGTCGGTGAAGGCAAACGCCGCCTCGTCGCGCCGGGTGATCCGCCACACATGCGCGTGCGTGGTAGCGCCGTCGGCGAGCGCGGCGGCCATGGTGCTTGGGATGGTTCTCATGATTGGCCCTCCCCACCCATCCCCGGATTGACGCGTGAGCGCCAAGTTCGGGGGCCAAGATCGCCAACGTTTGTGTTTATGGGTCCCGGGCTCGCCGCTTCGCGTCGCCCAGGGAATGGGTGGGTGTTGAACATGATCGCCGCTACGCCACGATCTCCACCAGCGGCGCCGCCAGCGCGCGTCCGGCGCCAAAGGCGTCGAGCGAGAGATCGAGGCGGTCGATGTCGAAGCGCACCGGCGTGTCGAAGGAAAAGCCCGCGCTCACCGCCGCGCCGTTCGCGGGCGCGGCGGTGCACGTCACCTGGCCATTGGTCGTATTGACGCTGAACGCGGCCCCGCCAAGTTCGACGCCCGCCACCGCCACCCGCACGCTGCCGGCGACCGGCTTCTGGATCGGACGCAGGTACGCTTCCGCGCCCGCGCCATAGCTTTTCTGCAGCTGGAACACGGTCAGCGCCCCGTTGCCGGTTCCGATCGCCTGGTTCGCTGGCGCCACGCTTTGCGAGGGAGCGCAGGATTTGTTGTCGAACGGGTCGCGGAAGCGAAAGCCGTGCAGCTTGCCGCGCCGCGCTTCGAAAAACGCGATCAGCTCGTGCAATTGGTCGAGCGTGCGCACCGCGCCGCCGATGTCGTAGCGGCGCCGCCCGTGCGCCCACGGCGTGTTGCGCGCCTCGCGCCCGGAGCCGAGCGCGACAATATCGACGCGCCGCTCCGGGCCGCCGCTGGCGCCCAGCGCGAACGGCAGCGTCAGCGAAACTTCATGAAACGCCGTCACAGATTGCGGCTCCCGTAAGCGACCGCGCGGGCGATGGCCGCGGCGATCTGGCCCTGGTGGCGGGCAATGCCGTTGGCGTCGCCGCCCGCGCCCATGTGGAAGTTCACGATCACCGGCGCGGCGGCCTTTCCGGCGCCATCGCCGCGGGAAGACAAGGATCGCGAGCCGCCGCCTTGGCCGAGCACCTGGTCGAGCGCGATTTTCGCCAATTCCTCGAGCACGGTCTTGACCATGCGCTTGAACGCGCCCTCCCCGCCCAGCGCCGCCGAACCGAGCGCGCGGGCGATGCGCTCGCCGGCGCGTTCGAACGAGGCGCCAACCTCGTCAGCGGCGCGCCGGGCCGGGCCTTGGGCGAAATCCTGCAGCGCCGCCGAGGCGGTGTTGAGTTCGCCCTGAAAGGCGGTGAGATCAATATTGGTCATCGATTTGATCCGGATGGAGTTTGGCCAGCGCCTCGAACGCCTGGCGCGACAGCGTCTCGCCCGCCGGCGGGGCGATCAGCGCGCGCCATTCGCGCAGGCTGAGCCGCCAAAAATCCGCCGGCGCGATCCCGGTCTGGCTGGCGGCGGCGAGCAGCGCGCGCCACGGCGTCGCTTCAGCTGGCATCGAACGCGGCATGGAACGCTTGCGCCACCGCCTCGGCCGCCTCGCGCGGATCGATGCGCGCGGCGGCAAGCTCGGCGGTGCTCAGCGGCTCGTCGCCGCCGGCGCTGAGCGCGGCCAGCACGATAATGAGATCGCCGGCGGTCAGCTGCGCCAGCCGTTCGCTGAGCTGGGCCAGCGAGATCACGTCAAACGCCGCCTCCAGCTCCGCCAGCGCGCCCAGCGTCACGCACAGGCGGCGTTCGCGTCCGTCGATCGCCAGCAACACTTCGCCGCGGGCGCGGTTGTGGGGAGTTTGCATCAGATCGCCGTAAACGTGATCGCGCCAGCCGACGCGAGCGTGATGGCGAACGCGGCTTCGCCGTCGTGATCGCCGGAATAATCCAGCGCTTCGATCAGGAAAGGGCCTTGCAGGATGCCGAAGCCGGGGATCACCAATTGGAAATTGCGCGCCGCTTGCGAGAAGAACAGCGCCTGCAGCGTCGCGTCGTAGGCGCCATCCTTGAACACGCCGGCGCCGGAGACGCTGGCGGTTTTCACCCCGGCCCCGGCGATCAGTTCGCGCCAGGCGCTTGGGCTTTCCCCGGAAGTGCCATCCACCGCACGGGCGTTAAGCGCGATGGTCTTGGCGCGGATGCCGGCGAGCGTGGTGAACACTTCGGTCCCCCCGCCGTCGCCGATCTTGATCAGGACATCGCGTCCCTTCTGGCCTGACATGGATGCTCCTATTCGGTGAGCGCCCGCAGGCGCAGGATGGCGAGCGTGGTGCGCCCGTCGCCGGAACGGAACGTGTCGGCGAAGGAAGCGAACAGATAAACCAGCGTGCGCCCGCTGACGCTCAGCGGGGCATTGTGCAACGCGGTGCGCAGCGCGGCGAGAATGTCGAGCGCCTCGGCGCGGCCGCCATGGCGCGACCAGACGTGCAGCGTCAGCTCGTGCGCGATGGCGTTGACGCTGGCGGAATCGGCGGGTCGGCTCTCCACGCGTCCCAACGTAACATACGGAAACACCGGGTCGGGCGGGGGATCGTCATGGACGCGGGCGGGATCGCCCAGCAGCGCCTTGACGCCGGCGTCCGCCATCGCCGCGGTGCGGATCGCGGCGGCCAATACGCGGTCACTCACAATCTTTCCTCCGCGGCGAGCAGTTCCAGGCGCGGCGCGCCTTCGTCGCGCACGGCGCTAATGGCGAACAAGCGCGCGCCCCACACGATGCGCCAACCGGCGCGCACGTCGCTGCGGCGGTTGATGGTGAAAACGTAGGAGGCGAGCGAAGCCGCGGCGTCGAACGCCGCGCTTTGGCCCGCGCTCCCGGCGCTGATTTCAGCCCAGACGTCGCCCTGGTTGCTCCAGCTAAGGGCAGCGCCGCCGATACTGTCGGGAGTGCGCGTGGGGCTTTCCAGCCCCACCCGCGCGCGCATGGCGCCGATGGTTTCGCTCATGGCCGTGCGCTCACAATCGCGCCGGCGCGAACGCCGCCATCAACGCCCGCGCCGCCTCGGGGATATTCGCCTCGCCTTGGCGCGCTTCGTAGAGCGCGGCGACCACCTGCATTGTCGCCACCCGCAACGCTACCGGCAGCGCGGCGGCGTTGGCGGCAAAGCCCGCGTCGTAGTCGATCTCAATGCCGCCGGCCGAGCGCAGCGTCGCCGGAACACCGGCTTCGAACACCAGCCTCGGCCGATCGCCGGCGCCGTCGAGCCGGTAGCGCCCCGGATCGATTATGCTTTGAGCGCCATTATCGGCGATCAGGCGCACGGCGACGATATTGGTCACCGGACCGAGGCCCATCAGCGCGCCGCCGACGCTATCACGGCGCCAGATATCGAGGCTCTCGCGCAAT
>JANNQT010000160.1:0-13215 GCA_031400895.1 Alphaproteobacteria bacterium | reverse complement strand
TCGCCCGGGCTCGATTTCGAGACCAAGCTGTTCGTCAAGGCCAACGCGGCGGAGCTGCTTGAGCGCGAATTCGCCAAGCCCAGCTATCGCCCGCGCACCATCATGCTGGGCGGGGTCACCGACATCTATCAGCCGATCGAGCGCGGCTATGGAATCACCCGTTCGCTGCTGGAAGTGATGGAAAAATGGCGCCATCCGGTGGCGCTGATCACCAAATCGCAGCTGGTTATCCGCGATCTCGACATTCTCGCGCGCTTGGCGACGCGCGGGCTGGTGAAGGCGGCGATTTCGGTGACCAGTCTGGATCGGCGCATCTCCCGTGTGATGGAACCGCGCGCCGCCGCCCCGCACCGGCGCATCGAAACCATTCGCGCGCTGGCGCAAGCGGGCGTGCCGACCACGGTGATGGTCGCGCCGATCATCCCAGCCATCAATGACAGCGAGATAGAAGCGATCCTGGAAGAGTGCGCGCGCGCCGGCGCAAACGCGGCCGGCTACGTGGTGTTGCGGCTGCCGCGCGAGATCAGGGATTTGTTCCAGCAATGGCTGGCGCAACATTTTCCCGACCGCGCCGCGCGGGTGATGGGAATCGTGCGCGAGATGCGCGGCGGCCTCGATTGCGATCCGGCCTGGGGCAAGCGCCAGCGCGGCGAAGGCCCCTACGCGCGGCTCATTGCTGACCGCTTCGCCGTCGCTTGCCGGCGGCTGGGTTTGGACAAACCAAGGCTGGCGCTCGACTGCTCGCAATTCACGCGGCCGATCGCGCCAGGCGGCCAGCAGGATTTGTTCGCGGCGAATGATTGAACCGGCCGGCCCATTGGCTTCCGGCGCTCTCGCGGTCTAAGAAGTCCCAAGCCAAGCAGGGGAAAGCTCATGCGCACGGACAATCAGCGTCGTTCGGATAATTTCGAGGATCGCGGCCGTGGCGGCGGCGGCGGTGGTGGTGGGGGTGGCGCTGGGGTGCTGTTCGCCCTTTTCCGTCGCATCGGCATTCGCGGCAGCTTGATCGTGGTGGCGGTGCTGGCGGGGGCGTATTTCCTGGTCCCTGGGGTGCGGCCCTATATCACCCAGGTCACCGGCCTCGGCGGCGGCGGTGGCGCGACGGCGCAGGGCGAAGGCGCCACTTGCGCGGCCAGCGCCGAAGCTTGCGATTTCTCGCGCGTGGTGCTGGCGGCCACCGAGGACGTGTGGAGCGCGCAATTCCAACAGCAGCGTTTGCCCCTCTATGGGCAGGCCGCCGGCGCTTATCAGGCCCCGGTGCTGGCGGTGTTCACCGACAATGTCGTCTCCGGCTGCGGGGCCGCGCAGGCGGCGATGGGGCCGTTCTACTGCCCCACCGACGGCAAGCTCTATCTCGATCCCAGTTTCTTCGACCTGATGCGCGACCGGCTGCACTCGCCCGGCGATTTCGCCCAGGCCTACGTGATCGCCCACGAGGTCGGCCACCATGTGCAAACTTTGATCGGCGCGACCAATCATGCGCTGCCGGGCGAGGATCAGAACCGGACCTCGGTGCGCATCGAGTTGCAGGCCGATTGCTTGGCCGGCGTCTGGGCCCACCACAAACGCGCCGATTTGGCGATCGACGATTCCGATTTGAGCGAAGCGCTCACCGCCGCCGACGCCATCGGCGACGACGCGCTGAGCCAAGGCCGCGCCGATCCGCGCGAATACACCCACGGAACCAGCCGTCAGCGCGTGCGCTGGTTTCGCTTGGGCGCCGACGGCGGCGACGCGCGCCAGTGCGACACGTTTGCAGTTCCCGCTGGGCAGCTTTAGCGGCTAGCCGGTTGCACCGCGCCTCTGGGCGCGCTGGGCTGGCGCGTGCTGCGCTTGCGGGACGGTGATCTGCTCGCCGTTTCACGCAGCGCCATCGCCGCGATTCTCCAAGCGCTCAGAACTTGACGCGCACCCTCTCCCTCCCAAAGGAGGGAGAGGGTTCGCGTCCCGGTGTAGCGCGCGCCCGAGATCAATCGGTTGCCAAGTCCGCAACCTGCGTTAGGGTGGTTGGTGACCGGCTTCGCTGAAGTCTTCATCGACATGAGACGGCAATTGGTCGCCATTCGCAAACGGCTCGAAGAGCGCGGAAACGGGTATTGAGTGCGCCCCAACGCCGCAAACAGAGCTGAAATTGGCGAAATTCGGTTTGCCGGCGCCTTGACCTGGGTTAGTATCCCCCCATGGCGCACGACCGCATCACCAGAGACCCGCGCATCATGATGGGCAAACCCTGCATTAAGGGCACGCGTATCACTGTTGAGTTGGTTTTGTCCTATTTGGGCGACGGCTTGTCGGTTGCTCAGATTATGGAAGGTCATCCGCATCTGAGCGAAGGCGATGTTCGCGCGGCGGCGGCGTACGCGGCGGAATACCTGTCGCAAGAAGGCCTGATCGCGGCGGAGTAGCGACCGACAGAGTGCGTTTTTCCTTCCACCGGGCCGATGCATACCTCTCAAATGACCGCAATTTTTGTCGCCGATGAAAGCTGCCCCTGGCCGGTCGTTGCGGCGGTGCGTGAGGCAGGCTTTGACATTACATCCATTCAGGAGGATGCGCCCGGATCGGCCGATGACGCGATCTTGCGCAATTCAGTGGCGCCGGGCCGCGTCGTGCTGACCCAGGACCGAGACTTCGGCGAGCTTGTAATGCGTGGCGGCGCAGCGGCCGTAGGCGTGGTCTATATCAGGCTCCGTGGCCGGGACTGGGGCGCGATAGCGGCGCGCGTGGTTGCGGCGCTCCATGAGATTGGCGACCAAGCAAACGGTGCGATTTGCGTCATCGATTGGACGAATGTCCGCGTCCGCCAATTCAAGGCTGAGTGAAAATCCCGGGCGCCGATTGCCGGCGCTCCTGCCCGCGGTCATAGTGTTTCCACCCGGCCTGAACGCCGGCATAAGCTAGAAGCGGCGCCCGCCGCCTGACACTGGCAGACTGGGCGCCTCCAACGGAGGACCCCCATGCCTGAAAGCAAGACAGCCAACATCGTCAGGGCAATCGCCGTCGTCGGGCCCACCGGGGCGGGCAAGACGGCGTTGACGCAAGCTCTGGCCTCGGCCGCCTCGGGGGGAGCGGGGGTAAGCCCCAACACCGCCGGCCAGTCCACCGAAACCAGTTTCACCGCCATCGATTACATGGGCGACCATTACGCGCTGATCGATGCGCCGGGCGCGGTCGATTTCCTGGCCGATGCGGACTTCGCGCTGCCAGGCGCCGACCTTGCCATCGTCGTCGCCGATTCCGATCCCGACAAGGCCGCGCTGCTTCAGCCGTTTTTGAAGGCGATCGAAGACTACAAAGTCCCGCACCTGCTGTTCATCAACAAGATCGACCAGGCGCGCGGGCGCATCCGCGATCTGCTGGAAGCGCTGCAGCCGGTGAGCGCGCTGCCCTTGGTGGCCCGGCAAGTGCCGATCTGGAAGGACGAGCACGTCGCCGGCTTCGTCGATCTGGCTATGGAGCGCGCTTATCTTTACCAGTCGGGCAAGCCGAGCCAGCGCATCGACATCCCCGCCGAGATGGCCGAGCGCGAAACCGAAGCGCGCTTCCATATGCTGGAACAATTGGCCGATTTCGACGATACGCTGATGGAGAAGCTGCTCTCGGATGTGAACCCCGAGCAGGATCTGGTGTTCGCCGATCTGGTGCGCGAGACCCGCGAAGGCCTGATCGCGCCGGTGTTCTTTGGCTCGACCGCGCATGGCTACGGCATCCGCCGACTGCTGAAAGCGTTGCGCCATGATACGCCGGCGCCGAAATACGCCGCCGCACGCTTGGGGCTCAAAGGCAACGGCGCGTACGTGATGAAAATTTCCCACGCCGGCCAGGCCGGCAAGCTCGCTTACGCGCGCATGTTCGGCAAGGCCATGGCCGATAGCGATCAGCTGACGCTCAGCGACGGCTCGACCCAGCGCCCCGGCGCGCTCTTCTCCGTGCAGGGCGCGCAAACAAAAAAAGTGTCGTCGGCGCCCGAAGGTGACGTCGCCGCCATTGGCAAGCTCGACCCGGTCGCGGCCGGCGATCTGCTGGCGACGGGCGGGGCAGCGCAGAAAGCCGCGCTCGCGCCGGCCAAACGCTTCCCGGTGTTCCAGTTCGCCATCACCACCAAGGACCGCAAGGACGATGTGCGGCTCTCAGGCGCGCTGCAGAAGCTGGTGGACGAAGATGCCGGCCTCTCGGTGCTGCACGATCAGACCACGCACGAGATCCTGCTGCGGGGCCAAGGCGATCCGCATTTGCGCGCGGTGATCGAGCGGTTGCGGAGCCGTTTCAATGTCGAGGTGACGACCGCGCCGCCATCAACCCCCTACCAGGAGACCATCCGCAAAAGCGCGGAGAAACGCGGCCGTCACAAGAAGCAAACCGGCGGCCACGGCCAGTTCGGCGATTGCGTTATTCAGGTTGCGCCATCGCCGCGCGGCGGCGGCTTCGAGTTCATCGACAAGATCCATGGCGGGGCAATCCCGCGGCAATGGATCCCCGCGGTCGAGGCCGGGGTGAAGGACGCGATGCAGAAGGGGCCGATCGGATTTCCGGTGGTCGATGTGTCGGTGACGTTGATCGACGGTTCGTTCCACGCCGTGGATTCCTCGGAGCATTCGTTCCAGATGGCCGGCCGCATCGGCATGAACGAGGCGCTGGCCGATTGCAGCCCAGTGATCCTGGAGCCGATCGAGAAGCTGGCGATCTACACGCCCAATTCCGGCACTGCGAAAATCAACTCCGCCGTCTCCAGCCACAACGGCCAGATCCTGGGCTTCGAGGCCCGTGAGAATTGGCCCGGCTGGGACCGCGTCGATGCCTACCTGCCCCACGCCGAGCGCCAGACTTTCATCATCGAATTGCGCTCGCTGACACAAGGGCTCGCCACTTTCGAGGCGGTTTTCGACCATATGGTGGAGGTCAGCGGCCGGCGCGCCGAGGAGGCGGCGAAGAAGGGCCAGGCGAGCGCCGCGTGAAATCCCGGTTTCGCTCGCGCGTGCGGGGAATTTAGTTCCCTGACAACACGCTGGCGGTGCATAGGGCTTTGGGAGTAAGCTTGCATTTGCGATGGTGCGCTTTAGGTCGCGCCAGCGCGGGAGGGTGGTTGTCATGTCGCTGTTTTCGAAGAAGTCCAAGGATCAATCACCGCCAGCGCAAGCACAACAGCCAGCGCCAAGCGCCGCCGCGCAGGCGCGCGGGGCCGCACCCAAGCCCAACGGCGCGGCGCCCAATGGCGCGGTCGCCCGCGGTGCGCCGGTTAACGGCGCGGCGCGGCCGGCGCCATCCGCCGCCGCCAGCCAGCCGCTCGATATGGAAGCCATCAAGAAGGGCGTCGAACGTTCGCGCCGCACGCTGGTGGCGTTGGGCGAGGTCGTCAGCGTACTGATGAAAGCGCCCGAGCACCGCAACATGACGCTGGCGACTTTGCAGGCGACGGTGGCGCCGCCGATCGCCAGCGGCCAATTCATGGTGCTCACCGCCCACCAAAAGGAGCGCGGCGCGGCGGTGCCGATCGCGGTGGCGATGTGGGCGAATGTGTCCGAGGAAATCGATCGCCGCTTGTCGCAAGCCGGCGACCAGCCGCAGAGCTTGGCGCCCGCCGACTGGACCAGCGGCAAAATCGCCTGGCTGACCGTGATCGCCGGCGACCAGCGCGCGATTCCGGCGCTGCTCGGGCGGCTCAAGGAATCCACGCTGAAGGACTGCGTCGTCAAATATCGCGTCAAGGGCGAGGACGGCAAAATGCAGGTCAAGACGCTAACGGCGGCGGCCCCGGGCCAAGCGCGTCAGCCGCAGCCGGTGAAGTTCTAAGCCACGCGGCGCGCGCGCGGGCGGCGTTCGTCGTAGGCCGCGTAGACTCCCGCCGCCACGATCAGCACCGCGCCCAGCAATAGCTGCGGACGCGGGGTTTCCGCGAACAGATAATAGCCGATCAGGCTGGCCCAGATCAGTTCGGTGTAATGGATCGGCGCCAATTGCTGCGCTTCGGCCCCGGCATAGGCGCGGGCCAGGAAGTACATGAAGCCGGCGGCGAACAAGCCCATCAGCAGGAAGATCGGCCAGTCGCCGAGATGCGGCGGCGGCGATAAGATCACCGTCGGCGCCAATAGGAACAATCCCGGCATCAGGCTCGACAGCAAGCCCATGATCGCGGCCCCATCGAGCTGCGCCCGCTCGCGCATCAGCGCCATCGCCACCGCGAACAGAGCCGCTGAAGCCAGCACCGCGGCGACGCCAAGCGAGTGCAGCGGCGATTGGTCGGCGCTCGGCGCGCCCTGGGCGGCGATGACGACGCCGACGAAGCCCAACGCTCCGGCCACCAGGCTCGCCGCCCGCAGCCGTTCGCCCAGCATGAAACGGGCGACGAACGGGATCAGCAGCAGACCCACGAACGAGAAGGTGATCGCCTCCGCCAGCGGCAGCACCGTGAACGACCAGAAGAAGCCGCTGCCGCTGCAGGCGATGATGGCCCCGCGCAGGGCGTGCGCGCGCCAGGTGGCGGCGGCGATGCGCGGGCTGCCCGCGCGCAGATAATACGCAAACGAGAACAGCGCGCCGAAACCGTAACGCCCGAGCGCCACCACCAGCACGTGATTGGTCTGGGCCAGGTATTTGATGGTCGCGTCCATGCAGGCGCCGGCGACGACCCCAAGCAGCAGCAGAACCACCGGCGAGCGCATCGCAGCTTCCCCCGGGCCCGCTTGTGGACGCAAAGCGCGCCGCGCCGCAAGCGTTCGGCGGCTCTGGCGCCCGCGTCTGGGCCGGCTATAAAGCCGCCTATGACGGACCTGACCGAGGACCAAGCCCTGATCGTCGACACCGCCCGCGCCTTCGCGCAAGAGCGGCTGCGCCCGAACGCGCGGCGCTGGGAGCGGGAGGGGCTGGATCGCGGTGTGCTGAAGCAATTGGCGGAATTGGGCTTTGCCGGCATTTACGTGCGCGAGGATGTCGGCGGTTCGGGGCTCAGCCGGCTCGATGCGGCGCTGATTTTCGAGGAATTGTCGCGCGGCTGCATCGCCACCGCCGCGTTCGTCTCGATCCACAATATGTGCTCGTGGATGATCGACGCGTTCGCCAGCCAGGAGCAGCGCGCGCGCTGGCTGCCCAAGCTCACCAGCATGGAGACGATCGCCTC
Organism: Alphaproteobacteria bacterium; assembly: GCA_031400895.1. GTDB lineage: Bacteria > Pseudomonadota > Alphaproteobacteria > Caulobacterales > Aquidulcibacteraceae > Vitreimonas. Next base: position 6,101 of record JANNQT010000160.1, on the reverse strand, counting down.
CTATTGCCTGACCGAGCCGGGCTCGGGCTCGGACGCGGCGGCGTTGCGCACCGGCGCCAAGGCCGACGGCAATGCGCATTATGTAATCGACGGTTCCAAGGCTTTCATTTCCGGCGCCGGTTTTTCCGATCTGTACGTGGTCATGTGCCGAACCGGCGAGGGCGGCCCTAAGGGCGTCTCGACGCTGCTGGTGGAGGCGAGCGCCAAGGGGCTCAGTTTCGGCAAGGCCGAGGACAAGATGGGCTGGCGTGCGCAGCCGACCGCGATCGTCAATTTCGAGAATTGCCGCGTGCCGGTGGAGCATCGCGTCGGCCCCGAGGGCGACGGCTTCAAATACGCGATGAAGGGCCTCGACGGCGGCCGGCTCAATATCGCCGCTTGTGCCTTGGGCGGGGCGCAGGACGCGTTCGACCGCGCGCTCGCCTACGTCAAGGAGCGTAAGCAATTCGGCAAAGCGATCGCCGAGTTCCAGAACACGCAATTTACGCTCGCCGACATGGAGACCGACTTGGTGGCCTCGCGCACTCTGCTGCACGCCGCCGCGCGCAAATTGGATGCCAAGGCGCCCGACGCCGCCAAATATTGCGCCATGGCCAAGCGCTTCGTCACCGACACCGCCTACAAGGTCGCCGACCAGGCGCTGCAGCTGCACGGCGGCTACGGCTATCTGGCCGATTATGAAGTCGAGCGCATCGTCCGCGACCTGCGCGTGCATCGGATACTTGAAGGCACCAACGAAATCATGCGCGTGATCATATCGCGCGAGCTGCTGAGATAATATGGACCGCCGGCGCTCTCGCCGGCACTTTGGTTCAACCGCCCTGGCGTAGCGCGTTTGCACTCATGCCGGCGAGGGCGGTCCATAAGAAGGAGCATTACTCATGATCATGCGCGCGATGGCCCTAGGGTTTGCACTGTGGCTCGCGAATGCCGCCATTTTCCGGTTCGCTGGCGGGTATTTTTTCTTCGACCCGTTTTACGCGCTGTTCGCTGTTGTTGCGCTGATCGGCGCGGCGATCACGTTTGTGTCGGTCAAATTGCTCCGTTGCGCGCCGGGCGACGAAGCGGAGGCCGCTGTCAGCGTGGCCATGCCTTCTCTGCTCTTGAACGCGTTCTTGACCTACAAGTTCGCCGAGGTATTTCCCGACCCGCCGATCGACGGTGCGAACGACGCTATCTTTGGCGCGCTGGCGATGATCTATGCCGGCGCGATGATTTTCACCGGCTTGCTGATGACGCGGATTGCGCCGCAGGACCAGCGCGTTTGAGGCGCCGCGATGTTATGCTGGGCGCGGCGGCGCTGGCGGGGTGCGCGCCCATGAGCGCCGCGCCGCGCGATCCCATCGTCATCGCCCATCGCGGCGCGTCGGGGGAACGCCCCGAGCACACGCTCGGCGCCTATCGCCTCGCCATCGCCCAAGGCGCCGACTATATCGAGCCGGACCTGGTGATGAGCCAGGATGGCGTGCTGGTGTGCCGGCACGAGAACGAGATTTCTGCCACGACCGATGTGGCGGCGCGCGCGGAGTTCGCCGACCGGCGAAAGCAAAAGGCCGTCGACGGCGTCGCCGCGATCGGCTGGTGGGTTGAGGATTTCACGCTCGCCGAACTGAAGTCGCTGCGCTGCAAGGAGCGGCTGCCGCAATTGCGGCCCGCGAACGTAGCCTACGATGGCCAGGAAGCCATCCCGACTTTCGCTGAAGCTTTGGCGCTCGCGCGCGAGACGGGAATCGGCATCTATCCTGAACTCAAGCATCCGAGTTTTCTGCGCGCGCAGGGGCTTGATCCTGTGCCCGCGCTGATCGATTCCGTACGCGCGGGCGGCGGCCAGGCGGCTGCCGACGCTATGTTTGTGCAGTGCTTCGAAATGGGGCCGTTGCTGCAATTGGCGCAGATGTCCTCGCTGCGCTGGAGCTGCATCCAGCTGATCGCCGCGACCGGGGCCCCATGGGACCGGCGCGACACGCCGTACGCTGAGATGCTGGGCAACGCAGGCTTGCGCGAGATGCAGTACGAGCGCGCCGTCACCGGCATCGGCGTTGAGAAAACACTGATCATCCCTCGCGACGGCCAAGGCCGCTCGCTGCCGCCGAGCGATCTCGTCGCGCGCGCGCATGAAGCGGGGCTGCTGGTGCACGCCTGGACCATGCGCGCCGAAAACGTGTTCCTGCCGCTTGAACTGCGCCGCGGCGACGATCCCGCCGCCCACGGCGATCTCGCCGCCGAGTTGCGCGTGTTCTACGCAGCCGACGTGGACGGCGTGTTCAGCGATTTCCCAGCCGCTGCTGTCGCGGCGCGCGGCTGAGCGGCTTCTTCCCTCCCCGGCGCGGGGAGGGTGTCGAGCGGCGCGGCCGCGCCTGGCGCATTCCCTCGCGGGGGAGGCCTAAGCCACCCGGCGCAAGCTGTTGCGGTTGAGGATTGGGCATTGCGCTTCGAGCAGGTCCTTCTCCACCCAGTCGCGGGTCTGCGCTTCCTTGATCGCCAGCAGGTGGATTTCCTTGGCCCCGAGATTTTCCGCCGCTTGCCACATGTCGTGGCGCGCCAAGCTGGCGGCGAAATTGTCGGTCTTGCCCAGGAACAGCGCGATTGGCCCGCCCCATTGCGGGGGCCCGCCATCGCGGGTAGGGGCGCCGTCGCGCGGCTTCACGAACATATAAAGCCCGCCCTCGGGGGCCCAGGTGCGCGCCTGGCGCGCCACCTCGAACTCGTGCCAGCGCCCGCTGGCGTCCTGCCACGAATAAGTTTCCACAGATGAGTTTTCCATGCCCGCCCCTCTGTTCCAGCCGCGCCAATGCATAAGCTGAGTCGGGCCCAGGAAAACCGGGGAGGGTTAAGGAATTGGATCGAAGGCGACCTCCGCCGCTGCGGCCTGCTCGAAATAAGTCGGCCAGAAGCGCTGCAGCGCCGCGCCCTGGCGGGCGGCGTGCTCGGGGCGGTCCATGGGGATAATTCGCACCGCGACCCCGGTCAGGTCGGGCGGGCCGTAAGTAACCGCCGCGCGCCAGCCGGCAAAATCGGCGTCGGCGCCATAGAACGACACGCCGCGGGCGTCATGTTCGAGCAGATCCGACACCAACACCAGGCGGCGGCGCGCGATCTCCGGGCCGAAGTCGGGGGCGGCGGCGACCGCCCGCAGGCCGGCCAGGATCGGCGAGGCGCGGGCGCTGGCGCCAGCTTGGGCGCTGCGCAGGGCGCGTTCGAGCGCGGCGGCGAAGTCGGTCTCCCAGCGCTCGCGGGTGGCGCGCGCGCTTTCAAACAATGGCGTGGCTTGGTCCGGCGGCGTCGGCAGGCATTTCGAGAACAGGATCGCCGGCTCCTGGGGCCGGCGCGGATTGAGCTTCATCACGGTCAAGCGATCGTAGCGGGCCAATCGCTCGCGCTCCTGGATCAGCACCGCGCGCAATTTGCGCCGGTGGCGCGGCTCGAGCCGGTCGGTGGCGTCAACCAGCACGATGGTGTGCGCGGCCAGCGGCGCGTCGGTGCGGCACAGTGTCTGCGGGTCGGTGGGCGCGCCGCGCAGCAACGAGCCGGCGGCGACCAGCCCCGCCAGCGCCGCCAGCGCTGCGCCGATCAGCGCCAGCCCGAGAGCGTTGCCGCGCACGCGCTTGGGCTTCATGGCGAAGCGCCTTCATCGAGCCGGTCGGTCGCCTGGTCGAGTTCGCCGAGCAGCGTTTCCAGCGCTTGGCTGGAGCGCTGGTGGGCTTCGCCGAGCCGCGCGCGCGCGTCGTCGATCAGCGCCGCGCTTTCGGTCAAAGGATCGAGCGCCGGTCCAAGCGCGGGCGGCGGTGCGCCGAAATAAATCGGCGCCGGGCTGTTGCGGGCGGCGGCGTTTTCCTGGCGATAAAGCTGCACCGCGCTGGCGGCGGCGGCGTCGAGCGCCTGTGTTTGGGCGTCGAGCGCGCCCAGCTTGCGCGCGGCTTCGTCGAAGGCGCGGTTCATCGCTTCGAATTCAGCGCGCATCTGTTCGAGCCGGGCGCTGAGCGCGGCCTTGGCGGCTTCGATCGGTTGCTCGAGGCTTTCGCGGCCCTCATGGCGAATTGCCGACATGGCTTCGGCGGCGGCCGCGGCGCTGCGCTGCATCTTGCCGTAATCGGGGTAGGGGTCGTCGAAGCCGGAATAACCCTTGAGCGCCGCGAACGCCCACACGCCCGCGCCCAGCATCAGCAGGATGATCGCCTGCGGGCTGTCGAGACCGAGCAGGTCCCAGAGGTGAAAGCTGGCGTCGGCGCTGACCTCAACTTGGCGCCCCGATGCCGCCGCCAGCCGGTCGCGCCAATTGGCCGCGAACAGATTGAGTATCGTCGCCAGCAGCGCCAGCGTCGTCAGCGCCAGCGCGCCGGCGATTTTCGACGGCGCGCGCGCATGCTGCAGATAGCGCAGCCCGAGATAGCCGGCGAGGAAGCCGAGCGTCACATTGGCGCCCGACAGCCCCACCGCGGTGATCGCGCCACTGACATAGCCGAGATCCTCGGCGAACAGCGCGGCGCTGAACAGCGCCTCGAACAGCACCGCGCAGAGCAGCAATCCGCTCTCCAGCAGGGTCGATTCGGGATATACAGCCGCGCGGCGCAGATTGTTGGCGCGCTTGAAGCCCTCGAGATCGGCGCGCGCCTGGGCGGCGGCGCGTGCGCCCTCGCCCCAATCGTGGGCCAGGCGTCCGGAGACCTGCTTCAGCATCAGCCGCGCTTCCAGCGCCGGACCGGAGAAATCCTGCGGCGCCGGCGCCAGCGCCCGCAGCCGACGCTCGGCATCGGCCTTGGCCGCCAGGCGCGCGCCATCGAGGCTGGCGCGCTCGGCGGCAATGACATCGAAGATGGCCAGTTCCGCGCCCGACAGCGCGTCGGCATCGTGGCGGGGCAAATTGGCCGCCGCGTCCTCGCGCGCGCGCCGACGCAAGCCGAGCCGCTTGTCGAGCGCCGCGGGACTGAGGCTTGGCGGCGGCTTTGCCCGGGACCTTTCCATCGCGTTTCTCCCCGGCCTTCATTAACCGCGCCGCCCGCGCTTCTCCAAGCGCCAAGAGCGCGCTATCAGCGCTGGCGAAGGAGACGCTGGTGAGCGATCGGGCGGAATTGGGCGAATTGCTGGCCATCGCCGAGGCCGTCGCCGCTGAGGCTGGCGCGGCGCTGAAGGCGCGCCAGGGCGAGTGGAGCGTGATCGAGGCCGAGCACGGCCGCGAAGTGAAGATCGACGCCGACCGCCGCGCCGAAGCCATGATCCTGGCGGCGCTGGAGAAGGCCGCGCCGTTTCCGGTGATTTCCGAGGAGGCCGGCTGGGTCCGTGCTGGCGAGAGCGCTTATGTGTGGGCGGTCGATCCGCTGGACGGCAGCGTCAATTATCTGCGCGGCTATCCCCATTGCGCGGTGTCGATCGCGCTGTTGGCCGAGGGCGCGCCGGTGCTGGGCGTGGTCGATTGCTTTTTGCTGGGCGAGCGCTTTTGCGGTCTCAACGGCGGCGGCGCCCGGCTCAATGGCGCGCCTATCGCCGTGTCCGAGATCGCCAGCCCGGCCTCGGGAATATTGCAAACCGGCGTTCCCTCGCGCGCCAGCGCCGCATCGATGCGCGCGTTCGAGACCCGGCTCACCAGTTGGCGCAAGGTGCGCATGATCGGCTCGGCGGCGACCGCGCTCGCCTATGTGGCCGCCGGGCGCGCCGAGGCTTACCGCGAAAGCGGCTCGATGATCTGGGACGTAGCCGCCGGCTGCGCGCTGGTGGCGGCCGCGGGCGGAACCTTCTCGATCAGCGCAGGCCCGCTCGACCAGCCGCTCGAAGTCGCTGCCAGCAATGGCCGCGCAGCCCTGCCGGATTGAGCGCGCAAGCGACGCCTTCGTCGCGTCTCCCCCACGGGGAGAGGGGACCAGTAGCGACTCGGACCGTCGCGAAAGTGTTGGGTTGGGGACCCTCTATCCAACAAAAAAATCGCTACGGACGTTGGAAATCCTCGATTTCTAAAAAATCTATCGGACCGAATAAAAACACCGCGATAATGCGCTGGTCTTCTGTTGGGAGGCTCACGGTACCCAATGCCAAACAGTTCAGAGGATGTGGTTTGAACGCGATGGGAGTTGAAGCTGGCGACAGTGGAAGCTCTCAGCTTTGAGGAG
>JANNQT010000159.1:0-2992 GCA_031400895.1 Alphaproteobacteria bacterium | reverse complement strand
GGCTCGGCCACGCGCGCATGACCCGCGATGCGATCGGTGATCTTCATCCCCACCTGGCGCAGCGCTTCTCTCGGATCTTGTGGATGACGAAATGCTGCGAGAATGAGATCGGGTGAATCTTGCGCCTGTGCGGCGGTCATGGTCGCGACCTGCCGCCCCTGCATCAATTGCTCAAGCGTGCGCCCTGCACGACCTTCCGGCTCGACAAACAGATGCGATACCAAGCCTTGCGCCTGGAAGGCGTGCAGCGTATCCGGCGCCACAATGGCGAAAGGACCAGGCACAACGCCGTCCTCAACGCTGAACGTGAAGCTGCCGCCAAGTGAAAACGTGAGCTGAAACGCATGGTGCGCATGCATCTCGGTGCGGCTGGGCGCCGCGCCCGCGCGCGGCACGTCGAACACCCAAAGGCTGCCGCCTTCCCAAACCGCAATGCGACCTGATGCGATTGTCTCCATTACGCCACCATACAGCAATCGCGGGGGCGCCGCATCGCAAACGAATGGGCTCCTGGCACGCGAGCGCACCCGCTGAAGACATGGGGTAGCTGTTACGTTCAAGCGCACGCTGCGGGAGGCGCTTAGAGCAATGCTCACCAGCTCCGAAACCAGTGAGGTCCCAAATGAGCGCCCGCCAATTTCACCCCTTGTCACCCATAGCCGCGCTCTCTGCGCGTGCGACGCAAACGGCAGCCCGCATGACCTTGGCCCTGACGCTGTTGCTCGCCGCACCATCATGCGCAACCGCGCCGCGCGACTTGCGGTTCGCCGACATCGATGGTCATCGCATTGCCTATCGGGTGCTCGGCGCAGGCGAGCCCACGATCGTGATGATCTCCGGCTTGGGCGATGGCATGACCACCTTCCACGAAATCGCCCCCGAACTTGCAGCGACTGCAACCGTGATCCTCTACGATCGGGCTGGCTATGGCGACAGTGACGCGACGCCGGGTCCGCGTGACGCGGAGGCCGCTGAGCGGGAGTTGTCCGCAGTGTTGGAAAAGTCCGGCGCCAACGGTCCCTATGTGCTGGTCGGTCACTCGCTCGGCGGCCTCTACGCGGAATATTTCGCTGCTCAGCACCCTGATCAAATTTTAGGCGTCGTTCTGGAGGAATCCCGGCCCGCGGACTTCACCCGCCGCTGCGAGGACGCCGCCATCTCCTCATGCGCGCCGCCTGCATCCATGGCCTGGACCCTGCCCGAGGGCGGCCGCGCCGAACTGGCGGCGCTGCCGATGACAGTCAACGAAGTCGAACGAATTGATACGGCGCACGGAAGACCTGTGCTGGTTCTGTCTCGGCCGCTGCCAGCAAACCCAAGCGACTTCGATGTCTTGTGGTCAACCGTTCAACGAGACCTCACGGCGCGCTATCCTGGCGCTCGTCAACGCGTCGCAGATGGCGGTGGGCACTACATCCACGTCGATCGACGCGCATGGTTTGTTGACGCGGTTCGCGCCTTCATGAACGATGATCTCGCGCAAAGATGACGACTGGGCAGTTACAACAAGAGGAGGGCGGCCAAAGTCCGCCCTCCTCTCGCCGACGGCGTCACACCCGGACCGAATTCAGACGCAGCGCGTTTGCAATCACCGAAACAGAAGACAGCGCCATCGCCGCCGCCGCGATCATTGGCGACAAGAGATCGCCGGTTATCGGGTAAAGTACGCCAGCGGCGATCGGCACGCCGGCCACGTTGTAGGCGAAGGCGAAAAACAGGTTCTGGCGAATGTTGTTCATCGTCGCGCGTGAGACGGCCCGCGCGCGAACGATGCCGGCGAGGTCGCCATGCAGCAGCGTTACGCCCGCGCTTTCGATGGCGACGTCCGTTCCCGTCCCCATGGCGATGCCAACGTCGGCGGCGGCGAGCGCCGGCGCATCGTTGACGCCATCGCCCGCCATGGCCACCACCCGGCCCTCGCCTTTCAGCCGGGCCACGATGCGGGACTTGTCTTCTGGCAAGACCTCCGCTTCGACCGTGTCGATGCCAAGCTTGCGCGCCACGGCCTCCGCCGTCGTGCGGTTGTCGCCGGTCAGCATCACCAGGCGGATGCCTTGCGCCTTCAGAGCAGCCAGCGCATCCGGCGTTGTCGCCTTGATCTTGTCAGCGATGCCCAGAACGGCGATTGCGACACCGTCGACACTTACAAAGATGGCGGTGGCGCCGTCGCGGCGAAGCTCTTCCGCTTGAGCGCGCAGATGGCTCGTGTCTACCTTCAGCTCAGACAGATATTTCTCGGCGCCGAGAGCGACCTTGCGTCCTTCGACGACGCCAATGACGCCCTTCCCGGTCGGAGAGTCGAAATCGCTTGGCTCCGCCAGCGACAGACCTTGCTCCCGTGCAGCCGCGACAATCGCCAGCGCCAACGGGTGTTCGCTCCGGTTTTCGAGACTCGCGGCGAGACGCAACACGTCCGCTTCAGTTTGGCCCGGCGCCGTCTGGATCGCTATGACTGCAGGTTTGCCTTCCGTGAGCGTGCCGGTTTTGTCGAGAACGAGCGTGTCGACCTTCTCGAAGCGCTCCAGCGCCTCGGCGTTCTTGATCAAAACGCCCGCGCGTGCGCCGCGTCCGACGCCAGCCATGATCGACATCGGCGTCGCGAGACCAAGCGCGCACGGACACGCGATGATGAGCACCGAAACGGCAGCGATAAGCCCATAGGAAAACGCCGGCGACGGCCCCAACACCCACCATGCAATGAGCGCAACGACCGCGACGGCGATGACGGCTGGCACAAACCAACCCGAGACCTTATCGGCGAGCCTTTGGATTGGCGCTCGCGACCTCTGCGCGTCTGCAACCATATGCACGATGCGCGAGAGCATGGTGTCGGCGCCGATGCGGTCGGCCTCGATGATGAGTGCGCCGGTCTGATTGAGGGTGCCGCCGATGACGCGGGCGCCGGCTTCACGCGTGACCGGCATCGACTCGCCGGTCACCATGGATTCATCGATCGTCGAACGCCCATCTTGAACGATCCCGTCCACCGGGA
>JANNQT010000158.1:0-4894 GCA_031400895.1 Alphaproteobacteria bacterium | reverse complement strand
AAGAAGCCGGCTACGTGCGCATCGACAAGAGTTTCGTGAACAAGAAGCCGCGCAGCAACGTGCATCTCACCAAAGCCGGGCGCGCGGCGTGGATCGATTATCTGAACCGTTTGCAGGGTTTGCTCAGCGCGGCGGAATGAGCGCCTAAGAAGGAAAAATGTCATGGGATGGTCGAAGCTAAGTCCGGAGTCAAAGAGTGCGTTCGCCATGGCGGCGCTCAGCTTGTTCATGGCCCCGTTCGTGTTCATGCTGCTGTCGCGGGCTCGACCGGACGCGCTCACGGCGCTCGGCTTTCGCGCGCCCTTCGCCGATGCGGGACTGGCGTGGATCGCGGGGATCGTGCTGGCGGCGGCGTATGTCGCGTATTGTTTACGCATTCCCGCCGTGAAGTTGTGGCTGTTTCGACCCCATCTGCTCAAGCTTCTCGCCCTCATCCTGGCCGTGCTGGCGGCGACGCTTGAAGAAATTGCATTCCGCAAGATGCTGATGGACTGGATTGAACGCTCCGGCGGCGACGCGGTGATCCAGGTGGTCGTTTCTGGCATCGGCTTTGGCCTCGCCCATATCGTTTGGGGCGGATTGAAGTGGGGCGGATTGAAGGGGAATTGGGCGGCCGCGATTGGTTCTGTTGTCGCGACCTCCATCCTCGGTCTCGGGCTTGCCATGGTCTATCTGCTCGGCGACCGCAATCTTGCGCCGTGCATTGTCAGCCATTTCCTGGTGACCGCGCTGATCGAGCCGGGCCTGTTGATTGCCGCTTTTGGCGGCGGGCTGAAGCACCGCGGACTAGCAGCCCCAGCTCACGCCGCCATCGCCCAGCACGCGACGCCCGGATAAGGCGGCTCACCGGTGTCGGCAAAACCGCTCTTGGCCAAGGTGGCGGCCGCATGCACATCTTCGGCATCCAAGTGCGCGATCACGCGCCGGGCGCCATTCGCAAACGCCCAGGCCGAAAGCGTACGCACCGTCTTCCCACCATAGCCGCGGCCGCGATATTCCGGCATCAGGCCAAAGGCGAGTTCAACATCGCCCTCCTCATCGGGACGCCCGATCAAAGCGGCAATGCCGATCAGACGCGGCGGCGAACGCTCGCCCTCATTGGCCAGCAGCGCCCAGCCATACCAGCCCTGGCCCTGGGGATCGTGCGCCAAGCCTTTCCGCGACCAGTCGAACGAGGCCGCTTCGAACGGCGCGGGTGGCCATAGCGGCTCGTGCATCACCGCGATGGCGTTGAAGAAAGCCGTCCGGCTGCCCGCCTGCAGGGTCGCCAGGTCAGCGTCGAGCGCCAGGAGCGCCAAGCGCTCCGCCGTCAAAATCAGCAAAGTGATCTCCCCTCGCGTCCTGCTCATGGCCATTGAGACGCAATCCGCGGCATCTGGAAAGTGAGTAATCGTCAATACTCACAAGTCGGCTTAGGCATCGGCCTTGGGCCGGCTCTCGCTCATCGCCAGGGTGAGGCCGAGCGCGATCAAGGCCGGGATCAACGCCAACACGGGCAGGCCCGCCACCGCCACGCCAGTCGCCGCCGACCAGCCCAACAGCACGATCACGCGCCCAAAAGCGGCCCCGAACGCAACGCCGGCGCGGCGGCGGCGGAACTCCTTCCGGTTGCCGGGGGCCTGGTGCCAGATGGCGATGAAGCAAGCCGAGACGATCGCCGCACCGATGCCCAAGGCCAACCACAGCGCCGCGACGGGCTCAATGAAGAGTGCGCCCGCAATCGGCAAGGCCATCAACGCCGCCACCGGCGCGGCGGCAGCCAACGCCTTGGCCCGCTCCACCTGCTCGCGCGGCAGCGGCGCGGCGGCGATCAGGTCGGGCGCGTCCTCGGCCGACACGGTGAGCCAGGCGAGGCTCGAAGCCAGCGACGAACCGAGCAGCACGAAGGCGCCGCTGAACATGCCGATCTGGGCGCGGCCGAACCCCTCCTCGCCGCTATCGCGCGCGAAAACGAAGAACAGCGGCAACAAATAGACCAGTTGCATGGCGATCTGCGAAAGCAGCAGCGGGTCGCGCCACAGCAGCCGCCATTCCTTCACCACCAGCGTGCGCGTCAAGCCTTCGCGGAAATCGCGCACACGTGCATCGGCGCGCTTGCGGGCGCCGCCAAGCGAGGCGATCGCGGCCGCGTTGGCGGCGAAGCCGCGCCCGAACCACCACACCGCGAAGGCAAAGAAGATCACGCTGGCGACGATCCACGCAGCAAGCGCCAACGGCTCGCCCAGCGCCGCCCGCGCCGGAAGCGCCAGCGGGCTCGCGGCGTCGCCAAGCACGCGCGTCAGCTCGGCGATGGCCTGGCCCATGATTTGGGCGCGCTGGTCGTAGGGTACGAAATTCTGCGCCTGCAGCCCCAGGAACAGCGCCGCACCGACCAGGCCGGCTAGGATCTGCGAAGCGACGCGCGTCTTGCGCGGCCCGATCAGCGCGAACATCGCCCGAGCTACGAACAATCCAACGCCCGTCACCGCCAGCGCCAGCGCCAGCACGCTCGGCGCCAACCCCATCCAGCGCGCGCCGCCACCCATGAACGGCAACCACACCCACATCGCCCCTAGCAAGAGCAAATACAACAGCCCGACATTGATGGCTATGGCGCTCATGCGCACGCTCAGCACCCGCCATGGCGGCAGCGGCGAGGCCAGCAGCAGATCAAGGTCGCCGCGCTGATAGAGCGCATCGGTGGTTTGCAGCAGCGCCGACGACAGCATCAGCGTCGCCAGCAACACGAACGCCAGCGTGAGCACGCCCAGCGAAAGCGGCGTCGCCTCCGGGGTGAGGTAGGATACTCCGCGGGCCGCCCAATAGCCCGCGAACAGCAGAAGCGCACCGAACAGCAGGTAGAGCACGATGCTGCCCGCTCCGCGCGACTTCGAGGCGGAGCGCCAGCCGCGCCAGCCGAGCCGCATCTCGTAGCCCAAGAGCCACAGCGCGCTGCCGGGGGCGAACATCAAGCCGCCGCGCCGACAAGCTGCAGATACACATCCTCGAGGCTCGCGTTGCCGCCCCCTGCCCGGCCGCGCAGCTCGGTGAGCGTGCCCTCGGCCAGCAGCTTGCCGTGCTGGATGATGCCGATGCGCTCGGCCATGCGCTCGGCGACGTCGAGAATGTGGGTGGTGAGGATAATGGTGGCGCCGGCGCGCACGCGGGCGCTGAGCAAATCCTTCACCTGGCGGGCGATGGCCGCATCGAGGCCGGTGAGCGGCTCGTCCAGCATCAGCAATTGCGGTTCGTGGATCAGCGCGCCGGCGAGCGAAGTCTTTTGCTTCATGCCGCGCGAAAAGCCCTCGCAGCGTTGGTTGCGGTGATCCCAGAGCTCCAGCAGTTTCAGCAATTCCTCGGCCCGCGCATGCGCCTGCTTGGCGCCCACGCCCCACAGGCCAGCGATAAATTCGAGATATTCCCAGGCCGTCAGCTTGTCGTACAGCATCGGCTCGTCCGGCAGCCAGGCGATGATGCGCTTGGCGGCGATCGGATCGGCGAGCGCATCGACGCCAAACACGTTGATCGCGCCCTGGTCAGGTTTCAACAGCCCCGCCACCATGCGCAAAGTCGTGGTCTTGCCCGCGCCATTGGGCCCAAGCAGCGCATAAAGCTCGCCCGCGCGCACCTCGAGATCGAGCGCATCGACGGCGGCTTTATCGCCGAAACGCTTGCTGAGGGCGCGGAGGTGGAGGGCGTTATCGCTCACGCCTGCATGGTCCAGCCATCGACGCCCTTGGCGGCTTCGCGGATGGCTTCGGACATGGTGGGGTGGGCATGGCAGGTGCGGGCGATGTCTTCGGCGGAGGCGCCGAACTCCATCGCCACGCAAACTTCGCCGATCATTTCGCCGACGCCCGCGCCAAGCATGTGCACGCCGACGACGCGCTTGCTCGCCACATCTTCGAGCACCTTCACCAGCCCTTCGGTTTCGTGATTGGTGCGCGCGCGCGAATTGGCCATGAACGGGAACTTGCCAACTTTGTATTCGACGCCCGCGGCCTTCAGTTCTTCTTCCGACTTGCCGACGCTCGCCACTTCCGGATCAGTGTAGATCACGTTGGGGATCACATCGTAATTCACGTGGCCCCATTTGCCGGCGAGCAGCTGCGCCACCGCGATCCCCTCCTCCTCGGCCTTGTGCGCCAGCATCGGCCCGTGCGTGCAATCGCCGATCGCATAGATGCCTTCGACATTGCTCTTGAAGTGATTGGTCTCGATGAAGCCGCGCTGATCGAAACGCACGCCAGCGTTCTCAAGTCCGAGATTGGTGGTGAAGGGCTTCCGCCCGATCGCCACCACCAGCACCACGTCAGCCTCCAGCACGCGCGCGGCCCCGCCTTTGGCCGGCTCTATCGACACCAGCAGCCCGCCGCCGGTGTTCTCGACGCCAGCGACCTTGTGGCCGAGTTCGAACTTGATGCCCTGCTTTTTCAGCACGCGCTGGAAGGTGGTGGAGATTTCGTTGTCCATGCCGGGGGTTATGCGGTCGAGGAACTCGACCACGGTGACGTCCGCGCCCAGCCTGCGCCACACCGAGCCTAGCTCAAGCCCGATCACGCCCGCGCCCACCACCACCATGCGGCCGGGAACCTGCGGCAGCGCTAGCGCGCCGGTGGAGGTAACAATGTGCTCTTCGTCGATGGCGAGGCCCGGGAGGTCGGCCGGCACGGAACCGGTGGCGATGACGATGGCCTTGGTCTCCAGCATCTGCTTGGCGCCGTCGATGGCGGTGACCTCAACGCTTCCCGCCGAGACGATGCGGCCCGCGCCCTTCACATAATCGACCTTGTGCTTCTTCATCAGGAACTCGACGCCCTTGGTCAGGCCATCGACCGCGTCGTCCTTCTGCTTCAGCATCTGCGGCAGATCGAGCGACAGACCGGTGATGCGCACGCCCATGGATGGGAATGTC
>JANNQT010000157.1:0-1986 GCA_031400895.1 Alphaproteobacteria bacterium | reverse complement strand
TCCACGACAACCCGGTCGCCATCAACGAAATTGCGTTGCCGCACGCCAGGCTCAAGCGTGAGCATGAGGCGAACCGGCGCGCCAACGGCGCTGATACGGCGCACTTCACGCACGAAGCGCGGCGGCGTTGCGCGCAGCTCGGCCATGTCAATGTCAGCGGCGCGTGAGAAGCGCAGCTCCAAGCGGTTGCTTTGCAGGAGCGGCGTCACCGTGGTGGCGCCCACGAAACGAAACGCGAGCCGCGTGTACTCGTCCTGCACGCCAATCGTCACGCTCGCGGTTGGCTCAGCCGCCATGCGAGGGGGCGGCGGCGGCGGGGCTGGCGGCGGTGGCGGCGGTGGAGGTGGCGGCGGCGGAGGTGGCGGCGGCGGTGGCGGGGGCGGCGGCACCGTCGCCAAGGTCAAATCATCCGGCACCGGACCCACCGGTCCACGCAATTCAGCGGGCGGCGCGGAGGGCGCGGCTTGCGGCGCAGGCGGCGCGGGCGCGGCGACCTGGGGCGGCGAAGCCTGCGCATGGGTCTCCGCTGGCGGCGGCGTCAGCGTCAGCGGTTGGGCTGACGCCGGCGGCGCCGCGATTGCCGCAGCGGCGGCGATCGCAATGGAGGAACGAAAGGACTTCATCTGTCGCGTGCTGTTCGCCAATACCTTTCCCAGCGCCGGTTAAGCGCGCGTTTAACGCCCAGCGCTCGGCGCGGCGGCGCCTGGCCTGGCCAGCAAATCCGAACCCGCCGTCGGGGGACGCGCGCGTTCAGCCAACATCTGAGTCAAACGGCGCGCGCGCGCGGGGTCCATGCGGCCCATCACTTCGGCGAGGTTGGCCTGACGCATACGCCCGGCCACCTGCAGCAGAACCGCATCATCCAACCCATCAAACACGGTCGCGGCGTCCTTCGCGCGCATGCGCTGATACACATCCACCAGGCTCGCCAAACGCGTTTCCTGAGATTCATCCAAATGGCCAAGCAGCTCGTTCACCGTGGATTCGAGCTGACGCAATTCGCTGAGGCGTTCATCGAGACGCCGCTCGGCGGCGAGCATCAATTCATCTTGCGTTTCCGCTTGCGCGGCGCGCTGATCCAATGTGGCGCGCCGCTCCGTCAAAGCCTGCAACACCTGCACCTCGGCCTGGCTCAGGCCGGCCAGCTCGGCAAAGCTCGCCGGCGCGCATTGCTGCGCGGTTTGAGGCGCGGCGGCAGGCGCGGTTTCGGCGTGACCGGCGGAGGCTTCGCTCGCGGCAGGCGCGGTTTCGGCAACGCTCTCGGCCATGGCCACCGCTTTCAGGCCAAGCAGCGCCGCCAGCGTCGCCATCACCGCTGGCATTAATCGCACGGCGGCGGGCTTGGCCCGCTTCGTTTTATCCGTGGGCGCCGGCATCACGCGCGTCCGCGCAGGGGCACATCAGCGCCCGTACGCAAGCGGCCCGCGCCCATGCCAAGGCGATCGGCCGTGGCGCGCGCGTCATTGATGCGCGCCTGCAAGTCACGGCCAGTATCTTGCGCCGTCGCGCGCAGCGAACGCACGGCGGCTTCAGCTTGCGCCGTCGCCTGCATCAGCTCGGCCGCGGCGGCAAGAGCGCCATCTTGACCAGAGCGCAAAGCTGACAATTTGATATCGAGACGCCAAAAGAAAAACAGGCAAGCGCCGAGCATTAGCGCCAACACAAGCTCAAGGGTCAAAACAATCGGACTCATTTTCCGCCTCCAATTTTCATCACTGCATGCTGCGTGGCTTGCGCGATCGGCCGCTCCACCCTCACCGCCAACGAATGTCCCATCCGGCCCACACGCCCTTGGGACAATTCCACGTCGCCGCACTTCAACAGCACCGGGCCATCAGGAACCGCGTCGAGCATCAATGTGTCGCCGATTTTAAGGTCGAGCACGCGGCTCAAAGGCTGGGCTAGTTCATCCAGCACCGCGCGCACTTCGACCTTGGTGGCCCAAAGCTCGCTCGCGAGGTGGCCTTCCCAGATGTTATCGCGGCC
>JANNQT010000156.1:0-3337 GCA_031400895.1 Alphaproteobacteria bacterium | reverse complement strand
ATCCCGCGATCGCTGGATTCGCCGGCCGCGGAGCGGCCGGTGGGGGGAGAGGGAACACGGAGCCCGTTGCGTGGCCACAGAACGCAAAGCCATAGCCCAGCGCCACGACCCGGCGCTGTTTGACGCCATCGCGCGCCAAGCCAGCGCCGACCTGCGCAGCGTCAACGCGGAGATCGAGTATCTGCTGCGCGAAGCCCTGCGCGCACGCGGGGTGCGGGTGGAGACGGGGCAAGCCGAGGGGAAAAGCAAGGAATAACGCCCGCGCTATTGCGCCAGCTCCAATTGGTAGCGCACGGCGACGATCACCACCGCCTGCTCATCGACCAAGGTGCGCGTCAGCAGCGTCACTTGCAGCGGGCGGCCGATCCGGCCGCCGGCGCCGCTGGCCAGATCGCGGGCCTGCACTTCGGCTGCGGCCATCGCTTCGCGGGTCGCGGCGGCGAAGCGCGGATCCTCAGCCGCATACTCAATGGTTCCCATGCCCATCCAATGCAGCGCATTGGTGGTGGCGTTGAAATAATCGTAGCTCGCAACGCTGTTGCGGCTGATGCCCTCCCCGCTCACCGCGTCGATCAGGCCCGGCATGCGCTCGGCGTCGCGCATGCGGAAGCTTACCGTCGAACTGGCGGTCACCGGCGATTCCGGCGGGAGCGGCTCGGCGTCTTCCTGCTCCAGCATGCGCTGGCGGCGCCTGACTTCCATGGGGTCGTCGCCGGCGAAACGGAACGGCTGGTCCACCGATTCCAGTTCCGCGTTGAAGCGGCGCGCCACGACGCGCAGGCGATCGACGATGGCGTCGCGCGCACGATCGGCCGCAACCGCGGTGTCGGCGCCTTGGCTCACCGTGACAGTGTGAAAATAGCCCTGACGCGCCGGCTGCGCGGCCCTGGTATCGGGGCGTTCCGACACCCCGCGCGCCGTCACCATGATCGTCGAGCGGCCCGCGAAACTGGAACCGACGCTATAGCCGAGCGTGTCGGGTAGCCCGTTCAGCAGCCCCGGCCCGTCCACCTGGGCCAAAGCGGGCGACGCGCACAGCCAACCTGCCGCCGCTACAACCACCGCCAATCGCTTGCCCATGGGTCCCTCCTGATCGAGTCCGTCCGCAGCATCGGCGTTTGGGGAGGATTTGACAAATGATAGTGATCGCCGCCTCGAAGTCCGCCCGAGCGCCATCGCCCCAGACGACGCGTATCAGGCGACACGCATCAGCCGGCGCGGGCGCGGAACGCCTTCACGACCTCCTCATGCGGCGTGAGACCCTGGCTGGAATCGAGCCGCGCCTCGACGGCGGCCCATTGTCCGGGCGCCAGCAAATCGCCGCCATCGAGCAGAAGATCGATCTGCGCGGCCAGCGCCTCCTGCTCTCGCTTGGACAAAGCGCGTAGCCGCGCGATGGTCGTGTTGAGATTTGCCATGGGCGCACCCTACCACGCCCCTCCCCGCTTGTCCCCCGCCGGCGATCCCGCTAAACACCCTCGATCCCCCGAACGGATCGATTCTCGCCGCGTTACGCGGATGGAGCTGCATGCCGAAACGTACCGACATCAAATCGATCCTGATCATTGGCGCGGGGCCGATCATCATCGGCCAGGCCTGCGAGTTCGATTATTCTGGCGTGCAGGCGGTGAAGGCGCTGAAGGCCGAGGGCTACCGGGTGATCCTGGTGAACTCAAACCCGGCCACGATCATGACCGATCCGGAATTGGCCGACGCCACCTATATCGAGCCGATCACGCCCGAAATGGTCGAGAAGATCATCGCTTTGGAAAAGCCTGACGCGCTGCTTCCCACCATGGGCGGGCAGACCGCGCTCAATTGCGCGCTGATTTTGGATCGCAGCGGCGTGCTGGCGAAATATGGCGTCGAGATGATCGGGGCCAAGGCCGAAGTGATCGAGAAGGCCGAGCACCGGCAGAAATTCCGCGACGCCATGGACAAGATCGGGCTTGAGAGCCCGCGCTCGCGCATGTGCACGAGCATGGACGAAGCGTTGGCCGCGCTGGACTTTGTACAACTCCCGTCAATCATCCGCCCGTCGCTGACTTTGGGCGGGCTAGGCGGGGGCGTTGCCTACAATCTCGAAGAATTCCGCGAAATCGTCGAGCGCGGGCTTGCCGCTTCGCCAATCACGGAAATCCTGGTCGAGGAATCCATCATCGGCTGGAAGGAATATGAGATGGAAGTGGTCCGCGACCGCGCGGACAATTGCATTATCATCTGCTCGATTGAAAATATCGATCCGATGGGCGTGCACACCGGTGATTCCATCACCGTGGCCCCGGCTTTGACGCTGAGTGACCGCGAATATCAAATGATGCGCAACGCCTCGATCGCCGTGCTGCGCGAAATCGGCGTCGAGACCGGCGGCTCCAATGTGCAATTCGCGGTCAATCCGCGCGATGGCCGCCTGGTGGTGATCGAGATGAACCCGCGCGTGTCGCGCTCCTCGGCGCTCGCCTCGAAGGCCACCGGTTTTCCGATCGCCAAGGTCGCGGCCAAGCTCGCTGTCGGCTACACGCTCGACGAGATCGCCAACGACATTACTGGCGGGGCCATGCCGGCAAGCTTCGAGCCAACCATCGATTATGTGGTCACCAAGATTCCGCGCTTCGCCTTCGAACGTTTCCGCGGCGCCGACACGACGCTCACCACCTCGATGAAATCGGTGGGCGAAGCCATGGCGATCGGGCGCACGTTCCAGGAGAGCCTGCAAAAAGCCTTGCGCTCGCTCGATATCGGCTTGATGGGCTTCGATGAAATTCCGATCGAAGGCGCCGCCGACGAGGATGCGGGCCGCGCGGCGGTGCGGGCGCGTCTGGTGGCGCCAAAGGCCGATCGTCTGCTGGTCGCGGCTGAGGCGCTGCGGCGCGGCTTGAGTGTGGAAGAAATCTGCGCGGCGTCGCACTACGACCCCTGGTTCGTGCGTCAGATCGCGGAAATCATCGCCACCGAAGCGCACGTGCGCGCTGAGGGACTGCCGGACAACGCCGACGCTTTCCGAGCACTCAAAGCGCAGGGCTTCGCCGATGCCCGCCTCGCCAAGCTGACGGGCATGAGCGAACGCGATGTGCGCGCCGCGCGCCACAAGCTCGGCGTGCGCCCGCAATTCAAGCGCATCGATTCCTGCGCGGCGGAGTTCCGAGCCACCACGCCGTACATGTATTCGACCTATGAATCGCCGAGCGATCAGCTGTCAGCTCTCCCCCGGAAGGGGGAGAGGTCGCCCCCGATGCAATCCGGGGCGGGGGAGGGGCTCCCGGCCCATAGGGCCCTCATAACCCCCCCAGGGGGTGCTTGGAATTCCAGTGTAGCTCCCGAAATCCAAAACGAACCC
>JANNQT010000155.1:0-1565 GCA_031400895.1 Alphaproteobacteria bacterium | reverse complement strand
TCATTTCGTGCAGCTCGACCCGCGCCGCGCGCGGGCTTGACGCGGCGAGGACACTATCGTCGCCAGGGCCGCCATTGGAGATGGTGAGATAACCAGCGGAGACATCCACGCCGCCGGGAGTCGGCGCCGCCCAAGCGTCGGTGAGCGTGATGTCAGCGGCGAGCATCGCGGCGGGCGGCGCGGGTTCAGTTTGTGGCGCACCGCAGGCGACGGTTAGTGTGAGCAACAGCAGAGCAATCATGTTTTTCATGTCGCCATGATTAGGCGCCCTGGCGCGTGCGTGTGAGGCGGCGCGGTGACGCATGCGCGTGCGGCCGGCATGGACGGAGTGGCCGATTGCCGCCATAAGTTGGCGCAATTTCCGAAATGGAGCTCAGCCGATGCGCGCGATTCAGCATTTCATCAACGCCAAGTCGACGCCAGGCGACGGGCCACGCAAAGGCCAGGTGTTCAATCCCAATACCGGCGCCGTGCAGGCCGAAGTCGCGTTCTCTACCGCCAAGACGGTGGATGCCGCCGTCGCTGCCGCCAGCGCGGCGTTTCCCGGTTGGGCCGCGACCAATCCGCAGCGGCGCGCGCGGGTGATGTTCGCGTTCAAAGGCCTAGTCGAAAAGCACATGGACGAATTGGCGCTGATGCTCTCAAGCGAGCATGGCAAAGTGATCGCCGACAGCAAGGGCGACATCCAGCGCGGCCTCGAAGTAATCGAGTTCGCGTGCGGCATTCCGCACGTGCTGAAGGGCGAATACACCGAGGGCGCGGGGCCGGGGATTGATGTCTATTCGATGCGCCAGCCCTTGGGCGTTTGCGCTGGCATCACGCCGTTCAACTTCCCGGCCATGATCCCCATGTGGATGTTCGGAATCGCCATCGCCTGCGGCAATACGTTTGTGCTGAAGCCGAGCGAGAAGGATCCCAGCGTTCCTGTGCGCCTCGCTGAATTGATGATGGAGGCCGGCGCGCCCGTAGGCGTGCTCAACGTCGTGCACGGCGACAAGGAAGCGGTGGACGCGATCCTCGCGCACCCCGAGATCAAGGCGATCAGTTTTGTCGGCTCGTCCGACATCGCGCACTACATTTATTCGCACGGAACCGCGAACGGCAAGCGCGTGCAGGCGATGGGCGGGGCCAAGAATCACGGCGTGGTGTTGCCGGATGCTGACCTCGATCAAGTGGTAAAGGATTTGGTCGGCGCTGCTTATGGCTCGGCGGGCGAACGTTGCATGGCGCTACCGGTTGTCGTGCCGGTGGGCAAGAAAACGGCGGACGAATTGCGCGAGCGGTTGTTGCCGGAAATAGAGCGCTTGAAGGTCGGCATCTCCACCGATCCCGACGCACAATACGGCCCGGTGGTGAGCGCCGCGCACAAGGCCAAGGTGGAATCCTATATCGGCATGGGCGCTGAAGAGGGCGCGGAATTGGTGCGCGACGGACGCGGCTTCAAGCTGCAAGGTTATGAGAACGGGTTTTTCATCGGCCCAACGCTGTTCGATAAAGTCACCACCAAGATGCGCACCTACCAGGAAGAAATCTTCGGCCCGGTGCTGCAGATCGTGCGCGCGGAA
>JANNQT010000154.1:0-1630 GCA_031400895.1 Alphaproteobacteria bacterium | reverse complement strand
GCCAATATGACGGGCCTGCACTTCCACCCGCTGCGCGTGTCGCGCATCGAGGCCGACACCGACGAGGCGCGCATCGTTTCGTTCGCGCTGCCTGACGCGCTGCGCGACGAGTTTGCTTTCCAGCCCGGCCAGTACCTGACGCTGCGCCGGCATCGCGCCGAAACCGATCGCAACGACGGCAACGATCGCAACGCCGGCGCCGGCAACCACGATGTGCGCCGCGCCTACTCGATCTGTGCCAGCCCGGGCGACAGCGAGCTGCGCGTTGGCGTGCGCCATGTCCCCGGCGGTGCCTTCAGCGCCTGGTTGCACGAATCCCTGCGCGCGGGCGACACCCTGGATGTCCTGCCGCCGCAAGGCAAGTTCACGCTGCCCGCGGGCGACGGCTCGCCGCGCCACCTGCTGCTGGTGGCGGGGGGCTCGGGCATCACGCCGATGATGGCCATCGCCCGGCATGTGCTGGCCACTGAGCCCGCCGCACGCATCACGTTGGTGTATGCCAATCGCAAGCGCGCCAGCATGATGTTCAAGGAGGAACTCGAAGACCTGAAGAACGCGCATCTCGCGCGCTTCTCGCTGTTCGCGCTGTTCTCGCGTGAGGCGGTCGAGTCACCGCTCAATGGCGGTCGCCTGGACCGGGAAAAGATGGCTGCATTGCTGGCCAGCGTGGTGGATGTGCGCCGCATCGCCGAGGCCTTCGTCTGCGGCCCGCACGGCATGAATGATGCGGTGCAGGCGGCCCTCAGCGACGCCGGTCTGGCGCCGGCGCGCATCCATATCGAACGCTTCGGCGTACCGCCCAGCGCCGGGGACGCCCAAGACGCCCATTTGCACGATGCCCGCCCGGGCGACGCAGCGCAGGCGCGCATCACCGTGATCCGCGACGGCGTCACGCGCGACATCGACTTCACGCCGGGCATGCCAAGCCTGCTCGACGCTGCCGCCCGCGCCGGCCTCGATGTGCCCTTCTCGTGCAAGAGCGGCGTCTGTGCCACCTGCCGCGCCAAGCTCATCGACGGCCGCGTGCGCATGGACCGCAACTTTGCCCTCGATGCTGCCGACATCGCGGCCGGCTTCATCCTGACGTGCCAGGCGCACCCGCTGACCGACCGAGTCACCATCAACTACGACGAACGATAGGTCGTCCCATGTCTCGCCCCCGCGCCGCCACCTACGACGACCAGCGCACGCTGATCTTGCAGCGCGCCGCCGAGCTGTTCGCGCGGCGCGGCTACACCGCCGCGTCGATGAAGGAAGTGGCTGCGGCGTGCGCCGTCAGCAAGGCCACGCTCTACCACTACGTGCGCGACAAACACGCGCTGCTGGCGCAGATTGCGGCCGAGCATGTGGCGCGGCTCGAAGTCTTGGTGCGGGAGGTGCAGGCCGAGCGTTTGGCGCCAGCCGCCGAGCTGGACGCCCTGATCCGCCGCTTCACGGCCGCCTATGCCGACGCGCAGCATGAGCATCGCGTGCTGACGGAAGACGTCAAGTTCCTGCACGCCACCGAACGCGCCGCCGTCGAGGGTGGCCAGCGCCGTGTCGTCGCGGCCTTTGCCGCCGCCATCGCCCGCGTCCGGCCCGAACTCGCGCCGCGCGCCACGCCGCTGGCCATGCTGCTCTTCGGCATGAT
>JANNQT010000153.1:0-33437 GCA_031400895.1 Alphaproteobacteria bacterium | reverse complement strand
ACCGTGTTTCAGCTTGCACGGGCCTGGGTATGTTCATGGCGCCGTATGCCGGCTGGAAGCCGGCGGTCCGGGACTTGCGTCAAGCCGCCAGCACGCGAAACAGCCCGCGATTGAGCATCAACTCGGCGATTTGCACGGCGTTGAGCGCCGCGCCCTTGCGCAGATTGTCGCTGACGCACCAGAGCGACAGGCCGTTGTCGACGGTGGAATCGGTGCGTACGCGCGAGACGTAGGTGGCGAATTCGCCGACGCATTCGATCGGCGTGATATAGCCTTCGTCCTCGCGGCGGTCGATCAGTATCACGCCGGGCGCCTCGCGCAGGATTTCCTGCGCCTCTTCCGCCGAGATCGGATTCTCGAACTCGATGTTCACCGCCTCGGAATGGCCCACAAACACCGGCACGCGCACGCAGGTGGCGGTGAGTTTGATCGATGGATCCATGATCTTCTTGGTCTCCGCCATCATCTTCCACTCTTCCTTGGTGTAGCCGTCCTCCATGAAGTCGTCGATGTGGGGGATGACGTTGAAGGCGATCTGCTTGGTGAAATGCTCCTTCACGATCTCGTCGTTGACGTAGATTTTCTTGGTCTGGGTCCAGAGTTCGTCCATCGCCTCCTTGCCGGCGCCGGAGACGGATTGATAAGTCGCCACAACTACGCGCTTGATCTTGGCGAAATCATGTAGCGGCTTCAGCGCCACCACCAATTGCGCGGTTGAGCAATTCGGATTGGCGATGATGTTGAGCTTGTTAAAGCCGGCGACGGCGTCGGGGTTCACTTCCGGCACCACCAGCGGCACGCGCGGGTCCATGCGCCAGGCGCTGGAATTGTCGATCACCACCGCGCCCATGGCGCCGAGCTTTGGCGACCATTGTTTCGACACCGCGCTCCCCGCGCTCATCAGCACCAGATCGACGCCGCTGAAATCGAATTGCTCGAGATCCTTGCACTTCAGGGTGCGGTCGCCATAGCTCACCTCGACGCCCATGGAGCGGCGCGAGGCGATGGCGATCACTTCGTCGGCCGGAAACAGCCGCTCCTCCAGGATCGACAGCATTTCCCGGCCCACATTTCCCGTGGCCCCGACCACCGCTACGCGCAAACCCATGTGCTTTTGCTCCATCTGCTGATCGACCACGGACACCCATCCCCGGGGCGCCGCGCAAGCGGCGAGCCCGGGGCCCATAATCACAAACGCCTGCGTTTATGGGCCCCGGACTGAATGCCGTGCATTCATCCGGGGATGGGTGAATTTTATACCGGATACCCAGCCCCGGTTGTGTAAGCAAAATCAATGGCTTTTCCAAGCCGCGCGGCCGCGCTAATCTCACACTTAAGGGGACCAAGTCATGGCCGACAACGCGTTCGATTTCTACAAGCTGCTGGTCGAGGAAGTGCGCGAGGCGCGCCGCGCCCGGCGCGAGCTTTCCAACATGTTCCTCACCCTCAACACCGGCGGCGTCGGCGCGCTTGGTTTTCTGGCGCAAAGCAACGGCCAGCACGTCCACCCGGCGCTGCCGGTGCTGCTCACCGTGGCGCTGGCGCTGACCTGCGTGATCTGGGCGACTTCGAACCATTATTACACGCTGCTGCTGGCGGCCAAGTACAAAGGCATTTACGCGCTCGAGGCCGAACTCGGCCGCAATCCGATCCAGCAGGAATGGACCCAGCTGCAAGGCAAGCGCGGCGCGCTGAAATGGTTCTCGCTCGAGCGCATGATGCCGGCGCTGTTCATGGTCGGCTATGCGGCGTTTCTGGCGATCCACGCGGGGCTGGATTTTGGTGCGCTGTACGAGCGGGCGCGGGCGTTGGTGGTGGAGCTGCTGGCGCAAACGCACTGATTGCAAACAACAGCGCCACGGCTGATTCCGACGCATCATCTCAACACACCACCGCCGCCGTGCGGGCTTCGCCGCTTGCACCGCGCGCGGCATATTCCATGCGCCGGCACGCCACGCGCGCGCCGCGACCGAGCGAGAACATCTCGACCACCTCGCCGGTATAAGCAAAGCCGTTCTTTTCCAGCACCCGCCCGGAAGCGGGGTTATCGATGAAATGACCCGAGCTGAGCGCGCCGAGCTTACGCGCTTCGCTCAGAAACCCGCCCAGCGCCTCGCTGGCATAGCCCCGCCCCCAATAGGGCCGGCCATACCAATAGCCGATCTCGGTCGCCGCCTCGCCCACGTGCGCGCCGATCACCCCGATCAGCCCCTCGCCTTCGAGCTCCACCGCGAACACGAAATCGCGCCCCAAAGGCGCGCGCGCCGCAAGGATCAGGATCCAACCTTCGGCGGCGACATCGAGATACGGCAGCGGCGTCATCGCCAGATTGCGGCCAACGCCAGGATCGCCGCAAAAGCGGGCCACGCGTTGCGCGTCGCTCAGGCGCAGCTGGCGCAGTTTCAGCCGTTCGGTTCCGATCTCGACCACGTCACGCATTTGCCCAAGCCTCCTGCTCGGTGATTGCGCGTGGGGCAAAAAATAAGGGGCGCCTCGATCCGGGCGCCCCCACGCATTTCGGGAACCGGATCGCCTTTTGGTGGGCGATCCGGAAATTTTTCCGTCTCGCCTATTCGGCCGCTACCTGCGCCTGCATAATCGACACATAAGTTCGGCCGTCTCGCTTGGTCGCGAACGCAACCTTGCCGTTGCAAAGCGCAAACAGCGTGTGGTCGCGGCCGAGGCCGACGTTAGAACCTGGATGGAATTTGGTGCCGCGCTGGCGCACCAGGATTTCTCCGCCATTGACGGCCTGGCCGCCAAAGCGCTTCACCCCGAGGCGTTGGCCCGGGCTGTCGCGACCATTGCGCGAAGAACCGCCAGCTTTTTTGTGAGCCATGGGAGTCTCTTAAACCTTCTCAGCCAATTGCCGTGATCTTGACCGTGCTTTCGGCCTGGCGATGCCCGGCGCGGCGGCGATAAGTGTTGCGGCGGCGTTTCTTGAACACGAACACCTTGTCGCCCTTCTTGGTCTCGACCAGCTCGCCGGTGACCTTGACGCCCGCGGCGGCCTTGCCGGCCTTCACATTGGCCCCGTCGCCGGTCATCAGCACCCGGTCGAAAACGATCTTGGCGCCGGCCGCGCCCTCAAGCTTCTCGACCACCACCACATCGCCCTTGGCGACCCGGTATTGCTTACCGCCCGTTTTGATCACCGCGAACATGACAACCGCCAAACATCTCATGCGCCCGGACGATCGCTCGTCCGGGCGGGGAGCCGGGGGTATAAGGGAAACGGGGGGCGGGGGTCAACGGGGGAATTAGGGGTACGCCCAGAGCCGCTCCTGGGCCGCCGGCTTCCGGCCGGCATACGGTGATTGCAAACCCCCGGGCCTAAGCAAGCTGAAGCACCCCATGCCGGCTGGAAGCCGGCGGTCCGCCCTGCCCCTAATCCTCATCCACCAGATCCAGCAGCACTTCGCGCTTGCCCGCGCCGTTGGCGGCGGAGATTACGCCTTCTTTTTCCATGCGCTCCATCAAGGTGGCGGCGCGGTTGTAGCCGATGGAGAGGCGCCGCTGCAGGTAGCTCGTGCTCGCCTTGCGGTCGCGGCGGACGATCTCGACGGCGCGGTCGAACAGGTCGCCGTCGCTGCCGTCGCCGTCGAACAATTCCGGCTCGTCGGCCTCGCTGGCTTCGCGCGGCTCCTCGGTGACGTCGGTGCGATAAGCCGGCGCGCCTTGCGCCTTCAGCATATCGACCACGCGCTCGACCTCGCCGTCGGTGACGAACGGCCCGTGCAAGCGGCGAATGCGCCCACCGCCGGCCATGAACAGAAGGTCGCCCATGCCGAGGAGCTGTTCGGCGCCCTGCTCGCCCAGGATGGTGCGGCTGTCGATCTTCGAGGTGACCTGGTAGGAGATCCGGGTGGGGAAGTTGGCCTTGATGGTGCCAGTGATGACATCGACACTGGGGCGTTGTGTGGCCATGATCACATGAATACCGGCGGCGCGCGCCATCTGCGCCAGGCGCTGCACCGCGGCTTCGATTTCCTTGCCGGCGGTGATCATCAAATCGGCCATCTCGTCGATGACGACGACGATGTAGGGCATCGGCTCCAGCGGCAGTTCGCGGGTTTCGTAGATCGGCTCGCCGCTGGTGGGATCGAAGCCGGCATGCACGGTGCGCTCGAGCCGCTCGCCGCGCTCGATCGCTTCGCGCACACGCTCATTGTAGCCGGTAATGTTGCGCACGCCGAGCTTGGACATGGAGCGATAGCGGCCCTCCATCTCGCGCACAGTCCATTTCAGCGCCACCACCGCCTTCTTGGGATCGGTGACGACTGGGTGCAGCAGGTGGGGAATGCCCTCATAGACGCTGAGTTCCAGCATCTTCGGGTCAATCATGATGAAGCGGCACTCGTCCGGCGTATGCTTGTACAACAGCGACAAGATCATGGCGTTGATGCCGACCGACTTGCCCGAGCCGGTGGTGCCGGCGATCAGCAGGTGAGGCATTTTCGTAAGATCGGCGGCGAACGGATCGCCCTCGATGGTTTCCCCGAGCGCCAGCGGCAGATCGCCCTGGGTGCCGACAAAGCTGGCGGAGTTCAAGAGCGAGCGCAGGAACACGGTTTCGCGCTTGCCGTTGGGCAATTCGATGCCGATGGCGTTGCGGCCGGGGATCACGGCGACGCGCGCGGCGGTGGCGCTCATGGAGCGGGCGATGTCGTCGGAAAGGCCGATCACGCGCGAGGATTTGACCCCGGCGGCGGGTTCGAACTCGAACAAGGTCACCACTGGACCCGGGCGCGCGCTCAGCACCTCGCCCTGCACGCCGAAATCGGCCAGCACGCCTTCGAGCTGGCGGCTCATGGCGTGCAGGGTCTGCGCGTCGGTTTGAGTGATGCGCGGCTTCGGCGAGGAGAGCAGTTCCGCTTCCGGCAATTCGAACGGGCGGCCAAAGCGAAAGCCACTCGGCTCAGGCTTGCGCTTCTCGGCGCGCGGCCGGCGCGGCGCGGCGGGGGCGGCTTCTTCGCGCGCGGCCTGACGCGGCGCGGGCCGCGTGCGCGGTTCGGCGCGGCGCTCCTCGGCGCGATCCTCGATCGGCTGACGCGACGCGGCTTCGCCGTCGCGGCGGGACTTCTCGGCTACGTAACCGATGGCGCGTTGGGCGACGCCGGCCCCGCCTGCCGCGGCGCGGTGGGCGATGGCGGCGGCGTTCTTCACGTCCTCCGCGCGCACCTGGAACGACCAGCCAACCGCCAGCAAACCGATGATGGCGCACAACAGTCCGGTCAAAACTTGTGGAAACGGCAAGCCCGGCGCGCTCAGCAGCGCACCGACCAGGCCGCCGACGCCGTCGCCGATCAGCCCGCCAAGACCGGTGCTCAGCGGCCAGGCGCCGAGCATCTCTCTCGGGAACGCCGAAGCCGCCGCCGCCAGACAAAAGATGCCCAGCGACGCGATCAAAATGCGCCGCCCGTTGATGCGCGCCACCAGTTGGCGGCGCATGATGCGCAGCACTCCGGCGGCGAGCAGCGCCGCCATCGCCAGATACGATGCCGCGCCCAACAGCTGCAGCGCCACGTCAGCGAGAAACGCGCCCGGTTCGCCGAAGAGATTGTGCGTCGGCCCATCGCTGGCGACGTTGGCGCTCGGATCCTCCGGCGAATAGGTCAGCACCGCGCCCAAGCCATAAGCGCCGAAAATCGCCGCGCCCACGGACAAGGCGGCGCGCTTCAAGGCGACGCGCGCCGCCGTGGAATTGGCGACGGGGGGAATTCTTCCCCCTGCGGAATAGGTCTCGTCAGTCATGATAAAGGTGGCGCTCGCTCTGCCCCGGTACGCGCCGGACTTTTGGCCCTGCCGGTAAATGAGCCGTGAAGATTTGCCCGGGAAGAGGGTTACCGACGCATTCATGCGACAGGAGCGGGCCAAGCGCTTTACCGCCGCATGGACGCCGCGCCGTCCCGCGCGCATGTTGTTGCCCATGAGCAACGGACGCTTCGACGCAGACGTAATCATCAGCGGCGGCGGGCTGGTGGGGCAGAGCTTGGCGCTGGCGCTCGACCAGGCCGGGCTTTCGGTGATCGTGGTCGACGCGGCAAAACCAGCCGAGACGCTGGCGCCGGCGTTCGACGGGCGCGCTTTCGCCATCGCCTTCGCTTCGTTTCGGATGTGGCGCGCGCTGGGCCTGGGCAAGACGCTCGATGCGGTGGCGCAGCCGATCGAGCAGATCATGGTGACCGACGGCAAGCTCGGCCAGGGCGCCCGCCGCGGCGGGCCCTCGCTGCTGCACCTCCATTTCGATCGCGCCGAGTTGAACGAACAGGGCGAACCGCTCGGCCTGATGCTGGAGGCCCGCCACGTGCGGCTGGCGCTCGACAGCGCCGTCAAGGCGCGGCCTTCGATCCGCATGATCCAGCCGATGTCGGTCACCGCCATCGCGCGCGACGTCGCCAGCGCCAGCGTGACGCTGGCGAACGGCGAACGCTTGCACGCGCCTTTGCTGGTTGGCGCCGATGGGCGGCGCTCGTTTGTGCGCAGCGCGCTCGGCATCCGCACCATCGGCTGGGATTATCCGGCAACCGCGATCGTCGCGACGATTGCGCACGAAAAGCCGCATGGCGCGGTGGCGCACGAATTCTTCCTGCCGGGCGGCCCGTTCGCGATTCTGCCGCTCAAGGGCGAGCGCTCCAATATCGTCTGGGCCGAGCCGCGCGCGGCGGCGGAGGCGCTGCTGAAAATGCCGGAGCGCGATTTCCTGGCTGAGCTCAGACGCCGCTTCGGCGATTTTCTCGGCGAGCTTGCGCTGGAGGGGCCGCGTTTTGCGTATCCGCTGTCGCTGCAATTGGCCGAGCGCATGATCGACGCGCGTGCGGCGTTGGCCGGCGACAGCGCCCACGGCATCCATCCACTCGCCGGGCAGGGATTGAATTTGGGGCTGAAGGATTGCGCGGCCTTGGCCGAGTGCATCGCCGACGCCGTGAGCCTCGGGCTTGATCCCGGCGACGTGTCAGCGCTGGAGCGCTACCAGCGCTGGCGGCGGTTCGATAACGTCTCCATGGCGCTCGGCATGGAATTTTTCGATCGCGTGTTTTCCAACGATTTCGCCCCGCTGCGCGCCGCGCGCGGGCTTGGACTCGCCGCCGTCAATGCGGTCGGGCCGGCGCGGCGCTTTTTCATGAAATACGCCGGCGGCGGCGCGGGCGATTTGCCGAAGCTGCTCAGGGGCGAGAGTTTGGCGGCGTAACCGCGCCGAGCCCGCGCGCGAACGCTTGAACGCGCCGGTGCAGTTCGTCCAGCGCGCCACGCTTGCGCGTCAGCGACGCGGCGGGCGACGACGCTGCCTCCTCCGGCAATTCGCGGATGAAGGGCGCGACCACGTTCTTGGCCAGGTAATAAGCCCGGCGCGTCTCGGGCAGCGATTCGAACTCACCGATCAGCCCGCGGCAGTTGGGGGAACGGCAAGCGCAGCGCATCACCCAATTGTTGCGATGCATGGTGGTGGAATAATCCCAGCACAGCTCCTCGCCCTCGGCGATCGGCCGCAGCGTGATCAGCAGCAAGCCGTAGGCGGCAAAGCGGATGCCGGCATTGGGATCGCAGGAATGATTGATGAAATCGTCGGCGCCGCCGGACGGGCCGAGATAGCGGTCGTGATCGATCTGCATGAAGCGATCCTTGGCGCCGCTGCAATCGCGCGGCACGCCGGCGCGGCTGATGGCCGGGCCAGAGAACTTCAGGATCGCCGCGCCTTCCTCGAACGCGCGCGCCGCGAACACTGCGCGGCCGAGATGATTTTTCCCGACAAACACATAATGGTTCGACTTGACCCACTCGAAGCGCGGCGCGGTGTTCAGCATCGCCGGCGCCTCAAGCCGCTTGGCGAAGCGGCGCCGCTTGCGCGCCCGGCAGCGACAGCGTGAAGCGCGAACCGCGCCCGAGTTCGCTGCTGACGGCGACATCCCCGCCCATGGCGCGCGCCAGTTTGCGGGTGATCGACAACCCCAGCCCGGTGCCGCCATAATGCTGGGCGATGGCCGCATCGGCCTGCACGAACGGCGAGAACAGCCGCGCCAGCGCTTCCTGCTCGATGCCGATGCCGGTATCGGCCACCTCGATCAGCACCATGTCGCGGTCGCCGACAAGCTGGCGTGTGGCGGCCAGCCGCACTTCGCCGCGATGGGTGAATTTCACCGCATTGCCGGCCAGGTTGAGCAGGCATTGCTGCAGCCGCATCGGGTCGGCGAGCACATGCGCCACGTCCGGCGCGACGGAAACAACCACCCGGTTCCCCTGCTCGCGCGCCGCTGGCGCCAGGATGGTCGCGACCTCATTAAGCGCCTCGGCCACCGAGGTCGGCTCCAGCGCCGTGTTCATCTTGTTGGCGTCGATCTTGGCGTGATCGAGGATATCGCTGATCAGCCGCAGCAGATGGTGCCCAGCCCGCTCGATGCGGCGCACGTCCTCGCATTGGCGCTCGAGCCCCTGGTCCTCGAGGTCCTCGCGCATCAATTCGGCGTAACCGATGACGGCGTTCAACGGCGTGCGCAATTCGTGGCTCATCATGGCGATGAATTCGGATTTGGCCCGATTGGCCTCGGCTTCGGCGTCGGCGTGGGCCAACACGTCCAATTGCTTGGTCACCAAACGCCGCGCAATCCAGATCGCCATCGCCCCTGCCAGCGCCAGGAACACCAACACCATCAGCGCCTGACTGAGAAAGGCGGCGCTGCCCGGCCGGTCGTTGCGCCACACCAGCCAGCCGCCCTCGTCGCCGGACTCGGCCGCCCGCAGCGACACCAAATCGCCGTCGGCGGGCGGGGCGGTGGCGGCAAAGTCGAAATCGTGCAGCCCCAAGCGAGCGCCCTTCTCGTCGAGCTCAGTCCGGTCGACCACATCGACGCTGACGACAAAATCAACCGCCGCGCCCGGTCGCCGCGGCGTGGCGCCTTCAAGACTGACAGGCGCGGTGGCGACAATGACCAGGCGGCCGTCAATGTTCAGCGTTCGGCTCACGGTGGCGCTGGCGGCGTCGCCCGCCGCCGCCATAAGCTGCAACTCCGAATCGCTTGCCGCCTGCCGCACCAGCGCGCGGGCCAGGGCAGCGCCGTCAACCTCCACCTGCTCGCCAAACCAGGCGTGTTTGAGCGTGCGATCGGAACGGAAAACCACGAGTCCGTCGGCGACGGCCGAGACGAAATTGCGCTCCACCCACGCCGGATTCCAGCGCCGCGTGATCGCCTGGTAAGCGTCGTCCCAATAGGCATAATCCTTGGTGGTGTTGGACAAGGCGCGGCTGCGCCCGCGCATGGCGGCCTCCACCAATTGCTCGCTGTTGCGCACGAACGCGTCGTCCTGGCGGCGCGCGAACTCAGCGAAAATCGCCACCGATCCGGCGCAGAGGCAAAGCACCAGGATCAGAATCGGCGCGCCCACGCTCATCCACAGCTGGCGCCCGCGTGCATTCGGATCGATCATCGTAAAGCCTTCACCAATCCCGGTTCGCGGCGCTTCACGGCGTGCGCGCGCTTCTTATATTTCAGGCGCACGCTAAGCGGGGGATATTGAAATTTGGTTAGGCTTGCCGCGTAAGGGAAATTTATTTACCAACGGCTCCGTCACTCCGGGGCTCGGCGATAGCCGGAAGCCCGCCCGCGCGGCCGAAGCCGCTTCGGCGTGGCGAAGGCCCGGAACCCATGACACCACTTGGATTCCGGGCTCGCGGGCGCCAGGAATGATGAAGCGTGCGCCTGCATGACGGAGCGTGCGCCTGCGAAGGTCAATGTTAGGGGCCGTTGTAATTATTTACCAGATTGGCGCCGGCGCGCCGGCGCGCGCGGCCCTGGCGAGCGCCGATAAACACCAGCAGCCAAATCCCCGCATGCATCGCCATCTCGATGCTGGCATACAACAATTCCCGCGCCTGTTCATGCCGGATTAGCACATAAGCAAGCGCCAGCGCGTCGCCGATGGTCCACAACAGCCAGCTCGGGCTGTCCTCGCGCCTATAGTCGCTCCGCGCGCTCTGGTAGGTCGGCAGGAAGGAGATCGGAATGGCGGCGAGCATGATCAGATGCGCCCACCAATCCTGGCGGAAGATCAGCCACAGCGCGGCGGCGGCCAGCGTGGCGAGCACGCAGAATAATTCCGTCGCCGAAGGCGCCCGCCAAGCCGCGCGCCGCCAGATCATTAACGTGATCGCCAGGCACCCCACAGCCGAGGCAACAAACACGAACGCCGTCATCGCGTCGCCGGCGATGGCGTAAAACGTCGCCACTTCCATGATCGTGGTGGCGCTCCAGATCAGCCATGACCAGCGATTGGGCGCGATTCTGGCGGCGGCCAGGTCGAGAAAATACTCGCCGTAAGCGCCCAGCGTCAGCAACAGCGAAAAAAACAGCAACCCCTGCTCAAGCACGCCAGCCTCCGCAACCGGGTTTGGCGCGGCAAGGATGAGAATTGGTTAAGGAGGGCGCCGTGGGAACCGGTGTGTGTGTGGAGACACCGCGAAAGTGTTGGGTTCGCCGTCCCCTATCCAACAAAAAACCGCGGCCCTTGGAAATCCTCTCTAGGCGGCGCCGAGCCCCGGCGTGACGGCAGGTATTACTCCAACGTCTCCGCATTGGCATCCGCAAGCGGGGCGCGGGCTTGGAAGGCGCGGGCGCGGGCGCGGATCGGTTCGATATCGACCGGCGGCATGGTGGCGGCGACTTCGACGGCGCGGTCGGCGGCGTTGATCTCGCCATGGCGCGCGGCGACCAGGAACCAGAACAAAGCTTCCGGCGCATTCTGGCTGACGCCGCGGCCGCTCTGGTACAAGACACCGAGATTGAACTGGCTGTCGGCGACGCCAAACTCGGCGGCCTGGCGGAACCAGCGGAATGCCGCCGCTTCGTCGTGGGCGCCGCCTTCGCCTTGGGCGTAGAACACGCCGACATCATGCATGGCGCGGCAATTGCCGGCCTCTGCCGCGCGCTCGGCCCAGCGCAGCGCGGTTTGCAAATTTCGCTCGACGCCCTGCCCGGCTTCGTAGAGTTTGGACAAACGGTACTGCGCCAGCGCGTGGCCGTGCTCGGCGGCGCGGCGCAGCGGGATCAGCCCGGCTTCGACGCGGCCGGCGGCGATTTCACGCCGCGCGTTCTGATAGTCGGCTTGCCGGTCCGGTTCGGCCGGCTTGGGCGCGGGCGCGGGGGCAGCTTCGGCGGCGCGCGGCATCGGCTGCGCCTCGGTGCCCACCGGGGCGCTCAGCGCCCACACGCCTCCAAGCAGGAACGGCATCGCCAGCCCCAGCGCCACGCTCTGCAGCACCGGGCTGCGTTGGGGCGCGTTCTTGTAACGCGCCTGTTGCAACGCCGAGATACGGGCGCTGGCGAGGTAGGCGCGTTCGCCCGGCTGGTTCTCGCGGCTGGCCTTGTAGGTCAGTGGTGGGATCGGCGTCAGCGCCGGTTGCGGCGGCGGCTTCGGCTTAGTGGGCGCGGCGACTGCCGGTTCGCGGGGCGGCGCCTCGGCGGCGTCCGCCCCTGGCGCCTGGGGGGCGTAGTCGGCCGGCTCGGGCACGTCGAACGGCACGTCCTCGTCGCCGTCGCCGCCAAACGGATTGAACGCGCACGCCAGCGGCGCTTCTTCCTCTACCGCCTCGACCACCGCTTCGCTGCTCGCTAGCACCGGCGCGCCCAGGATGAAGCTTGCTTCGTCGCGGTCGAGGTTTGGCGGCGGCGGCGCTGGCGGCGGCTCGCAAGCCTCGGGCGCTTCCAGCGTGGCTAACAGATCCTTGTCATCGGGCTCGCATGCCGCCGCGCACGCGGGCTCGGCGCCGCCCGAGGGCGTCGTCCGCTTTGCGGTCGCGGCCATGATCTTGGCGCGCCGTTTGGCTTTTCGGGTTCTGGCCATGAATACGACCGCCACCCTTAGCATCGCCAAGTTAAGCCCCGGTTATGGAAACCTGATTTCGCAACGATTCGCACGCGCCGGCCTTGGAGCCTGCGCCCAGCCTGTTAGGATTTGCTTCAGCATGAAGGAGCGCGGGAGATAAGCGGCTGGCGCGACACCGAGGGACGCACCCGCGCCGCGCGGGTCAGGCAAGAGCGTGACACACAGCTGCGGCGCGCGCTGGACGGCGTGAAGCGCCGGCCCTGGTCGCTGCTGCGGTCGCTGTTGTTGGGAGTGTTCCTGCTGGTGGTGGTGCTGGCGGTGGCGCTGGGGTAATCCTGCGCTATTCGTTCTTCCCGCGCTTCTTGTCCCGCTCCGCCAGGATGCGCAGCCGCAGCGCGTTGAGTTTGATGAAGCCCTCCGCGTCTTTCTGGTTGTAGCCGCCGGCTTCGTCGAAGCCGACTAGCTTCTTGGAGTAGAGCGAGTAAGGCGAAGACCGGCCGACCACGCGCACACCGCCTTTGTACAGCTTCAGCTTCACTTCGCCGGTCACGCTTTCCTGGCTCGCATCGATCGCCGCTTGCAGCATTACCCGTTCGGGGGTCCACCAGAAGCCGTTATAGATCAGCGTCGCATAGCGCGGCATCAGCTCGTCTTTGAGATGCATGGCGCCGCGATCGAGCGTGATCGATTCAATGGCGCGGTGGGCGTGCCACAGCAATGTGCCGCCCGGGGTTTCGTAATAGCCGCGCGACTTCATGCCGACATAGCGGTTCTCCACCAGATCAAGCCCGCCCACGCCATGCTTGGCCCCGAGCCGGTTGAGCTCCGCCAATAATTCATGCGCTCTCATCGGCGCGCCGTTGATGGCGACCAGATCGCCGCGTTCGAACGCGAGCGCGATCACTTCAGCCTGATCCGGCGCCTCTTCCGGCGTGATGGTGCGGCGATCGGCGCGCTTAGATACGATATCGGGCACTTCAACGTCGGGATCTTCCAGCGCCAGCCCTTCGGACGAAGTGTGCAGCAAATTCGCATCGATCGAGAACGGCGCGGCTTGTTCCTTGCCTTGCGCGATCTGGATGCCGTGTTGCTTGGCGTAAGCGATGAGATCGGGGCGGCCCTCGAACGCCCACTCGCGCCACGGCGCGATCACGCGCACGTCGGGCTTCAGCGCGTAGTACGAGACTTCGAAGCGCACCTGGTCGTTGCCCTTGCCGGTGGCGCCGTGACAGACCGCGTCGGCGCCGACCATGTTGGCGATCTCGATCTGGCGCTTGGCGATCAACGGCCGCGCAATCGAGGTGCCGAGCAGGTCTTGGCCTTCATACCAAGTGTGGGCGCGGACCATCGGGAACACGAACTCGCGGACGAATTCCTCGCGCAGATCGTCGATGAAAATGTTCTCCGGCTTGACGCCCATGGCCAGCGCTTTTTCGCGCGCCGGCGCCAGCTCCTCACCCTGGCCGAGATCGGCGGTGAAGGTGACAATCTCGCAGCCATAGGTCTCACCCAGCCATTTGAGGATGATGGAGGTGTCCAGCCCGCCGGAATAAGCGAGCACGACTTTGTTGACTTGGCCTTGCGACATGAGTTGGATTCCCGCGCGACGCGCGCCGATGTCCTTTCACAGCCTCGCGCCCAAATCAACGGCGCTGGCGCGAAAACGCCCCTATCATCAGGCAAGCCATCGTTGTATACATTGTTTACAAGGAGCAAATATGACCGATTCCGTAGTTCTGTCCATCCGCCTGCCCCGCAAGGTGAAAGCCAAGCTGGAAAAGCTGGCCAAGCTCAGCGGCCGCAGCAAGTCCTGGCATGCGGCCGAAGCGTTGGACGCTTACGTCGATTACCAGACGCCGATCGTGAAGAGCATACGTGAGGCGCAGGAGAGCGCGCGGGCTGGAAGAGTAACCCCCCATGAAGAGGTCTTCGCGCGGGTGCTGAATCGCCTCGAAGCCAAGGCGAAGCGGGCCAGGCGCGCATGAGGCTGGTCGAAATGACCGACACCGCCGAGCGCGATCTTGACGCCATCGGCGATTTCATTGGCGCTGATAATCCCCATGCAGCCATCCGCGTGGTCACACGGATCAAGGCTGAAATCGACCACCTCGCCTTCATGCCGGCCGCTCGCGCTGGGCGCAACGCGGGCACGTTTGAGACGCCGATACGCGGCCTGCCTTACATCATCGTCTTTGAATTGCCGGACCAGCGGACGCTCCGGGTCCTGCGCATAATTCACGGCGCCCGCGATTGGCCGGCTGGCAAATGGCCAGGGTAGCGTACCTATAGAAGGCGCCCCCATATCAACGGCGCGTACAAGTCGATTTCACGGCTATTGATCCAAACGCGAACGACCCGCGGCGGCGGACCTCGGAAAAGTTCCCTTGGAATCTTCCTGCACCTGCTCATCTTCCCAGTAGTTATCGCCTTCCCAGTACGGCAGTGAATCGTGGGAATAGAAGATGCAATGCACCGCAGTATCGCCGTCCGATGAACGATAGACGATTTCGCGATTCCAGTTGTTGTTGGTGAGGCGAGGTGGCAGGAGCCAAATCTTTGGGGCAAGCCAAGTATACAGAAGCACGCCCAACAGCAACCAGGCGACCAACTTCGCCAGGGCCCGCACCCTCACACCATCACCTGGTTCCCCAGTTCCACCGCCCGCCCGCTCGGAATATGGAAGAAGTCCGTGGCATTGGTCGCGTTCCTCGCCAGGAAGATGAACAAATGATCTTGCCACAGCGGCATGCCGGATTGTTCGCTCGGCACCACGCTTCGGCGCGACAGGAAGAAGCTCGTTTTCATGATGTCGAACTTGAGCCCGTGCTTGCGCGCTTCCGACAGCGCCTTGACCACGTTCGGAGTTTCCATGAAGCCGAAGCTGAGCGTGACGCGCTTCACGTCGGGCAGGAAATCCTCGACCTTGGCGCGCTCCTTCTCCGGCGCGCGCGGCATGTTGAGCGTCTTCACGGTAAGCAGAATGATCTGGTCGTGCAGCACCTGATTGTGCTTGAGGTTGTGCATCAGCGCAGCGGGCGCAACGTCGAGATCGCTGGTGAGGAAGATCGCGGTGCCGCGCACGCGGTGCGGGGGATGCACCGATAGCGCCTCGAACAATTTCGCCACTGGTTCGTCGCGGCGCACCACGTCGGCGAGGATGCGGGTGCCGCGCACCCAGGTCCAGAAGATGATGATCAGCCCCGCCGCCAGCGCCAACGGCACGAAGCCGCCCGACCACACCCGCTGCAAGTTCGAGGACAGGAAGATAACCTCGATCAACGCGAACGGCGCGACGATCAGCAGCGAGAGCCAGATCGGCTGCTTCCACAATTTCCAGATGACGATGAACATCATGCAGGTGCTCATCAGCATTTCGCCGGTGATGGAGATGCCGTAGGCGGCGGCAAGGCGCGTCGAGGAGCCGAACGCCAGCGTCAGCACCAACACGCCCGCGAGCAGGATCCAGTTGATCTGCGGCATGTAGATCTGACCCGCCTGTGTTTCCGAGGTGCGGCGGATTTCCATCCGCGGCAACAAGCCAAGCTGGATCGCCTGCTGCGTCAGCGAGAACGCGCCCGAGATCACCGCCTGGCTGGCGATCACGGTGGCGGCCGTGGCCAGGATCACTAGCGGCAGGCGAACCGCGTCGGGCGCCATCAAAAAGAACGGGCTGAACTCGAAGGTCGCACCAGCGATGGCGGCGGCGGCGTAGTCGCGGTTGATGGCGTCGATCTCGCTGAGCGCGAACGCGCCCTGGCCGAGATAATTCAAGGTCAGCGCCGGCAACACCAGCAGCGCCCAGGCCCAGCGGATCGGCGCGCGCCCAAAGTGGCCCATGTCGGCGTAAAGCGCTTCAGCGCCGGTGACGGCGAGAAACACCGAGCCTAGCACCACGAAGGTCAGAAAGCCGTGATTGAGCCCAAAGCCCAAGGCATGCGTCGGCAACAGCGCCTGGAAAACGCTGGGGTCGTGGGCGATGTTGAGCGCCCCGAGCGCGCCCATGACCACAAACCAGACTGCCGTGATCGGGCCGAAATACCTGCCCATGACGCCGGTCCCACGCGATTGCACCGCGAACAGGCCGACCAGGATAATTATGGCGATGGGCAGAATGAACGGCTCGATCCCGTCCTCCAACGCCGGCACTACCTTCAGGCCCTCGACCGCCGACAGCACCGAGATCGCCGGCGTGATCAACGCGTCGCCGTAAAACATCGAAGCGCCGGCGACGCCGATGACGAACAGCAGCGGCGTGCGCTTGCCCAAAGCGCGTTGCGCCAGCGCCATTAGCGACAGCGTGCCGCCTTCGCCCTTGTTGTCCATCTGCATGACGAAGATGACGTATTTTAGCGTCACCACAATCATCAGCGCCCAGAAGATCAGCGAAACCACGCCGAGCACCTCATGGCGCTCGAGGCCGCGTCCGCCGTGCATTACGTGCAGCAGGCTTTCCTTGAAGGCATAAAGCGGGCTGGTGCCGATATCGCCATAGACGACGCCGATGCAGCCGATCAGCAGCGCCCAGAAGCCGCCGTGCTTGATACCGCTCTCGGAAGGTTTTGGATGCGGCGCGTCAGCCGGGGCTTGCGCCATCTTGGTATCCCCCTCGGGCCCGCGCTCGAAGGCCGGCCCGGCGCGCGCGTTTAGACCTTTTCGTTCGGGCGGGCAAATACTGGCTGGCGGAGGTTTGAGTTTGGTTAGCGGGGTCGGATGGCGCCGTCATTCCGGGCCCGAGAGCTCGCAATTCAAGGGCAGACGCCGCACCCTCGACCGGTGTCCGCGGGGACCTGCGTCGTCGCGCAAGCGCGGGCCGTTGGGATGAAACCGCGTTAAGACGCCGCGACCGCCAAGCTATTGCTCCAATTGCTTGCGGTTTTTCCCCGGGGCGCGGGGTCTGGGGCGCGCCTTGGTTGATGATGCGTTAACCGCGCGACGCGACCTTGCACCCCAGAGCATGCGTCTAGTCACCGCCCTCCCCGCCGCCCTTGGCGCGGCGCTTAGCTTGTCGGCGGGCGCCGCCACCGCCGACACGCCGGTGGTGCTGGAAGGCGCCGACGAGGCGCTGCGCGATTCCATTCGCGCGCTGCTGCCCGACCGCGACCCGCCGCAGAGCCTGTTCGACGCCGAGCGGATCGGCGAGGAAGCCGCGGCGCGCGCCTTGGCCTGGCTTCGCTCCGAGGGCTATTACGCCGCCGCGGTCGCGCCCGAGGCGCGCGCCGAGCCGCCGCAAGCGCGGCTGCTGCTTTCGCCCGGGCCGCGCTTTGTGTTCGAGGCGCCGGCGCTCTCGTTCGCAGGCGAACCACCCGACGCCGCAACCCAGGCGGCGGCGCGGTTTGCGCTCAACGGCTTGCAGGAAGGCGCGCCCGCGCGCGCGGCCAGTGTGCTGCACGCCGAGGCCGGTGCGCTGGCGGCGCTGCAACAAGCAGGCTACGCCGACGCCGCGCCGGGCCAGCGCCGCGTCGTCGTCGATCACGCCGACAACAGCGTCGCCGCCGAACTCCGCTTCGCTGCCGGCGCGCCGGTTCGGCTGGGGGCGCTCAGCGCTGAGCCGGACAGCATCTTCCGCGCCGGCTTCATTGACGATCTGCGCAATTGGCAGCCCGGCGATCGCTACAGGCCGCAATCCCTGTCGCAGCTGCGCCGCGATCTTTCCGCCACCGGCGCGGTGTCGCGCATCGGCACGCGGCTTGAACCGGCCAACGAGGACGGCGTGCGCGATGTGGTGCTCGAGATAGAGCCGGCGCGCGCCAATGCCTACGAATTGGGTTTCGGCTATTCCACCACCGAAGGCGCCGGGATCGAGGCGGAGTGGACGCGGCGCAATTTCTCCGGCCGCGCCGATGCGCTGACGCTTTCCACCACGCTCGGGGAAATCCAACAGGATGTCACTATCGGCTTGACCCGCCCGCACGCGGCGGGCCTTGGCCACAACGTCAATCTCGGCGCCCGCCTCGACCATGAGGAAAGCGAAGCCTTCAGCCGCGAGGGCGTCACCCTGTTCGCCTCGGTCGATGCTTCGCCGCGCGTGCGCCTCGGCCGCTCCTACGGTGCAAGCCTCGACGCAGACCGCTTCGACAATCTCGCCGGCGGCGTCACCAGCGCCTACGTGCTCTCCAGCTTCCTGGAATTGCGCCGCGACACCACCGAGTTCTCGCTCGACCCCCGCGACGGCGCCATCTGGGATTTCCGGCTGGAGCCCTCGGTCTCCACCGGCGACGCCACCTTAGGCTTTGTACGCGCCATCGGCGAGCTACGCGGCTATGAGAGCATTGGCGAGCACGACCAGCTCACTCTGGCCGGGCGCGCGCGCCTGGGCTGGCTGGAAGCGGTTTCCGGCGATGTCAACGATGTCCCGCCCGACCGGCGCTTCTATGCCGGCGGCGGTGGCTCGGTGCGCGGTTATTCCTACAATTCCCTCTACCCGCACGAGCGCGACCTGCTGGGGCTCGCGCCAGGCGGCCAGGGCTTGTTCGAAGCATCGCTGGAAGCGCGCTGGCGCTTTGCCGACAAGCTCGGCGCTGCGTTCTTCGTCGATGGCGGAACCGCGTTCGACGACTGGGGCCGGGCCAGCGAATTGAGCTGGGGCGCGGGAATTGGCGCGCGCTACGATCTCGGCTTCGCACCGCTGCGCATCGACATTGCCTTTCCGCTCGACCGCGCCGCCGCCAACGACGATTACGCGCTCTATATCTCCATCGGGCAGGCGTTCTGATGGCCGGCCCCAGCCGGCGCAGGCGGCTCGCCCTGTACGCCGCCGCCGGGCTTTTCGCCGGCGGCGTCGCCGTCGCTGTCGGCCCCGGCGCGGCTTGGCTGGTCGATAGCTTCGCCGATGGGCGGCGGGTGTGGCGGCTGGGACTGCTGGATGTCGATGGCGTCACCGGCAGTTGGCTCGGCGATCTGCGCGCCAAGCGCGCCAGCCTCGCCGATGCGGATGGAATCTGGCTCGAAGCGCGCGACCTCGAACTCAAATGGCGCCCGTTCGATCTGCTGGCTGGCCGGGTGCGGATCGAAACCGGACGCGCCGAGGAAATCGCGCTCTTGCGCGCGCCCGCGCTGTCGCCGGCGCGGGCGGGCGGCGGCGGCGTCGATGTCGATCTGCGAACCATCGAGATCGCGGCGCTGCGTTTGGAACAGCCGGTCGTTGGCGAGGCGGCGACGTTCCAGGCTTCGCTCTCCCTCGCCGTCGCCGAGCAGAGGCTCGACGCGCTGGCGCTCACACTGGCGCGACTGGATTCCGACGCCGACCGGCTCGAAGCGAACTATGCCCGTGACTTCGCTCTGCAAATTGCGCTCAGCGGCGATGCTGGCGGGGTCTTCGCGCGCGCGCTCGGCGTTCCCGACCGGGACGTCAGCGCCAGCGCCACTGGCGATGGCAACTCCGATTCCGGCGCTACGCATTTCCGGGCCGCCATCGGCGACGCGCCGGTGCTCAGCGGCGATTCCAACTGGAGCGCCAGCGCCTGGTCGCTGCAAGCGCAAGCGCAACTGGGCGACATCCCGCCGCTAGAGATTCTGGCGCGGCGCATCGGTGGCAATTTGCAAGTGAACGCCAGCGGCGCGCGCGCGCGGCGCTTCAACGCCAAGGTCAGCACCAATTTCATCGCTCTCGACCTCGACGGCGAACTTGACCACGATTTCAGGCTGGTTGGCCCCGCGACGTTCGTGGCTTCCACCGCCCGCCTCTCCGACATCGCCCGCGAAGCGCCGTTCTCGTTCGGTCCAGCGCGGCTCGAAGGCAGCCTGCGCCGCGCGCACGGCGATACCAACCTTGAAGCCATGCTGCACGCCGAGGAAATCGACGCGCTCGGCCAACGCACGCGCCTGTCGGGGCCCATCGAAGCCAAGCTGACCGCACACGCCTTCACGCTCAGCGGCGATCTGCGCGCGCCGCAAGATGCGCCGGCGCTGTTTTCGCGCGCGCGCCTCACCGCCAGTTTGCGCTACGACCGCGACCGCCAGCGTTTCGCCTTGGAGCGCGCCGAACTGGTCGGCGATTCCGTGCGCGTCGATGCCAGCGGCTGGACCAATCGCGGCGAGGGTGAGTTCGCGGGCGCGTGGCGAGCGCGGCGGTTGGAGGCGTTTGTGCCGGGCCTGACCGGCGAAGCGGAGGGCCGCTGGCGCGCCCTTTCCCGGCCCGGCGCGCGCGAACGAATCTGGCACACCAATATCGACGGGGTGGGCGCGCGCATCGCCGGCGACGCGCCTTTGTTGCCGCAAATGCTGGGCGCGCGGCCGCGCTTCGACCTGCTGCTGCGCAACGAGGACGGCGGCGTCACTGTCGCGCACGCAAGCCTTGACGGCGCGCAGCTGCGCGCGGGCGCGCGCGGACGCATCGTCGGCGGCGAAGCGAGTTTGTCGCTGGAAGCCAGCGCCCGCGGGCCGCTTAATTTGAGCCAAACCGAAATCGCCGGCGGCATCGACGCCACCGGCAGGCTGAGCGGCCCGATCGCGCGCCCTCGCCTCAGCGCGCGCGCCGCCATGAGCAGCCTCAGCCTGGGCGGAATCATCGTCGATCAGCCGGCGCTGGAAGTGACGCTCACGCCCGGCGCTCGCGCCTATTCCGGAAACGCCGCGCTCACTGGCGCCGTCTCCGGCCAAGCGCTGACGGCCGCGTCCGAGGTCGCGCTCAGCGCCGGCCGGCTGCATTTCCCCGCGCTTGAAGCCAAGCTCGGCTCGCTCACCGCCCACGGCGAAGCGACGCTCGGCGATTCGCCAAGCGCCCAGTTCGAGGTCGCCGGCGCGCTCGACGGACTGGCGGCGGGCCTGCAGGGCCGCGTCAACGCCAATGTCGCCTACGCGCCCGATGCGGTGCGCATCGACGCCCGCATCGCCGACGCCCGCGCCGGTTTGTTGCAGGTTCGCGCCGCCAATCTGCACGCGGCGGGGCCGCCCGACGCCCTCGCCGCGCGCTTCGATCTCACCGGCCGGCTGCGCGAAGCGGCGCTGAGTTTCTCCGGCGCCGCCGCCGTCAATGCCGATGGCGGCATCGACATCACCGGCGAGGGCGCGCTGGCGGGCGTGGCGCTCGCCACGCGAACGCCGCTGCGCGCGCGCTTCGCCGACAACCAAGTCGAGATCGCCATGGACATCGCGCTTGGCGGCGGCGTGCTAACCGCGCTTTGGCGCGAGCGTGGACGCGCCCTGTCCGGCTCGGCGCAAGTGGAGAACGCGCCGCTCGCGCCGTTGGCGGCGATCTGGGGCGAACGCGCGCAGGGACGCATCGGCGGCGCGCTCGACCTTGCTAGCGACGGCCGCGGCCTCTCCGGCCACGCCGACTTGGCGCTGAGCGAGGCGCGTTTCGCCGGCCGCCAGCGCGGCACGCTCAACTTGCGCATCCGCGGTGAATTGCAGCCGAACCGTCTCAACGCCGAAATCGACGCCAGCTCCAGCGACGGCCTCAGCGCCCATTTCGAGGCCGACGCGCCGGTGGTCACCAGCGCCGCACCGATCCGCATCGCCCTGGCCCCTGAACGCACCGGACGCGCGCGCTGGTCGGTCAACGGCGCGGCCGAAAGCCTGTGGGCGGCGACGCGGCTGGCGGACCAGAACCTCTCCGGCCAGCTGAGCGGCCAAGGCGAGTTGCAGTTCGGCGCCGCCGGCCTATCCGGCGACGGCCATATTGAGATCGCCGAGGGCCGCTTCGAGGACAAGACCAGCGCCATCAGCCTGATCGATCTCAACGCGCGCATCGCCCTCGATCAGCGCGGCGCCACGATCGAGCGCTTCACCGCCGCCGGCGCGCGCGGCGGACGCCTCAGCGCCAGTGGCGGCAGCGCCAATCCGCGCGAGGGCCGCGTCGCCATTCGCCTCGACGCCATGCGCCTGGTCAACCGTCCCGACGCGCGCGCTACCGCCAGCGGCGATCTCAGCTTCGCCTGGGAAGGCTTGCACTCGACGCTCATCGGTGCGCTCGACATTTCCGAGGCCGAGATCGACGCCGCCGCCAATCCCGAAGCGGGTATCCCCAGCCTCGAAGTGGTCGAGATCAACCGCCCCGGTGACGACGATTGGAGCCTGCCCGAGCCGCCGCAGCCACAGCGCAACGGTTCGACCGTGCTCGACGTGGCCATCCGCGCGCCGGGGCGGGTGTTCACGCGCGGGCGCGGCGTCGAGGCCGAGTGGGCGCTCGATCTGCGGCTCGACGGCACCGCGCGCCATCCGCGCCTCTATGGCGACGCCCGCG
This sequence comes from Alphaproteobacteria bacterium, assembly GCA_031400895.1. Lineage (GTDB taxonomy): Bacteria > Pseudomonadota > Alphaproteobacteria > Caulobacterales > Aquidulcibacteraceae > Vitreimonas. The sequence goes on along the minus strand of JANNQT010000153.1, from coordinate 11,437 downwards.
CCGTACGCGGCACGCTGGCGCTTTCGGGCCAGCCGTTCGAGATCGAGAGCGCGCGCATCTTCTTCAACGGCGATCCGCTCGACGCCCAGATCGATCTCACCGCCCAGCGCGACAGTGCCGATCTTTCCGCGCGCATCCGCCTCACCGGCACCGCGCGCGATCCGGAGCTGGCCTTCTCCAGCAATCCGGCGCTGCCGGAAGACGAGATCCTGCCGCAGATCCTGTTCGGCCGCGGCGTCGAGGACCTTTCCCCGTTCGAAGCCGCCCAGCTCGCCGCCAGCCTGGCGGCGTTGTCGGGGCGCGCCTCGCTCGATCTGGTGGACGCCGCCCGCGCCGCCGCCGGGCTCGACCGCTTCAATGTGCGCCAGGACGAAAGCGGCGGGTTTCTGGTTGCTGGCGGAATCTATCTGACCCGCGACGTCTACGTGGAATTGGCCCGCACCGGGCTCGGCCAGGCGCAGTCGCGGGTGGAATGGACGGTGCGGCCGCGGCTGGTGCTGGTCACCAGCTTCATTGACAACGGCGACCAACGCGTCTCGCTGCGCTGGCGGCGGGAAAGCGATTGAGGGCGCGGCCGGGCGCGGCCATATAAGCGCGCATGAAATTCCTTGACCAGACCAAAATCATCATCCGCTCCGGCAATGGCGGGGCCGGGGCGGTGTCGTTCCGGCGCGAGAAATTCATTCCGTTTGGCGGCCCCGATGGCGGCGACGGCGGCAGGGGCGGCGACGTGTGGATCGAAGCGGTCGACGGGCTCAACACCTTGATCGACTACCGCTACCAGCAGCATTTCAAGGGCGGCACCGGCGGCCACGGCATGGGTCAGAACCGCCACGGCGCCGATGGCGAGAGCATCATTCTTCGCGTCCCCACGGGCACGCAAGTGTTCGAAGATGACAAGGAAACCCTGATCGCCGACATGACCGAGGCGGGGATGCGCGTGCTGCTGGCCAAGGGCGGCAATGGCGGCTTCGGCAATTGCTATTTCAAATCCTCGGTCAACCAGGCCCCGCGCCACGCCAATCCGGGGCTTGAGGGCGAGGAACGCACGCTGTGGCTGCGGCTGAAGCTGATCGCCGACGCGGGGCTGATCGGGCTGCCTAATGCCGGCAAGTCGACGTTCCTGCGCGCGGTGAGCGCTGCAACACCAAAGGTCGCCGATTATCCGTTCACGACTTTGCATCCGCATCTGGGCGTGGTCAGCATCGGCGAAAGCGAGCGTTTCGTGGTCGCCGACATTCCAGGCCTGATCGAAGGCGCGGCCGAGGGCGCGGGGCTGGGCACACGTTTCCTCGGCCACGTCGAGCGCTGCGTGGCGCTGGTGCATCTGATCGACGTCACCAATGAAAGCGCCACCGAAGCCTACCGCACGGTGCGGCGCGAGATCGAAGCCTACAGCGAAGAACTGGCGCAGAAGCCCGAACTGGTCGCGCTCAACAAGATCGATGCGCTCACGCCCGCCGAAGCCAACCGCAAACGCGCAGCGTTGCAGCGCGCCATCGGCAAGGAAGTGCGCCTGGTGTCGGGCGTCTCCGGCGCCGGCGTGCGCGAACTAATGCACGAAATCGCGGCGCTGCTGCGGGAAAGGCGGGGAGAGCAGGCGCAGGCGCCGGCCGCCGCTTCCGGCGACTGGGCGCCGTAACAAGGACCGGCAATAGCGTCACGCCGAGCTTGTCGAAGCGCGACGCCAGGGTTTCGCGTGATTGCCACGTGACGTATGCATGCGGTACTACGCCGGAAGCGCTTTCAGCCGCCGAACAGGATGCTATTGCTAATGCGCTCCCTCCCCCTCGCTTACCCCGGCATGCGCGTCGGCTTGTTCGGCGGAAGCTTCGATCCGGCGCACGAGGGGCATGCGCATGTGGCGGAGACGGCGCTGAAGCGGCTGGGGCTGGACCGGGTGTGGTGGCTGGTGTCGCCGCAGAATCCGCTGAAGCCGAAATCGAGCCCGTTCAAGAAGCGGCTCAAATCGGCGCGCGGCCAAGCGCGTGGGCGGCGCATGGTGGCGACCGACCTCGAAAAGCGTCTGGGCTGCAGCTACACCTACCAAACCCTGCGGGCGCTCAAGGCGCGCTATCCGGGGGTGCGCTTCACCCTAGTGATGGGGGCGGACAATTTGGCCAATTTCCGCCAGTGGCGGAACTGGCGCGAAGTGGCCGGGTCCCTACAAGTGGCGATTGTCTCGCGCCCCGGTTGTGGCCCGAGCCTGCGGCTAAGCGCACCAAAACACTGGACTTTCCTCACCGCCCGCGAGCATGCGCAATCTTCCACCGCCTTACGAGGCGTAACCATGGCGAAGCCGCGGCGGAAGTGATAGGCTGGGTTTCTGGGGTGGAAGAAGGAACCAAGACCTGTCGCCTGAAATGAAACGCGCCACGGCCGCGACCAAAGCCGTCAGTTCGCCGCGCCCGCGCCACACGGGCATTGACGTCGATGCCGCCGCGCGGCTCATCCTCGGTTCGCTCGAGGACGACAAGGCCGAGGAAATCCTGGCCATCGACATCCGCGGCAAATCCTCCTTCGCCGACATGCTGATCGTCGCCTCCGGCCGCTCCGCGCGCCATGTCGGGGCGCTGGCCGATCACGTCATGCGCAAGCTTAAGGAAGCTGGGCTGAAGGACGTGCGCGTCGAGGGCGTGCCGCAATGCGATTGGGTGCTGGTCGATGGCGGTGACGTGGTGGTGCACTTGTTCCGCCCGGAAGTGCGCGCCTTCTACAATATCGAGAAAATATGGGCCGCCGGGTCTGGGCCGGCGCCGTTGGCGAGTTGAGCGGCGCGCTTTGCAGCAGCGTCCCTCCCCCTACCCCCCGCCCGCTCGGGATCGCGAAGCGATCCCGCCGATGCAAAAGAGCCGAACCGCTTCGCGGTTCGGTGGGGCGGGGGAATTGTTAGATCCGTGAAAGTCCTCATCGCCGCGATCGGGCGTTTGCGCGACAGCGCCGAAGCGACGCTCGCCGCCGATTACGCTGCCCGCGCCGCGACCCAAGGCCGCCAGATCGGATTCAAATCTGTCGACATCATCGAAGCCGAAGCCAAGCCGCCGGGCGACCCCCGCGCGGAAGCCACCGCGCTCTACCGCGCCACCCCAGACGAAGCGCGCAAGATCCTGCTCGACGAGCGCGGCGCGGAATGGAGCTCGCGGCAATTGGCCGAGAAGCTGGCGCGCTGGCGCGACGACGGCCAGCCAAGCGCAATATTCTGGATCGGCGGCGCTGACGGCGTGTCGCAAAGCGTTAAGGATAATGCTGACGAAAAGCTGGCTTTTGGCCGGCAAACTTGGCCGCATCGGCTGGTTCGGGTGATGGTTTGCGAGCAAATTTACCGGGCCATGACGATCTTGTGTTCTACTCCCTATCACCGGGACTGAAGTTTCCGGGCGGTATGGTGAATAAATTATGGCACGCAGCGCAGGACGCGCCCGCGCCCTCGTCGCGCTCGCGGCCGGGGTGCTCGCGACTTTTGTGTCCGCCTCCGCGGACGCCCAGAGCAATCGCACTCAGGGCAATCGCACTCAGGGCAATCGCAGCCTGACCCAGGTCGAGCGCGACCGCCGCGCCGAGAGTGAGCGCGCCGAACGTTTGCGCACGGAAGCTGTCACCGCCCGCCGCGAAATCGCGGCGCTTGACGCGCGCCTGATCGAATCCGCCGCCCGCCGCACCGAAGCGGAAGCCGCGGCCCTCGCCGCCGGTGAACGCCTGGCCGGGCTGGAGCAACAAATCGTCGCCGACAGCGAGCGCCAGCGCCTGGCCCGCCGCGGCTACGAGCAAGCTCTGATCGCCGCCGCCTTCAGCGCCCGCCGCCTCGAGCCGGCCGCGGTGCGCCGCGGCATGGTCGCCCGCGCATTAGCGCCGGGGCTGCTCGAAGAAGAGCGCCGCAGCGGCCGCTCGCTTGCCGAGGCCCAGGCGCTGGCCGACGCGATCGACCAAGAACGCACCATCCTGGCCGAGGCGCAAACGGCGATCGAGCAGGAACGCGCCGGGCTCGGCCAATTGCTCGCCCAGCGCCGCAACGCGCAGACGCGCCTGGCCCGCGACGCCGACGCCGCCGAGCGGCGGGTGGCGGCGCTGGCGACCGAGGCGCGCACTCTGCGCGAACTGGCCCAGCGGGTGCAGCCGGCCCGCCGCGCCGCCGGGCCCAACGTTATCCCCAGCACCTGGCAGGCCCCGGCCCAGGGCCAAGTGGTGCGCCGCTACGGCGTCCGCGAGGGTGCGGCCCCCGCCACCCAGGGGGCGACCCTGCGCACCGCGCGCGCCGCCCAAGTCGTGGCCCCAGCGGGCGGGCAGGTCGCCTATGCCGGGGCGTTTCGCTCTTATGGCCAGGTCTTGATCCTGGACCTGGACGGGGGTTACGCTCTGGTGCTGACGGGCCTGGACACCATCTCGGCCAGGGTGGGCGAGCCGGTTCGGGCTGGTCAGCCGGTCGGAGAAATGCCAGCATCGGACACGCCGGCGCCGGAATTGTATGTCGAAGTCAGACGCAACGGTCAGCCGGTCGATCCGGGACGGTGGCTCGGCGCTCGCGGCGTGGCGGTCGCGGCCAACGCCGGGCCTGGTTAAGCTGGTGAAGTAGGCGCCGCAGAGGAGCGGAACAGATGCGCGCAGTATGGATAGCAGCGCCTTTGCTGGGCTTGGCGGCGTGCGTGGGCGCGCTGGCTTGGTCGGCCCCCGAGCGCGACGAGCGCGGCGACATCTACCGCGAACTCGACTTGTTCGCCGACGTGCTGGCGCGCGTGGAGCGGGATTATGTCACCGAGATCGACGGGAAAGAAGCGATCGAAGCCGCCATCCAGGGCATGCTCGCCTCGCTCGACCCGCACTCTGGTTACATGGACGCCGCCGAATATCTCGACATGCAGGTGACCACCCGCGGCGAATACGGGGGCCTCGGCATTGAGGTGACCAGCGAAGATGGCGTCGTGCGCGTCGTCACCCCGATTGACGGCACGCCCGCGGCGCGCGCCGGCATCCAGCCCGGCGACTACCTCACCGCCATCGACAGCCAAAGCATTGTCGGGCTCACCCTCAACGAAGCCGTGCGCCGCATGCGCGGGGAAGCCGGCACCGACATCACCATCACCGTCGCGCGTGAGGGCGTCGATCCGTTCGAAGTGACGCTGCGCCGCGAGATCATCAATGTGCGCGCGGTGACCGCGCGCGTCGAAGGCGGCGACATCGGCATCATCCGCATTTCCACGTTCAACGAACGCACCAGCGACATGCTCGCCGACGCCATCCGCACCATTCGCCGCGACGCTGGCGCGCGCCTCAAGGGCGTGGTGGTGGATTTGCGCTTCAACCCCGGCGGACTTCTCGACCAGGCGATCGAGGTTTCCGACGCTTTCCTCGATGGCGGGGAAGTGGTGTCCACGCGCGGGCGCCAGCCCAGCGACGTGCGCCGCTACAGCGCCCGCCGCGGCGACGACCTCGCCGGCGTGCCGGTGGTGGTGCTGATCAACGGCGCCTCGGCCTCGGCGGCGGAAATCGTCGCCGGCGCGCTGCAGGATCGCAATCGCGCGCTGGTGGTGGGCACCACCTCGTTCGGCAAGGGTTCGGTGCAGACGCTGATTCCGCTGCAAGGCGGGCGCGACGGCGCGCTGCGGCTGACCACGCAGCGTTACTACACCCCCGCCGGCCGCTCGATCCAGGGAGCGGGCATCGAACCGGACATGGAAGTGGCTGCGCGGCGCATGGATCCGGAACGCCTGCGCCGGCTTTCGTTCTCGGAAGCCGATCTGCCGAACTCGCTCGACAACGATTCGGGCGCGCAACGGCGCGCGCCGCACGCGCCCGCCGATCAGCCGCCGGAAAACTGGGACGAGGACGAAGACTATCAGCTTAATCGGGCCATGAATTTCCTGCGCCAAGGGCTGGTCGCCGAACGCCTGCGCGCCCGCGCGGGCTAAAGCGTCTGGCCTTGAATGCGACTCAGTGCTTGGATCGATCGGGTTGTCGCATTTAAGGCCAAGAAGACGCTTTAGATTCAAAAGTTTCTAAAGCAACTTTGGGACTTTAAATTCGCTCCGCGATCGCCATCAAACTGAGGCGAATTTAAAGTCCGTTGCTTTAGGATTTTTACCCTTCATCAACCAAGCTTAACGGCCAGCGCGCGCTAGTGACGTGCAGTGCGAATTCAGCGATGTTTCGCGTCGATGATTCGCTCGCGAACGCGCCCAGCCCACGCCTTTTCGCGCTTTCCCATTGGGTGAGCGATGGCGTCTAGATTTGAGCCCTCGACAAAGCCGCGCTTGAACCAAAGTCTGCTGGCGATGGCGGCGGCGATCGGGCTTGCCGCCATCGCCGGGCTTGGGGTTCAGGTGTTCGGCGATCCGAGCGCGGCCGGCCCGCGCCGGGTGGTGTCGCTGGCGCCGTCGCCGGGCTCGGCCGACGCCGCGCCGCGGCTTTCGTTCGAGCAGGCCAACCAGGACGCCGAATATTTCGGCCTCAACGATCTGCCGGCCGCGCCTGGCGGCGAGATCGGGGAAATCGGCGACGACGGCCAATTGCGGGTTTCCGTGGTCGGCGCGCCGGAGCCCAACCGGCCGCGGGTTCCGCCGCTGCCGCGCGCGCCGATCGCCGGGCTCACCGAATCCGGGCCCAACGGGCCGCTGCCGATCGTCGGCGCGAACGGGCGCACCCCAGCGCAAGCCTATGCGCGCCCGTTCACCGCGCAGACCGGCAAGCCCGCTATCGCCATAATCATCGGCGGCCTCGGCTTCAACGCCACTGCCACCACCCAGGCGATCGACGAACTGCCAGCGGAAGTGACGCTCTCTTTCGTCCCCTACGCCAATAATCTGCAAAGCTGGATCGACCGCGCCCGCGCCCGCGGCCACGAAGTGCTGCTCGAATTGCCGATGGAGCCGTTCGACCTCGACGCCGACGACACCGGCCCACAGACGCTGCTGGCTTCGGCGCCGACGCAGCAGAACATCGCCCGGCTCGAACAATTGCTGTCGCGCGGCAGCGGCTATTTCGGCGTCACCAATTATCAGGGCGCGCGTTTCGCCACTTCGGCGCAAGCGGCCCTGCCAGTGGTGCAGGCGCTGCGCCGGCGCGGGCTGGTGTTCGTCTCCTCCGGCATCGGCCAACGCACCGCGCTCAGCGTCGAGGCGCAGCGCGCTGGTCTCTCCAGCACCGCCGCCGACCGCGTCATCGACACCCGCCGCGAGGCCGACGCCATCGACGATCAATTGCTCAATCTGGAGGCGCTGGCGCTGCAAAATCAGAGCGCCATCGGCGCCGGCTTCGCCTATCCTGTCACCATGGAGCAGGTCAGCCGCTGGGCGCGGGATGTGAGTTCGCGCGGCTATCAATTAGCCCCGGCGTCGGCGGTGCTCAATGCACGCGCCGCGCGCCGATGACAGACCAATTCGAGCCGAAACACTTTCGCCCTAATGTTGGCCTGGCGCTGTTTCAGCGCGACGGGCTGCTATTTTTGGGCAAACGCACCGGCGCCGAGGGGCCCTACCAATGGCAAATGCCCCAAGGCGGCATCGATAAGGGCGAAACCCCGCGCGACAGCGCTTATCGGGAAATGGAGGAGGAAATCGGCGTCCGCGCCGAACATGTCGATTTGCTCGAGGAAACGCCGGACTGGCTCTATTACGAATTCCCCATGAACCTGCGCACAAAAATGAAACAGCGCGGGCGCTATAAGGGGCAAAGGCAGAAATGGTTTGCCTTCCGCTTCAAGGGGCGTGACGCCGACATCAGACTCGATACACATACTCCGGAGTTCAGCGACTGGCGCTGGGCCCCGCTTGAGCAAGCGCCAGCCTTGGTTATCCCGTTCAAGCGCCCCACTTACGAAGAAGTGGCGCGCCGGTTCAAGAAATACAGCGTGGGGACAAAGCAATGAGAATCAGCCTTACGGGCGCCGCCGCGGCAGCCCAAGCATGAAGCGTCCCCCCCGCGCGTCCCCGCGCGCTCCGCCACGAGCGCCGGTTGTGTTCGTGCATGGTGCGTTTTGCGGCGGTTGGGCCTTTGACGGTTTCCGCGAGCCGTTCGAGGCGGCGGGCTTCGAAACCCACGCCCCCAATCTGCCCCACCATGAACGCGGCGCCGATCTCGAAGCCCTGGCCCAGACCGGGCTGAAGGAATACGCGGCGGCAATCGCCCATTACGCGGGCGAATTGCGCGCGCCGCCGGTGCTGGTCGGCCATTCGCTGGGCGGGCTTGTTGTACAACTTGCCGCAGCCCAGGTCCCGGTCGCGGGGCTGGTGCTGCTGGCGCCGTCGGCGCCGTGGGGCGTGCCGCCGACCACGCTGGACGAGCACGGCAATCATTTCGGTCTCTCCATGCTCGGCGATTATTGGCGCCGGCCGGTGCCGCCGGATTTTCGCATCGCCCGCGCCACCACGCTCGACCGGCTGTCGCGCGAGGACGCGCGCCGCGCCTTCGCCCGCTTCGTGCCGGAAAGCGGACGCGCCGTGCGCGAGGCGATGCAATGGTGGTCGGACCCGGCGATGGCCTCGCAGGCGCCCGTGTACAAGATCGCCGCGCCGGTGCTGGGGCTGGCCGGCGGCAAGGACCGCGTCAACCCCGCCTCCACCGTGCGCCGCGTGATGGCCCGCTTTCCCGACGGCCAGGCGCACTTCCACGAATTCGCCGAGATGAGCCATTGGCTGGTCGGCGAGCCGGAGGCGCGCGAGGTCGCCGAGCTGACGTTGCAATGGTTCGAAGCCCGCGGCCTCGCCCCGAAACCGCGCGCCAAGCGTAAACAGCTCTCGCTGTTCGGCTGGGGCGATAGCGCCGGGGCTTAGCATCTTCAGACCGCCGGCTAGAGCCGGCCCTTTCTTGCTGTCGGCACAACAAGGGCCGGCTGGAAGCCGGCGGTCCCAGCGGCGATTCTTGGTTTGTCGTTTCACCCTCCCCCGCCGCGCAGCGTGATCAACACGATCTCCGGCGGATTGAGAAAGCGCAGCGGCAGGATGCTCGTGCCGATGCCGGCAGTGACGTAAAGCGTGCGCCCGTTTTCCTCGACCAGATGACAGGCATAGCGCCTGTTGCGCAGCGGCAGGATCGGCCGGCCCACAAACGGAATCGTCACCTGCCCGCAATGGGAGTGCGCCGCCAGCATCAGCGCCGGCCCGCGCGGCATGCGCGCAAACGGATCGGGCGAATGGCTGATGACGATCGTGTCCAAGCCCTCCGCCCCGTCCAGCGCGCGCGCGAAGTCGGGGGCGCCGGTGGCGAAATCGTCGAGCCCGGCGATAGCGATGTCCCCGCCGCGCCGGCTCAGAACCGCGTTGCGGTTGGTGAGCACGCCGACGCCGGCATCCTCAAGCGCGCCGGCGATGGCGGCGCGGTCGTACCAATCGTCATGGTTGCCGATGACGCCGAATACGCCGAGCGGCGGGTCAAGCGCGGCAAACGCGGCGATCCCGCCATCGACTTCAAGCTGCTCGCGCTGAGTCCGCGCCAGGCGCGGCGCATCGCCGCCGACATAATCGCCCAGCAGCAGCACTAGATCGGGATGGAGCGCATTCACGCGCTCGACAATGCGCCCCATGCGCGCGGCATCGACATGTGGGCTGCCCACATGCGTGTCGCCGATGGCGGCGATGGTGATCGGCGCGCCATGCCATTGCGCGCTGACGATCTCGACCCGGCGCACCACCAGCAGGTTCGGCTCGACCAGCCAGGCATAGACATTGACCCAATACAGAGCCTCGAACAACGCCAGCGCCCCCAGCAGCATCCAGCGCTTGCGCGCGGCCACGCCAGCCCAAGCGCGCAGCAGCAGCCAACTCAACCAAGCGATCAGCGCCAGGCCGAGTATGGCGCCGATCCAAGCCGGCCAGAGCTGTGGGTGGGGGAGCATGGGCGGCAGCTTAGCGCGGCACCCACGCGCCGCAAATTGCGTTTGCTGGCGAGCCGGCGACGGCCATGAGAGGATCAACGCATGCCTGTCGGCTGGCCTTCGCAGATTTGTACCGCGAGATGGCGCTCGAGGACGCTTAGCGCGCCAGCGCCGCCTTGATGCCTTCGAGCCGGGAGAGCCGGCGGGCGGCGGCTTCGCGCTGGGCGTCGCCGGTGGCGTCGCGCAGATCGTCGCCGGCGTTTTTGAGATCCTGCTCAAGCTGCACCGGCTCGATATCGGCCAAGTCCACCGCGTCTTCAGCCAACACCGTGAGCCCGTCCGGGGTCACGTCGGCGAAGCCGCCATTGACGAAGATGCGCCGCACCTGGCCTTCGTTCATCACCTTGAGCGCGCCCGGCTTGATCACGCTCATCACCGGCGCATGGTTCGGCGACACGCCAAACTCGCCCTCCGAGCCCGGCACGACGACATGGTCCACTGGCCCATGGAACAATTCGCGTTCAGGCGAGACCAGGGCGAAAGAGAGTTTGTCGGACATGGCGGCTTTCAGCTCGGACGTTGTTGCGCTTGGATGCGCACGGTAAATTTGTGCCTGCCGTCGGGCAGGTCGGCAAACGAGGTGGAGATGGCGGCGAGGCGCCCCTGCCCCAGCTCAACGCGATAGACGCGCGCGCGCATGCGCGCATCGCGTTTGTGCTTGACTTCGTCCAGCTGTTTGCCTTTGGGAAACCCACGCTTCAGCGCCGCGTCGAGCGCGTTGGCGGCGCGATCGACATCGCCGCCGGAAAACCACAACGCGAAGCTGGTGCTGTTCATATCGAAAAAAACGCCCTCCTCCTGGGCGGGATAGAACATGGTGATGCCGCCAGGGTCGAGCCTCAGCGTGGCGCGCTCCTCGGGCGTCAACGGAATCGGCGCCAGAGGCGCCTTGCCTTGAACATCGCCGCGGATCATCGGCAGGCAGCCCTCGACCACCAGGGTCGCGGTCAAATCCGCGCACGATTTGGCGACGCCCTCTGCCGCAGCCGCCATGTCTAGAACCAGCCCTTTTTCTTTTTCGGCGGCTCGGGTTCACGCGGCGGCGGCGGCGCGGCGGCGCGGGGGGGGGGCGCAGCGGGTTGCGGCGCGCGCGGTTGCGGCGCCGGCGCTTGTTTGGCGTTTGCTGCCGGCGGCGCTTTCGCCGCCGGAGCGCCGGCTCGCGGCGCTTCCGCGCTACCGTTCGGCGTCGGCCCAAGCTTATCTACAAACCACATGAGGCGTCCCTCCTCTTTCCCCCCCGGTTACCCAGGTTCTAGGTCATGCTAAGCCCTAAGCCGCCTCCGCCGCCAGCCTTTGCGCCTTGGCGATGGCTTCCTCGATTGAGCCTACCATGTAGAAGGCCGGCTCGGGAAGGTGGTCGTACTCTCCCTCGACCAGGCCCTTGAAGCCGCGGATGGTGTCTTTCAGGTCCACCAGCTTGCCTTCCGTGCCGGTGAACGCCTGAGCCACGAAGAAGGGCTGGCTCAGGAAGCGTTCGATCTTGCGGGCGCGGGCGACCACCAGTTTGTCTTCTTCCGAGAGCTCATCCATGCCCAGGATGGCGATAATGTCTTGCAGCGCCTTGTAGCGCTGCAG